>JAICKK010000167.1 GCA_025927955.1 Nocardioidaceae bacterium
GGCAAGACCCACCTGCTCGCGTCGCTGTGGCACAGCGCCCCGGGGCCGAAGCTGTTCGCCACGTTCGTGGAGCTGACCAACCTGGTCGGCGCCCTCGGGTTCCACAAGGCGGTGGAGGCGCTGTCGGCGTACGTCCTGGTGTGCGTGGACGAGTTCGAGCTCGACGACCCGGGGGACACGGTGCTGGTGTCCACGCTGCTGACGCGGCTGAGGGAGGCAGGTGTCCGGCTCGCGGCCACCTCCAACACGCTCCCCGGCCGGCTCGGCGAGGGTCGGTTCGCCACCGCGGACTTCCTGCGGGAGATCCAGGGACTCGCCGCCCACTTCCGCTCCGTCCGCATCGAGGGCGAGGACTACCGGCACCGCGGGCTGCCGCAGGCCCCGACCGCGCCCGACCTCGACATCGTCCGGCGGGCTGCCGGCCGCCAGGGAGCCAGCTTCGACCACTTCGTCGACCTGAGCCGGCACCTCGCGGACGTGCACCCCTCCAAGTACGGCGCGCTCCTTGACGGCGTCTCGACGGTCTGCCTGGGGGACGTGCGGACCGTCGACGACCAGGCCGTGGCGCTGCGCCTGGTGGTCTTCGCGGACCGGCTCTACGACCGGGACCTGCCGGTGGTCGCCAGTGGCGTCACGTTCGACGAGCTGTTCGCGCCGCCGCTGCTCGAGGGCGGCTACCGCAAGAAGTACTACCGGGCCGTGAGCCGGCTGGTCGCCCTCGCTCGCGTGGGCGACCGCATCACCTGACCCCGCCGTTGGTCGAGGTGCCCGAGCCCACGCTGGCTGAGGTGCCCGAGCCCCAGGGGCGAGGGCCTCGAAACCACCCGCACCAACGGCGCGGAAGGTCACCATGGTTTCGAAGCCTCGGCTAGCGCCTCGTCACCTCAACCAACGCGATGCGACCCAGAGGCGACGCTGGTTGAGGTGCCCGAGCCCCCAGGGCGAGGGCCTCGAAACCACCCCGCACCCACGCGCGGAAGGTGGCCATGGTTTCGAGGCCTCGGCTAGCGCCTCGGCACCTCAACCAACGTCGGTCACCTGCGCGCGGACGTGACCATGGTTTCGAGGCCTCGGCTAGCGCCTCGGCACCTCAACCAACGTGGGTCACCTGCGCGCGGACGTGACCATGGGCTCGAGGCCTCGGCTACCTCATCCGGCGCGACCTGGGTCGCGGGCGGTCTCGTCGGCCGCGGTCGGGACTACCATCGGCAGCATGAGCGAGTCGACGACGTACGACGTGGTGCTGCTGGTCGAGCAGCCCCTCTCGGCAAGCGACGCGGCCCGCGTACGCGGTCTGCACGAGGAGGTGGAGGAGCAGGTCCGCTACCACGTGCTGCTGCCGGTGGAGGATGCCGCCGCCCGGGTCGAGTCGGCGATGGGGTCGATCGCCGCGAGCGAGGTGCTCGCCTCCCCCGCGCTGGTGATGGACAGCGAGAGCGTCGCGGAGGTGCAGCGCGAGCTGCTCGACAAGGCCCGCACGGAGTGCAACGGCTGCGTGGACAAGCTGGCGAGGACCGGCGCGGACGTGAGCGGCGAGGTGGTCAGCCTCGAGCCCGTCGAGGCGTTGGCCGCCAAGGTCGCCGAGGTGCACGCCGCGGAGGCCATCATCTTGACCCGCAAGCACGTGATCGCGGAGTTCTTCCACGTCGACTGGACCTCACGGGCGCGGCGCCGGATCGGCGTCCCGACCCTTCACCTGCTCGAGCACGAGAGCTTCGACGAGCAGGCCGAGCACTACGGCGGGGAGGGCGTCACCGGGCTCTGACCCCGCCCTGGGCCCGCGCTACTCCCCCAGCTCCCCGCCCGCGAGCTCGACGGCCACGTCGAGGTGGCCGGTGTGGCGGGCGTACTCCTGCAGCACGTGGAAGCAGATCCACCCCAGCGTGGCCGGGTCGCCGCGCGGGAACCGCGGGCCGGGCGGCGCGACCTCGTCGAGCCGGTGTCCGGCCAGCACCTCACCGGTCCGTCGGCCCACCCGCTCGAGCATCGCCACCACGTCGTCCACGCTCACCTCGTCGGGCGCGTGCCAGCGGCCGTCCCGCTCGTCGCCGAAGGGCTCGTCGAGCCGCTCCCCGAGGAACCCCCACACGAGCCAGCGACGCTCCATGTGGGCCAGGTGCGCCAGCATCTCCAGTGGTGTCCAGCCGGAGGGCAGACGCGTGCGTCGTACCTCCTCCTGCGGCAGCGAGCGCACCTTGCGCACCACCGTCGCGCGGTACCAGCCCAGGTAGCGCGCGAACAGCGCCCGGGGGTCGCCGGTGTCGCCCGACGGCTCCGGGAAGTCCCTCCGGACCCCCGACATCACACGATGGCGCCGATGAGCAGCACGAAGAGCAGGGCGACGACCGAGATCACCGTCTCCATGACCGACCAGGACTTGATGGTCTGCCACACCGTGAGCCCGAAGTACTCCTTGACCAGCCAGAAGCCCGCGTCGTTGACGTGGCTGAAGAACAGCGACCCGCTGCCGACGGCGAGCACCAGCAGCGCCAGGTGCGGCTTGTCCAGGGTGTGGCCGAGGGGGGCGACGATGCCCGCGGCGGTGACGGTCGCGACCGTCGCCGAGCCGGTCGCCAGCCGGATGCCCACCGCGATCAGCCACCCGAGCACCAGCACGGAGATGTGGGAGCCCTTCGCCGCGTCGGCGATCACCTGCGCCACGCCGGAGTCCGACAGCACCGTCTTGAAGCCGCCACCGGCCGCGACGATGAGCATGATCGACGCCACGCCCGGCAGCCCCGCACCCAGGGAGTCGTTGATCTGGCCCCGGTGCATGCCGGAGGCGCGCCCCACGGCGACCATCGCGACGAGCACGCCGACCAGCAGCGCGATCGACGGCTCCCCCACGAAGTCCAGGACGCTGCGCGTGCTGCTGCCGTCGGAGAGGGTGAGCTCACCGATCGCCCGCACCAGCATGAGCACCACGGGCAGCACGATGCTGATGATCGCGGCCGCGAAGGAGGGCGAGCGCGTGGCGCCCGCGGAGGCGGCCGCCGGGACCGTGTCGGCGGCCGTCCCGCCCCGGGAGCCGCCGGTGCCACGGGTGGTCGTCTCGACCGCGTCGTCGGCCACCGGCGACGCCCCGGACCCCGCTACCGAGCCGCCGGAGGGCACCGCCCCCACCGGCACCGCGTCGTCGGCGTGGACCGGCACCCACTGGTCGACGAACCGCGCCAGCAGCGGTCCGGCGATCACCAGCGTGGGAACGGCGACGATCAGTCCGAACACCAGCGTGTAGCCGAGGTCCGCGTGCAGGAAGGCGATCGCGGTGACCGGGCCGGGGTGCGGCGGGACGAGCCCGTGCAGGATCGAGAGGCCGGCCAGCGCCGGGATCCCGACGAGCATCAGCGACACACCGGTACGGCGGGCGACCAGCACGATCAGCGGCACCAGGATGACGACGCCGATCTCGAAGAACATCGGCAGCCCGATGATGGCCGCGATCCCGGCCATCGCCCACGGCAGCGTCCTGCGACCCACCTTGTCGACGATCGTGTCGACGATCCGGTTGGCGCCGCCGGAGTCGGCCAGCAGCTTGCCCAGCATGGCGCCGAGCGCGATCAGCAGCCCGACGCTGCCGAACGTCGACCCGAGACCGGTCACGAAGCTGGTCAGCGCGTCCTCCGGCGGTACGGCGGCGACCGCGGCGAGCACGACGGTGCCGAGGATGAGGCCGAGCAAGGGGTGGAACTTCGCCCAGACGATCAGCACCACCACCGTGGCGATGCCGAGCAGCGCCGCCAGGATCAGCTGCGTGTGCCCGGCGCTGCTCAGCGGCGGGTCGGCCAGCACGGTCATCGCCGTCATCGCGGTCTCCTCTTCGTCGGCCCGGGGACAGGCATGATCCTGGCACCTCGTGACGACCGACCGGCCGACCGCGCACCGCGCGGCGCGTCGCCTCCGCGACCGCGCACCGCGCGGCGCCTCCGCGACCGCGCCGGTGGCGTGGATCGTCTCGTTTCCGGTCCTGGACTAGACACCTCGCCGCCGGGGACGTCGTCACCCATCCCGCGTGAGGTGGGTCACGAACCCCGGGCGATGGCGTGAGCAGCTCACGCCGACCGCGAGGGAAGGAAAACCCCCATGCAGAACCGCAAGCTCTACCTCGGCGCCGCCGCGGCGAGCGTCGCCGTGCTCGGCAGCGTCGCCCTCACCGCACCCAGCAACGCCACCACCCCGGCGCACGGCCGCCACCACGACCAGACCATGCAGGGCCGGCTGAACCCGCTCAACAACTCGGGGGCCAGCGGGTACGCCGCGGTGACCGTCGACGGCCGCAAGCTGCACGTGAGGTACGACGCCAGCAGGCTCGCGCCCGGCCTGCCGCACGCGGCGCACCTGCACTTCGACGTCAACGCCCGGCACCAGTGCCCGTCGGTGCGCGACGACGTCAACCACGACTTCCGGCTCAGCACCACCGAGGGCCACCCGGCGTACGGGATGATCGTGACGTCGCTGACCACCAAGGGCGACACCAGCCCGGCCAGCGCCCTGGCCGTCACCAGGTTCCCGACCGCCCCCCACGGCATGGTCGAGTACCGGCGCACGATGACCGTGAGCAAGGCCGTCGTCCGCGCGGTCCGCAGCGGCGAGGCGGTCCTGGTCGTCCACGGGGTCGACTACAACAACAACGGGATGTACGACTTCGACAGCGCGGGGCCGAGCGACCTCGACGCGTCGCTGCCCGCAGAGGCGACCGACCCGGCCCTGTGCGGGGTGCTGCGCTGACTCCGGGCTGACCCTTGCAGGACGTTGCCGGCCCGCTCCCCAGGAGCGGGCCGGCGGCCTTGCGTCTCAGGAGATGCGCTGCCAGTCGGGCTGGTAGCCGGTCGTGAGCACCCGGCGGCCGGTCCCGTCGATCCTGGCCCACAGCACCCGGGCCGTTCCGGAGGAGGCGTTGGTCAGCGCCATGTAGGTCCCCGACGGGGACGGTGAGCCGCCCGTGTCGCCGTCGCGGGACGAGAACCCGCTGTAGACGATCCGCCGCGGTGGGTTCGAGACCTGGTACTCGTCGCCGTGGTCGGCCTGGCTGTAGCCGAACCGGCTGCCCGGACCGAAGAACAGGTCGCTCCAGTCCAGGAAGCCGCAGCACTCGCCACCGGTGACCGCGTACTGCCGGTACTCACCGGTCGCCGGGTAGTACATCCAGATCGCGTCGTCGGGACAGGCCGAGTCGTGGTTGTACACGGCGATCGTGTTGCCCGCGGACCAGGCGACGTAGCGGTCCACCGGAACCGGTCCGCCGCCGTAGTCGCCTGCGCACAGCTCGTTGGTGCTGCGGGTGCTGATGACCTGCGTCGGCGTGCCGAACGGGGACGTTGACCTCACGGTGTACAGCGTCGACCCGTAGATCGGGTCGCTGCCCCTGGCGAACGCGAGCGTCCGACCGTCGGGCGACCACGCCGCTCCGGCGGAGGTGACGTCACCGGTGGAGGTGACCTGCTGCTTGCTCCGGCCGGTGGCGCTCATCACCCAGACGTCCTTGACGCCACCCGCCGTCTCGTTGATGT
Organism: Nocardioidaceae bacterium; assembly: GCA_025927955.1. Classification (GTDB taxonomy): domain Bacteria; phylum Actinomycetota; class Actinomycetes; order Propionibacteriales; family Nocardioidaceae; genus Nocardioides_B. The sequence continues at coordinate 5,511 of JAICKK010000167.1, forward strand.
AGGCGATCCGCCTCCCGTCCGGCGACCAGTGCGGACGGTAGCTCTTCCCGCGCGAGGTCAGCCTCGTGACGCCCGTGCCCGTGGAGCTCATCGTGTAGATCTGGTTCGCGCGCACGAACGCGATCCTCCCGTCGCGCCCCGCGTACGTCGCGCTCGCGCTGCCCGCGCCGGCCGTCATGCCCAGCAGGCTCGCCGCCACCAGTGCCAGCGCCACGAGCGCCGCTCGGATCCGAGTCATTCCATGCCCCCTTCAACGTGGATGGTCCCGACAACGGGCGGCGCCCGCCTCCCCCGCGCCACCAGGATGGGGCGATGGCCGGTCTGCCCGCCACGGTTGAGGAGACCACTCGTCGGGCGTTGATACGAGCGAGCACGACGCGCTCGAGGGCGCCGCGCTGCCGGCGGGACGGCCGGACAGCGAACCGCCCCCGGCCTTCCCAGGAAGCCGGGGGCGGTTCCGTCGTACCCGGCCGGGATGCTCCGTGGGAGGTCGGAGGCCGGCGGCCGGTGCTGCCGATGGGACAACGCTATCGGGAGATCGTCCCCCGTCGCCGCCCTCGGGCGTGCACGTTCCTGCACTGCGAAGAGATGCACCGACTGGCACGTCCCCCGGGGGGCACATCACACCAGGGCCCCCGGGGTCGAGACCACGGCCTCGGGGATCCCGCCCCGGCGAGCGCCCTAGCCGGCTGCGCCGTCCTCCCAGTTGAGGGCGTTCTTCCGGCTCGGCTGCACGCGCGGCGGCTCGCCCGGCATCTTCGGGTAGTCCGGCGGGTAGGGCATCTCCCCCTCCGGCTGCCGGTCGTAGAGCTCCAGGAGCGGCTCGAGGGAGAAGGCGTGCGCGTCGATGTCGGCGTGCGGGTCGCCGTGCTCGGCCAGCCGGTCGGGGACGGTGAACAGGTTCAGGTCCGCCGGATCGGCGACCGCGTCCAGCTCGTCCCATCCGAGCGGCGTCGAGACGGGCGCGCCCGGCTTGGCCCGCAGGCTGTAGGCGGAGGCGATCGTGCGGTCGCGGGCGTTCTGGTTGTAGTCGACGAAGATGTTGTCCCCGCGCTCCTCCTTCCACCACTTCGTCGTCACGCCCGTCGTCCGGCGCTCGAGCTCGCGACCGAAGGCGATCGCGGCGTGCCGCACGTCGACGAACTCCCAGCGCGGCTCGATGCGGACGTACACGTGGACGCCGCGGTTGCCCGACGTCTTCGGGAAGCCCCTCATGCCCAGGTCCTCCAGCAGCGCGCGCGCCTGTCCCGCCACGCGTACGGCGTCGCGGAAGCCCGTCGCGCCATACGGGTCCAGGTCGATGCGCATCTCGTCGGGATGGTCCGGCCGGTCGCGCCGCACCGGCCACGGGTGGAAGGTCAGCGTGCCCATCTGCGCCGCCCACGCCACCACGGCCAGCTCGGTCGGGCACACCTCGTCCGCGACCCGGCCGGAGGGGAAGGCGATCGCCGCCGTCTCGACGTACGACGGAGCGCCCTTCGGCACCCGCTTCTGGTAGAACGCGTCGGAGTGCTCACCGGCGCGGGTGGCCAGCGTGATGCCCTCGTGCACGCCCTTCGGCCACCGCTCCAGCGCCGTCGGCCGCTCGCGCAGGGCACGCACGATGCCCTCGCCGACGGCCACGTAGTACTCGACGACCTGCAGCTTGGTGACCTCCGGCGTGCGGTCGGTCGCCTCGTAGATGACCCGGTCGGGGTTGGTCACGCGGACCGCCCGACCGCCGGCGTCGACCTCGGTCGCGGGGCTGGCCATGGACGGGACAGTACCCTGGAGGCATGGGTTACCAGGTCGAGAAGAGCGACGCCGAGTGGCGCGAGCAGCTGTCCCCCGAGGAGTACGCCGTGCTGCGGCAGGCAGCCACGGAGCGGCCGTTCACCGGCGAGTACACCGACGCGAAGACCGCCGGGGTCTACCGCTGCCGGGCGTGCAGCGCCGAGCTGTTCCGCTCGGAGACGAAGTTCGAGTCGCACTGCGGCTGGCCGTCGTTCTACACGCCGCTGGCCGAGGCCCGGGTCGAGTACATCGAGGACACCTCGCTGGGCATGAAGCGCGTCGAGGTCCGCTGCGCCACCTGCGGCTCGCACCTCGGACACGTCTTCGACGACGGCTACGGCACCCCGACGGGGCAGCGCTACTGCATCAACTCGATCAGCATGACGCTCGAGCCGGCGGAGGAGCCCGCGCGCTGAGCGCTCAGGCCGTCGCGGACAGCACCTGTCGCACCGCGTCGGGGAAGTCGCCGGCGACCAGGTCCGCCTCGGTGCCGGACTCGTAGGTCAGCCAGTCGTCGTCGCGCTTGACCCACACGCTGCGCACGCCCACGCCGTGCGCGCCGGCGATGTCGGCGTCCAGGTTGTCCCCGATCATCCAGGCGCCGTCCAGAGTGGTACCGGCCCGTCGGGCGGCCTCGTGGAAGATCCGCGGGTCCGGCTTCCAGGCGCCGACCTCCTCCGAGACGCACACCGCGTCGGCGAGCTCGTGGAGACCGGCCGCCTCCACCTTGAGCCTCTGCTGGCGCGTCGGCCCGTTGGTCACCACCGCGAAGGACCATCCCCGCTCCCGCGCCCGGTCCAGCGCCGAGCGCACACCGGGCGTGAGCCGGTAGCTGCCGCCGACCTGCAGGATCTGGTCCTCGAGGAACTGCTCGACCGGCACGGAGTAGCCGACGCGCGCGGTCAGCTCCTCGAGCAGCTCGGGGCGCGGGCGGTGGCCGCCGCGGTCCTGCTCGACGAGCCACTCCAGCAGCCCCGGGTCGTAGCCGCCCTCGGCGAGGAACCGCTCGGCCCAGGCCCGGAACAGCGGCGGCCGCTCGACCAGCGTGTCGTCGAGGTCGCACATCAGCAGCGGCATTCCGAGGGTTCCTCCGTGTCGCCGTCCCGCAGTTCAGGGCAGGTCAGGTCAGGGCAGGTCGGTGACCAGCTCGTGCGGGGTTCGGCGCCGTCCGGTGTAGAACGGCACCTCCGCACGCACGTGCCGGCGGGTCTCCGAGCCGCGCAGGTGCCGCATCAGGTCGACGATCCGGTGCAGCTCGTCGGCCTCGAAGGCCAGCAGCCACTCGTAGTCGCCGAGCGCGAAGGAGGCGACGGTGTTCGCGCGGACGTCGGGGTACTCCCGCGCCATCATCCCGTGCTCGGCCAGCAGCCGGCGCCGCTCGGAGTCCTCGAGGAGGTACCAGTCGTAGGAGCGGACGAACGGGTAGACGCACACGTACGCCC
>JAICKK010000249.1 GCA_025927955.1 Nocardioidaceae bacterium
AGGCCGGACCCGAGCAGCTGCGAGACCTCCTCGGCGAGCCCGGGGTGCGCCCGGCCGGTGAAGACCATGAGGTTCTTCTCCGTGGTCCGTTTGAGTCCGCTCACGACGTCGCTCTCCTGAGGTTGACCGGGTGCTCGGTGGTGGCCGGTGGAAGGGCCGGCCGGCGGGTGATCGGGCCCGCGAGACCACCCCGAGGTGGTCCTACTCCGAGTGTGACCCAGGCGAGGCGTCCGGAGCGAACCCGCCCGGGCCCGTGTGAGGCGTGCCACTCGCCTCCTGCTCCGCGACGTCGGCGGGCACCGCCGCCCCCGCCGCCTCGGCGGCGCGGGCCATCGAGGTGCCGGCACGCCGTCGCAGGGTCCAGCCGAGGATGTCGCGCTGCGGCCCGGCCGAGACGGCCAGCGCGCCCGGGGGGACGTCCGAGCGGACGACGGCGCCGGCTCCGGTCGCGGCCCCGTCGCCGACCTCGACGGGCGCCACGAACGTGTTGTTCGCCGCGGTCCGCGCGTAGCGGCCGATGCGGGTGCGGTGCTTCTGGACCCCGTCGTAGTTGGCGACCACGGTGCCGGCGCCGACGTTGGCGCCCTCGCCGATCTCGGCGTCCCCGACGTAGGACAGGTGCGGCACCTTGGCGCCCTCGCCGATCCTCGCGTTCTTGGTCTCCACGAACCCGCCGACCTTGCCGCCGGCACCGATCTCGGTGCCGGGCCGCAGGTACGAGAAGGGGCCCACGCTCGCGCCCGCGCCCACCACCGCCAGCTCGGCGTGCGTGCGCACCACCCGGGCGCCCACGCCCACCTCCACGTCCTTGAGCGTGCAGTCCGGGCCGACGACGGCGTCCGCGCCGACGGCGGTCGCCCCGAGCAGCTGCACGCCCGGCAGCAGCGTGACGTCCGGCTCGAGGACGACGTCGGCGTCGACCCAGGTGCTGCCGGGGTCGACCACGGTGACGCCGGCGCGCATCCAGCGGTCGAGGATCCGCCGGTTGAGCTCGGTGCCCAGCCGGGCGAGCTGGGCGCGGTCGTTGGCGCCCTCGGTCTGCATCACGTCGTCGATGCGGTGCGCACCCACGGCGCGGCCGTCGCGGCGGGCGATCGCGACGACGTCGGTCAGGTAGTACTCGCCCTTCGCGTTGTCGTTGGTGATGCGCGACAGCGCGTCGGCGAGGAACGCCCCGTCGAAGACGAAGATGCCGCTGCTGATCTCGCGGACGGCCGCCTGCTCCGGGCTGGCATCCCTCTCCTCGACGATCTCGCTCACCGAGCCGTCCCCCTCGCGCAGCACCCGGCCGTACCCGAACGGGTCGCCGACCTCGGCGGTGAGCACGGTCAGCGCCCGCGGCCGCTCGGACCCCGGGTGCGCGACGTGGTCGGCGACCAGGCGGGTCAGCGTCTCCCCCTCGAGCAGGGGCGTGTCCGCCGCCATCACGACGACCACCCCCTCCGTCGTGCCCGCCGCCTCGCGCAGCGCGTCGACGGCGACCCGGACGGCGTGCCCGGTGCCCTGCTGGGTCTCCTGCACGGCGAGCAGGGCGCCGGGCACCTGGTCCAGAACGTGCGGGCCCACCTGGTCGCGTCCGTGCCCGACGACCGCGACGAGGTGCTGCGGCTCGAGGTGCAGGGCGGCGGTGAGCACGTGGCCGACCATGGTGCGCCCGCAGACGGGGTGCAGCACCTTCATCAGCTTCGAGCGCATCCGCGTCCCGCTCCCGGCGGCGAGCACCACCACCGCGGTCGGGCGCGTCGGCGGTGCGTCGTCCGGTCCGGTCACGGTGCCTCCTGCTCGGGCTGTCGAGAGCTCCCCGGGTAGGAGTCGAACCTACGTCGCTTGTCCGCATTCAAAGTGCGGCGGGCCCTACCGACAGACCAACCGGGGATCGTGCCCCCGGCCCGCCTGGCGGGACCAGACCTCTGGGCCGACAGACCAACCGGGGACCGTGCCCGGCCCACCCTAAGGGCAACCCCCCGGTCAGCCCGCAGAGCCGGAGATGTTGACCAGCCAGGCGGTGCCGAAGCGGTCAGTGCACATGCCGAAGCTGTCGCCCCACGGCGCCTTCTCCAGCGGCATCGACACGGTGCCGTCCTCGCAGAGCCGGTCCCAGTAGCCGCGCAGCGTGGCGTCGTCGTCCCCGCTCAGCGAGACCGAGATGCTGCTGCGCTCGGGCAGCTCCATCCGGCTCGGCGTGTCCGACCCCATGAGCGTCAGGTGCTCGGTGCTGAGCTGGGCGTGCATCACGAGGTCGGCCTCGGACGGGTCCTGCGCGCCGCCGAGCTCGGCGAACGTGCTGACGGTCAGCTCGCCCCCGAACACCGACTGGTAGAACTCCATCGCCGCGCGCGCGTTGTCACGGAACGAGAGGTACGGGTTGAGCACGACGCTCATGGCTGTCTCCTTGCCGGCTCCCGGCTCCTGCTGTGTCCTCGCGGCCGGTTGCGCCCATCCTCGACCCTGCTACCGACAGGTGGTAGGGGCAGACTGGACCGGGTGAGCGAGCCGGTGCGGGTGATCAGGGCGGACGAGACCGTGGAGGCCGACCCCACGGGCGGCATGGTGCGCAGGCGTGCCTTCGAGCGGCCGACGCTGTGGGCCGGACAGGTACGCACCGCTCCGGGCGCGGTCTCGGCATGGCACCACCACGACCGCAACGAGACCAGCCTGTACGTCGTCTCCGGCGTGCTGCGCCTGGAGTTCGAGGGGTACGACGGGCACCTCGACGCCGGGCCCGGCGACTTCGTGCACGTGCCGCCGTACACCGTGCACCGGGAGAGCAACCCCGGCGACGAGCCGTCCCTGGCGGTCATCGCGCGCGCGGGCGGCGGCGTGCCGACCGTCAACGTCGACGACGCTTGACCGCTCAGGCGCGGGCCGCCATCCGGGCCTTCAGCTTGTCGCGCTTCTCCTCGAACCGCAGAGCCTGCTTGTCCAGGTCGTCCATGAAGGCCGCGAGCTCCGCGCGCGCAGCCTCGCCCTCGGCGTCGAGCCCCTCGAGGTCGAAGACCCCCCAGTAGCGCAGGACGGGGGCGACCACGTCGTCGCGGTGCTGACGCAGGTCGTAGACGCCGGCGATCGCCATCTCGACGGCCTTGCGCTGGAAGCCCTGGATGTCCGTCCCCGGCATCGCGAAGTTCTCGACGACGTCGGTGATCGCCCGCATGGCCTGGTTGGGCACGATCTCGAGCGCCGCCTTGAGCAGGTTCCGGTAGAAGACCATGTGCAGGTTCTCGTCGGCCGCGACCCGGGCCAGCAGCTGGTCGGCGACCGGCTCGTCGGTGAGCCGGCCGGTGTTGCGGTGGGAGACCCGGGTGGCGAGCTCCTGGAAGGAGACGTACGCGAGCGAGGCGAGCATGTCGTCGGGGTGGGCGTTGTTGTAGCCGGTCGACATGTGCTGCATGCGCAGCTCCTCGAGCTGGTCGGGGTCGACCGCGCGGGTGGTGAGCAGGTAGTCGCGGATCGCGATCCCGTGGCGGCCCTCCTCGGCGGTCCACCGGTGCACCCACTCCCCCCAGGCGGCCTCCCGCCCGAACAGCGACGCGATCTCGTGGTGGTAGCTGGGCAGGTTGTCCTCGGTGAGCAGGTTCACCACCAGCGCGGAGCGCGCGACGTCCGAGACCTGGGAGTGCTCGACGCTCCAGGCCTCGCCGCCGAGCGGTCCGTCGAAGTCGCGGCCCTGGGACCAGGGGACGTACTGGTGGGGGAACCACTCCTTGGCCATCGACAGGTGCCGGTTCAAGTTGGCCTCCACCACCGGCTCGAGCTCGAGCAGCAGCTGCGTCTGGCTCAGAACGTCACCCATCGTGGCTCCTCATGGACGGTTCGAGTGGTCTGTCTGTCGACGGTAGTGCCCCGCGGCCCACCCCGCGACACAGAGTTGCCTACTTGGTTGCCTACTTGGTTGCCTACTCGGGCACCCGGGCCACCGCGAAGACCCGGCGGAACGGCAGGAGCGTCCCCTGCGGGCCGGGCGGGTACGCCGCGCGCAGCAGTGCCTTGTACTCCTCGACGAACCTCACGCGCAGCTCGTCGGGCAGGGCCGCCAGAGTGGGGCGCGCGCCGGTGCCGCTGATCCAGGCGAAGACCGGGTCCTCGCCGCTGAGCAGGTGCAGGTACGTCGTCTCCCAGACGTCGACGGAGAGGCCCAGGTCGAGCAGCGCCGCGCCGTACACCTGCGGGTCGTGGGAGTGCGGCCGGGCCACCCCCCGTGTCCAGGACGCGAACCGCGGGTCCGCGGCGAGCTCGTGGAGCAGCACGTGGCTCGGCTCCCCGTGGTTGCCGGGCACCTGGAAGGCGAACCAGCCGCCGGGCGCCACCCGCTGCACCAGGCGCGGCAGCAGGTCGAGGTGGCCCGGAACCCACTGGTAGGTCGCGTTCGCGACCATGACGTCGACGACGCCGGGTGGCTCCCAGGTCCGGACGTCCCCGACCTCGAAGCGGACCCCGGCG
>JAICKK010000206.1 GCA_025927955.1 Nocardioidaceae bacterium
CCTGTTCCACTACTACCGGCTCACCCGGGACGACCGCATCCTGTGGGGCGGCTACGACGCCGTCTACCACTACGGCAGCCGCATCGACCGGGCGCTGGAGCAGTCGGTGACGCACGAGCGGCTGGCGGAGCACTTCTTCACCACCTTCCCGCAGCTCGAGGGCCTGCGGTTCACCCACCGCTGGGCGGGGGTCATCGACACCTCCACGCGGTTCACCGCCTTCTTCGGCACCGCGTACGGCGGGCGCGTGGCCTACGCGCTGGGCTACACCGGTCTCGGCGTCACGGCGACCCGGTTCGGCGCCGACGTCGCGCTGGACCTGCTGGCGCGCGCGGACACGGGCCGGGAGACCGAGCGGACCCGGCTGGCGATGGTCCGCCGGCGACCGCTGCCGTTCCCGCCCGAGCCGCTGCGCTCGGCGGGCGTGCAGCTGACCCGGTGGTCGCTGGCCCGGGCCGACGCCCGCGCCGGACGCCGCAACCTCTGGCTGCGCGCACTCGACCGGGCCGGGCTGGGCTTCGACTCCTGACCGGTCGCGCTCCTCAGCCGAGCAGACCGGCGAGCGTGCGCACCACCAGGAAGGCGCCCGCGGCCGTGCAGGCCAGCGCCACCACCTGGCGGAGCCGGTCGGGGTGCATGCGGGCGGCGACGAAGGCGCCGGCGACGGTGCCGGCCCCGGCCAGCACGCCGAGCAGGGTGCCCAGCGGGACGTCGGTGGCACCCGCCTGCAGGTAGCCGACCGACGCGGGCACGACGATGGGCAGCTGGGCGGCCTGGCTGACCGCGACGGCGGCGACCGGTGCCACCCCGAGCGCCAGCAGCACGGGCACCAGCAGGACCGGGCCGCCGGTGCCGGTGAGCGCGCAGGTGAACCCGACGCCGGCCCCGATCGCCACCAGCGGGCCGCCGCCGAGCCCCCGGGAGGTGCCGGGGTGCGGAGACCCGACGAGCTGCTGGAGGCCGACCAGCAGGGTGAGCAGCGCCAGCACGAGCAGGACCGCGGGCGCGGGCAGCAGGGCGTTCGCGCGCGCGCCCAGGAAGGCGGCCGGGACCAGCCCCACGGCGAGCCGGGCCAGCATCGGCCAGGGGACGACACCGCGCCGGGCGTAGGCCAGGGTCCCGACGACGCCGGTGAAGACGAACGCCCAGGTGCTGGTCGCGGTCGCCGCGTGCGGGCTCATGCCGCCCAGGGTCACCAGTCCCGGTGGCAGCAGCACGCCGCCGACGCCGACCATGCCCACCAGGAGGCCCACGACGCCGGCCAGCAGCAGCACGAGTCCCAGAGGGCGTTCCCTTCGGTCGACGGTCCTGGTCGCGGAGCCTACGGGTCGGGCGCGCCGTGGCCCCGGGCGCCCCGGGCCACGTGGGCGGCTCCCTCAGCCGGTGCTGGCGGTCAGGTCGTCGACCTGCAGGGTGGCACCCACCGGCTGGCTCGTCTCGTAGACGTTGAGGTCCAGCGTCGAGCCGGGGCTGGCCACCGGGTAGGACAGCTGGACCTGCTGCCAGTCGCCCGTAGAGGTGACCGTGCTCGTGCCGGTGGCGACGAGGGTGGTGCCGTTGTACTCCCGCACCCGCAGCCTCACCTGCTGGCCGGCCCTGTCCGCGCGGACCCAGGCGCTCGTCGAGTAGGTCCCGCTCACGGACCTGGCGACCCAGTTGGGGCTGTCGTTGAGGGTGCAGCTCTGGGAGGTCGACGAGGTGTTCGTGAGCGTCGCCGCCCATCCCTCGTTGTGTCCGTCGGGCGTCCGGGAGAGGTCGCAGCCCGCCAGCCCCGCCCAACCGTTGAGGTTGGTCTCGAACGCCGGGTTCGCGACCAGGTTGCCGGGGCTGCCGGCGCTCACCTGCTTGGCGGTCGTGGTGGTGAGGCCCGCGGTGTCGGTCACGGAGACGGCGATCGAGTACGTGCCGGCGCTCGTGTAGGTGTGGGAGGCGCTCGCCTGGGCCTGCCGCCCGGTCGTCGTCCCGTCGCCGAAGTCGAAGGAGTACGACGCGATGGGGCTGGAGTCGGAGTCGGTCGACCCCGCGGCGCTCGCGGTCACGCTCAGCGGCGCGGTGCCGGAGGAGGGGGTGACGGCGAGCACCGCATCCGGGCTCGCGTCGCTGTCGGCCGCGGTCTTCTCGTAGGCTCCGCGGTCGTCGACGGCCCGCGGGCCCGGGCCCGTGTTGGGGGTCCCGGGGTCGTCGTACCTGGCGGTGCCCGTGATGTCGGTGCCCTGCTCGCCGGACACCGAGGAGTCGGCCGAGTCGACCGCAGGCGAGCCCGCGGTGAGCCGGAAGCCACCGGACTCGGGGTCGGCCCAGCGCGGGTCTGCCTGCAGCCCCCGTGACTCCTGCCCCGTCGCGGCGGCGAAGCCGGCAAGGCTGGTGTAGCTGGTGGTGCCCCACACGTAGTAGGCCCCGGGTGCGTGCAGGTAGACGAGGTTGCTGTTCACGCTCGCACCGGCCTGTGAGGCTGCGTCGACGCGGATGTTCCCGAGAGACCGGGGGCTGCCCAGGGCGTTGTCCACGCTGATGTTGTTGGCCACCGTGCCGCCCGTCGAGCCACCCTCGAGGTTGATCCCGGCGGTGGTGTTGCGGTAGACGCTGTTGCCCACGATCCGCTGGCCGGAGGCCTGGTAGTCGTCGATGCCGTGGTCGCCGTTGTGGTAGGTCAGGTTGCCGGCGACCAGGCTGCCGTCGCTGCCGGTGTAGAGCTGGATGCCGGAGTCCTCGTTGTCGTGGGTGATGTTGGCGAGGACGGAGTTGCCGCCGCTGCGGAGGTCGATCCCCGCTGCTGCCCTCGTGTAGCCGCGCGCGTTGGCGAACGTCGTGTTGCCCTGGACGGTGTCGCCGGTCGACCCCTGGGCCAGGTAGATCCCCGAGTCCGTGTTGTGGTCGACGGTGTTGTCCGCGACGGTCGAGGCCGTCGTACCGATGATCTTCATGCCCTTGGCGTAGCCCGTGGCGTTCGGCTGGCCGGAGCCCGTGACGTGCAGGCCCGACAGGGTGACGTCCTGGCCGCCGGTGACGTAGACGCCGTCGCCGCTCGTACCGCTGACCGTGAGCCCCGACACGGTGACGTGCTGTCGGTTGGCCAGGTAGATGCCGTTGACCTGCCCGGCTCCCACGACCGGATGGGCGCCGGGTGCCGCCGTCACCGTGACCCGGTCGGTGGGGGTGCCGGAGGCGGGCACCCGCACCTGCTCGGAGTAGGTCCCGTCGCCGACGTACAGGGTCTGACCCGGCTGGAGCCGCGACGTGCCCTTGGCGATCGTGCAGTAGGGCGTGCCGCTGTCACCGGGGCCGGTGTCGCTGCACGCAGGGTTCGTCTTGTCGACGTAGTAGGCGCTGACCGGCGGTGACGAAGGTGGCGAGCCGATCGTGTACTCGTCCATGACCGTGCCGGGCGAGCAGGTGATGTCGTCCCTGCTGGCAGCGTCGTCGCACACCTCCTGCAGCCGCATGCCGGCTGCGGTGACGTCGACGCGCAGGTGACCGAGGTGGAACGCGCGGAACGCGGTCCGGGGGTCGGTGGAGCTCCAGGGGACCTCCTCCGACGACGGGGTGCCGACCGTGACATGGGTGACCCCGTCGATCGGCTGGAAGCGTTCGTAGTCGTGGGAGTGGCCGTTGATGTTGAGCACGTACTTGCTGTAGGTGGCTCCCAGCCCGTCGAGGATCCCGGCGAGGGTCGTGTCACCCGGGTGGTAGCCGGTCGAGTACGCCGGGCGGTGGCCGTAGGTGACGATGTAGTTGATCGTGGGGTCGTTCTGGGCCTGGGTCATCAGGGTGTTCGCGTGGGAGCGCCAGTCGCTCCAGCTCGCGGACGTGTACGGCTCCGGGTACGAGATGAACCGCACTCCACCCGCGTCGAACCATCCCCAGTCGTCCCCGCAGCACGAGACGGCGGGAGACCCCGGGGACGCGGCCGCGTGCGGCATCAGCAGCCGGCCCTTGTAGTTGCGGAGGTCGTCGACGGCCGGGCTCTCCCACTCGTGGTTGCCCCAGGCCGGGATGTAGGCGGCGGACCGGCTCCAGGCCATGACGTCGTTGAAGTGCTGGTCGACGACGGCCTGCGTGGCGTTCGTCGCGTTGGCGTAGGTCAGGTCGCCGACCATGAGGACGAACGACGGCTGGTCCCCGGCGATCGCGCTGAAGGTGTCCGCGAGGTGGCTGAACTGGGAGGTGTCGCCGACGTCCCCGATGGCGTCGAACCGGAAGTCGCCGGTCGGCGGCGTGTGGAAGACGTAGTCGGGGCTCCCGCCGATGGAGTAGTGGTAGGTCGTGCCCGGCTGCAGGCCCGCGATCTCCACCTGCCAGAACGGGCCGGGCGAGGAGATCGGCGTCCAGGTGGGAGCCGTCGCGGAGACCGTGGTGCCGTACGCCGCGGTGGGCCCGTACTGGAGGTCGCCGGACGTCCCCCGCCAGTCCACCGCGACCGAGGTTCCGCTGGTGAAGGTGTAGTGCACCTCGTCGACGGGAGCGTCGGCCTGTGAGGAGAGGACGCCGAGCGGCACCGTGAGCAGCACGAGCAGCGCAACCACGACGATGCGCACGGACCTCGCGGACATGGGCGACTCCTCACGGCTGGCTGACCCGACACCAGGCTCGTCGGCCCCGCCTGCAGGCACACCCCGCGTTCGACGTACGCCCGCTACGCAGATGGCGCGGTGCCGGGCGGCTGCGCGGCCTTCGCCGGACGGTGTCGGCCGGCCGCGCAACGGTGGCACGCACGCAACCGATGGCGTCATACGTGATTGACCTCACCGCGGCGGGGTAGGGGTTGCTCTGGCCGGCGCGGGCGCGCCGCCAGGAGGGATGTGTCCCATGACGCTCGACCCCGGAGAGGCGAACGCCAGCCGAGAGGTGGCAGGCACCGCCGACCACCGTGTCCAGGTCCGCCGTGCCGCGCTGGCGAGCACGGTCGGCACCACGATCGAGTGGTACGACTACTTCCTCTACGGCACCGCCTCCGCGCTGGTGTTCCCGCACGTGTTCTTCCCGAACGCCTCGCACTACGTCGGCACGCTGGAGTCCTTCGCGACGTACTTCGTGGGGTTCGCCGCCCGACCGATCGGGGCGGCGATCTTCGGCCACTGGGGTGACCGCATCGGCCGCAAGGTGACGCTGATCGTCACGCTGCTGCTGATGGGGTCGTCCACGACCCTCATCGGGGTCCTCCCGGGGGCGGCCAGCTGGGGCGTGCTGGCACCGATCCTGCTGATCCTGCTGCGGATCGTCCAGGGCGTCGCGGTCGGCGGGGAGTGGAGCGGCTCGGTGCTGCTGTCCATGGAGTGGGGGGACCAGAAGCGGCGCGGCCTGATGGGCAGCTGGCCCCAGCTGGGCGTCGCCAGCGGGCTGATCCTCGGCACCGGGCTGCTGACCCTGCTCAGCACCACGACCGGGGACGCCGCCTTCACCTCCTGGGGCTGGCGGGTGCCGTTCCTGTTCAGCCTCGTGCTCGTCGCCATCGGCCTCTACATCCGGCTGAAGATCCTCGAGACCCCCATGTTCGCCAAGCTCCTGCTGGAGAAGGCGGTCAAGAAGGCCCCCGTGCTCGAGGTGATCAGGAACCACCCCAAGGAGATCCTGCTCTCGGCTCTGGTCCGGATGTCCGAGCAGATGCCGTTCTACGTCGTCACCGCGTTCGTGCTGTCCTACCTGACGGACAAGGACCACGGCTACGGCAACAACTTCGTGCTGATCGGGACGCTGATCGCGGCGGCCGTCGAGTTCTGCCTGCTGCCCTACTTCGGGCACCTCTCGGACTCCGTGGGTCGCAAGAAGATCTACATGACGGGAGCCGCCCTCATGGGCGTGTGGGGCTTCGTGTACTTCGCGCTGCTCGACAGCGGCATCACCTGGCTGGTGTTCCTTGCGGTGTGCCTGGGCCTGATCCCGCACGCCATGCAGTACGGCCCCCAGGCGTCCCTGATCGCCGAGAGCTTCCCCACCTCGCTGAGGTACGGCGGGGCGGGGCTCGGCTACCAGCTGGCGTCGGTCGTGGCCGGCGGCCCCGCGGCGCTGGTCGCGACGTGGCTGATCCACCAGTTCGGCACGGGCTACGCAGTGTCCGTCTACATCGCGATCTCCGCCGTCATCACCCTGGCTGCCCTGGCGGCGTTGAAGGACTACAGCCGCTCCGACATCGAGGACGAGGCGACGTACGCCCGGAGCCCGCGGGCCCGCGCCTGAGGCGCGAGCCCGACCGTCGTTGGACGTGCCAGCGTGTCGCGTTGGTTGAGGTGGCGAGGCGCTAGCCGAGCCCTCGAAAACCATGGTCACGTCCGCGCGGAGGCTGTTCCGTGGTCGGGTCTGCGCGAGGGTGCGGGTGGTTTCGAGGCCCTCGCCCCTGGGGGCTCGGGCACCTCAACCAGCGTCGGATGCGCTGGTTGAGGTGGCGAGGCGCTAGCCGAGCCCTCGAAACCATGGTCACCTTGCGCGCGAGGGTGCGGGTGGTTTCGAGGCCCTCGCCCCTGGGGGCTCGGGCACCTCAACCAGCGTCGGATGCGCTGGTTGAGGTGGCGAGGCGCTAGCCGA
>JAICKK010000055.1 GCA_025927955.1 Nocardioidaceae bacterium
GCGACGCCCGGGGTGTAGGCGCGCGAGAGGTCGTCGCGGTGCTTGAGCGGCACCTTCGGCACCACCTCGAGCTTGCCGCCGAGGTGCATGAGGAAGGTCCGGTCGCTGACCTTGCGGACGGTGACGCCCTCCACCTCGGCGAGCGCCTTGGTGATCGCGTCCGCGTGGTCGGCGTCGGCGGCGTCGCAGGTGACGTCGACGACCAGCCGGTCCGCGTGCGACTCGGCGACGTCGAGCGCGGTCAGCGACCCCCCGGCGCCGCTCACCGCGGCGACCAGCCCTCCGGTGGCGCCCGAGGTGGACGGCACCTCCACTCGGACCGTGACGGCGTATCCGGGACTGGTGTGCGGCATGGCGACCTCGACAGGTAGACGGCTTTCCGTATCGCGGACGTTAGTATCTACCTAGCGGAAGTGCAACAGTTTGTTGAACCCGGCGGTGGGAACCGGAGCCGGCCCGGTAGACTTCCGTCATCCGGAAAAGGACGCGAGAGGACCGACGATGACCACAGAGGTGAACGGGCGCCGACCCCGTTCGGGTGGCGTCCAGTCCATCGAGCGCGCGTTCACGGTGCTCGAGATGATGGCCGACCACGGCGGGATGATGGGGCTCTCGCAGCTCTCCGCCGAGTCCGGGCTTCCCCTGCCGACGATCCACCGGCTGGTCCGCACGCTGGTCGACCTCGGCTACCTGCGTCAGGAGCCCTCCCGCCAGTACCTCCTCGGCCCGCGGCTGGTCCGGCTGGGCGAGAGCTCCTCGCGGCTGCTGAACGTCTGGGCGCGCCCGCACCTGACCCGGCTGGTCGACGAGCTCGGCGAGTCCGCGAACTTCGCGATGCTCGACGGCAACCAGATCGTGTACGTCGCCCAGGTGCCGTCGCGGCACTCGATGCGGATGTTCACCGAGGTCGGCCGGCGGGTCCTGCCCCACTGCACAGCGGTCGGCAAGGCGATCATGGCCGAGATGCCGCAGGACGAGGTGCGTCGCATCCTCGAGCAGACCGGGATGCCGAGGAGCACCGAGCACACCCTGACCGACCCCGACCTGTTCCTCAAGCAGCTCTCGTGGTGCGCGGAGCACGGCTACGCCCTCGACGAGGAGGAGCAGGAGATCGGGGTCCGGTGCGTGGCCGTCGCGGTTCCCGACGTGTCCTCCCGGCTCGCGATCTCGGTCTCCGGGCCGGCGGGCCGGATGAGCGAGGAGCTCGTCGAGCGGGCCGTCCCGCTGCTCCAGGAGGCCGGCCGGCAGCTGTCGCTGCAGCTCGACTGACACACGGCCTCGGGATCTTTACCGCGGTCCGGGGCGGTGCCATGCTGACGGGGTCCTCACCGCCGACCCGAAAGTGCCGCCATGCGCAGAGCCCTCGTCGCCGCCCTCCTCACCACGCCGCTGCTGGCGCTGGTCGCGGTGAGCACGCCCGCTCCGGCCGAGGCGTCCCACCGCCCGGAGCCACGGCAGGCTCCCAACCACAAGGTCACCCGGAGCACGAGCACGAACTGGGCCGGGTACGCCGCCGCCGGAAGGACGTTCACCTCGGTGTCGGCCGCGTGGACGCAGCCGACGGCCACGTGCACCCGTCAGCAGACGTACGCCAGCTTCTGGGTGGGGCTGGACGGGTACACGAGCAGCTCGGTTGAGCAGACGGGGACCGACGCCGACTGCTCGGCCTCGGGAGTCCCGAGCTACTACGCGTGGTACGAGATGTACCCGAAGTTCCCCGTGAACCTCTCCCCCGCCGCCTACCCCGTGGCCCCCGGCGACCACCTCAGCGCGTCGGTGACCTTCGCGACCAGGAACTCGTTCACGCTGAGGATCACCGACTCCACCAGGGGCTGGTCGTTCACGACCCACCAGAAGCAGCGCGCCAGCCGGTCGTCGGCCGAGGTCATCGCCGAGGCGCCCTCGAGCACCGGTGGCGTGCTGCCGCTGACGGACTTCGGCACCGCCGGCTTCACCGGCGCGAGCGCGAACGGTCAGTCGCTCGCCACGTTCAAGCCCGACCGGATCGACATGGTCTCGGGCGGCACCACGAAGGCGACGACCGGAGCACTGAGCAGCGCGGGCGCGTTCGCGGTGACCTGGCAGCACTCCTGACCAGGGCCGTCCGACCGTTGGCCTGAGGGTGCCGGCTCAGCCCTGGTCGGTGGTCACCGGGTCCCCGGCCGTCTCCCCCTCGGTGGCGGCGGCCACGTCGCTCGCCGGCGAGGGGCCGGCGTCGGCGGGGCTCGAGCCCCGCCGGCCCAGCGCGATCGCGGCGGTCGAGGCGGCGGCGCCGAGCGCCAGTCCCGCGACCGCCCAGCCGGGCCCCCACTGGTCGCGGCCGAGGACCGCGTCGAGGGACAGGTCGCCGGGGCCGGCGTCGACGAGCGCGGTCAGGGCGCTGATCAGCACCGCGTTGTACTCCCACCCGCCCTGGGCCGCCCAGGGGCCGTTCGGCTGGTGCACCTTGCGGATCGCGGTGATCATCGTGCCGATCAGGGCCGACGCAGCCAGCGGGGTCGCCGCGCCCGCCATCAGCAGGACGCCCCCCGCCGTCTCGCTCACGCCCGCCGCCATGGCGTTCATGCGGGTAGGTCGCATCTCGAGCGCGCCCATCATCTGCTCGGTCCCCTCCATCCCGGGGCCGCCGAACCAGCCGAAGAGCTTCTGGGTGCCATGGCCGACGAACAGCCCTCCGATGACCGTGCGGGCGGCCAGTCGTCCGATCTCCATCACATGTCCTCTCAAGAGTCGGCCCTCGTCGTACCCGCTCGGGACTCCGGTAAGCCCCTGCCACGAACCGCTACCGAACCCCGCCTGGTCCTGAGCACCCCTGCGCGCGGGGCCGGACCCGATGTCCGAGGATGGAGGCGTCGCAGCCACGCAGCGGAAGGAAGCCCATGCGCAAGACCCTCGTCGTCCTCGCCGCCCTGGCGGCGACCGCGACGGGCCTGGCCGGGTGCTCGAGCGGCTCCGACGGCGGTCCGGGCCCAGCCGGCTCCAGCGGTACGGCGGGCCGCACCACGGTCCACATCACGATCGAGGGCGGCACGGTCACCCCGCACGGTGACCGCGTCGACGCCGAAGTCGGCAAGCCCGTCGTGCTGCACATCGAGGCCGACCGGTCCGGAGAGATCCACGTCCACTCCACCCCCGAGCAGCACGTCGACTTCCCCGAAGGCACGAGCACGCGGACGCTGACCATCGACAAGCCCGGCATCGTCGACGTGGAGGACCACGCGCTGGACAAGGTGATCGTGCAGCTCCAGGTCAGCTGACGCGGCGACCCGCCACCTCCCTCACCGCGCACCGGCTACCGTCGCCCGGGTGAGCGACATGACCTACCGGCCCCTCGGCCGCAGCGGCCTGATGGTCTCCACCATCGGTCTGGGGACCAACGCGTTCGGCTCGCGCATCGACGCGGAGCAGACCCAGGCCGTCGTCGACGCCGCGCTCGAGGCGGGCATCACCTTCTTCGACACCTCCGACACCTACGGGCGCGGCGCCAGCGAGGAGCTGCTCGGTCGGGCTCTGGGCCGGCACCGCGCGGACGTCGTGGTCGCGACCAAGTTCGGCATGGACATGGGCGGGGCCAACGGCCCGGACTGGGGCGCGCGGGCCTCCCGGCGCTACGTTCGGCGCGCCGTGGAGGCCAGCCTGAGGCGGCTGGGCACCGACCACATCGACCTCTACCAGCTCCACCAGCCGGATCTCGTCACCCCGGTCGAGGAGACGCTCGAGGCGCTCACCGAGCTCGTCGGCGAGGGCAAGGTGCGCTACCTCGGCTGCTCCAACTTCGCGGCCTGGGAGGTCGTCGACGCGACGTGGACCGCCCGCACCGCGGGTCTGCGACCGTTCGTGTCGGCCCAGAACGAGTACTCCCTCTACAACCGGGCCGCCGAGGAGGAGCTGCTGCCGGCCCTGGCGCGCACGGGCCTGAGCCTGGTGGCCTACTTCCCGCTCGCCTACGGGCTGCTGACCGGGAAGTACGGCCGCGACCGGCCCGCGCCCGCTGGCTCCCGGCTGGCCGCCGACCCCCAGGCCCACCGGCTGCTGGACGCCGACTGGGACCGCGTCGAGGCGCTGCAGGCCTTCGCCGACGAGCGGGGCGTCGACCTCCTCGACGTCGCTCTCGGCGGGCTGGCGGCACAGCCCTGCGTCGGCAGCGTCATCGCCGGCGCCACCCGCCCCGAGCAGGTGCACGCCAACGCGCGCGCGGGGCTGTGGGCGCCCACCGGCGAGGACCTGCGCGCCCTCGCGGAGGTGAACACCCGGCGCGGCGCCGGGATGACGCACCGGTCGTTCACCCGCCACTGACGACGGCCTCTGGGCTAGACCACCAGGCCCGCCACCCCCACCCGAAAAGCCCCCTTGCTCCCGCTCCGTCCCCTGCCGGGTGGTGCCGGTGGCCCGAGCGGCGGGCCACCACGGGCGGACGGTCGACTGCCCGTGGCTGCCGTGTTTTGCCAGGGGGCGGCCGGGTAGTACGACTCCGACCTCGCAGAGCAGGCAACAGCCAGACGAAGCCGGTCGTCGGACCGGCTCCCCCTCGAAGGCGGACCATTGGCGAGCACGGCGGCACGGGCGACACAGGTGGCAGCGGGCCTCGCGAGACAGCGGGCGGCCACGCACGACGACCTCGAGCGCACCGACCGGCGCGTCTCGACCGGCCCGGCCACCGACCTCCCGGCCCCCGGCACCTGCGAGCGGTCGGCGCTCAGCCAGCAGCTGCTGGCCCGGGCGGCCTGCGAGGCCGACCCGGTCGAGCGCAAGCGGCTGCAGGACGAGGTCGTGGTGCTCCACATGGGCCTGGCCCGGGCGATCGCGGCGCGCTACCGGGGCCGCGGGATCGCCGAGGAGGACCTGCGCCAGGCCGCCACCATGGCGCTGCTCAAGGCGGCCCGCGCGTTCGACTCGGCCAGGGGCTCGGACTTCCTGCCGTACGCCGTGGTGACGATGAAGGGCGAGGTCAAGCGGCAGTTCCGCGACTACGGGTGGATGGTGCGCCCGCCCCGGCCGATCCAGAAGCTGCAGGGCGACGTCAGCCGGGCGCAGGGCGAGCTCATCCAGCGGCTGGGTCGCTCCCCGCGGGTGGCCGAGGTCGCCGAGCACCTCGGCGTGCCCGAGGAGTCGGTGGTCGAGGCGCTCTCCGCGGACGGCTGCTACACGCCCACCTCGCTCGACGCGCCCGTAGGCGTCGACGGGGCCGCGGTCCTCGGGGAGCTGCTGCCGGACGAGGGCACCTCGATGAGCGAGGCGGAGGCCCGGATCATGCTGGCCCCGGCGGTGCGTAGCCTTCCCGAGCGGGACCGGGAGATCCTGTACCTGCGGTTCTTCAAGCAGCAGACCCAGGCACAGATCGCCCAGGAGGTGGGGCTGACCCAGATGCAGGTCTCCCGCATCCTCTCCCGGCTGCTGGTCCAGCTGCGCGGCAAGCTGAGCTGAGCAGCACGCCGCCTCCCGGCCGGCGGCACCGGCTCCTGGTGGCCGCCCGCCGTTTGCCGACCCCGGCCACGGGTAGGTGCTAGGAGAGCACCGAGGAGGGGTTCGCCATGCCGAGCTGGGTCTGGATCATCATCGCGGTCGTCGTCATCCTGGTCGTCATCGCCCTCGTGGTGGCGGGTCGGCGCCGCCGCCAGGACGTCAACCGCCGTCGCGCCGCGGAGATCCGCGAGGAGGCCGCCACGCGGGCCCCGGAGGTCCGACGTCACGAGGCGAGCGCCCGCGAGCGCGAGGCGGAGGCCGCCGCCGCCCGGGCCGAGGCGGACCGCAAGCAGGCCGAGGCCGAACGCCTCCAGGTCGAGGCGCAGGAGCGGCAGAACGAGGCGACCGCCCGTCGCGAGGAGCACGAGGAGCGCCTGGCCGAGGCCGACAGGCTCGACCCTCGCCGCGGGGAGGACGGCGCCACCGCGGGCACCGGCCCTGGCGCCGACTCCGGCGGTGGCACCGACACGACGGTCACCCTCCCCGACGGGACGACGGAGCCGGTCGTGGACCCGCGCACGCACGGCCGCGGCGACGGGGCCGACGGGACCGACGACAGCACCTCCGGCAGCGGCGGGTCGCACCGGCTCTGAGCGTGCCCCCGGCGCTCAGCTCACCGGGACCGGGACCGGGACGGGCAGCTCAGAGGTAGAGGCCCGTCTGGCTGTCGCCCAGCCGGTCGGCGGCGACCGCGTGCAGGTCCCGCTCGCGCATCAGCACGTACGTCTCGGCGTTGACCTCCACCTCGGCCTTGTCCTCGGGGTCGAACAGCACCCGGTCGCCGACCTCGACGGTCCGCACGTGCGGACCGATGGCCGCGACCCGGGACCAGGACAGCCGTCGGCCCCCGAGCGCGGCGGTCGCGGGAATGACGATGCCGCCGCTCGAGCGGCGCTCGCCCTCGGTGTCGACCGAGACCAGCACCCGGTCGTGCAGCATCCTGATCGGGGTCTTCTCCGCCATGTCCTCGCCGGCTCCGCTCGCAGTCCCTCGCGGCCCGGTCAGCTCGTCAGCTTGCGCATCACGACGACGAACACCACGAACCCGGCCACCCCACCGGCGACCTTGAGGATGTTGTCCGTGCGCGGGTTGCCCTGCGGGTCGACGAAGAACGCCTTCACCGTGGCCACCTCGCGCCGGGCGATCGTCTTGGGACTGGCCCGGTGCACCAGCTGGTCGATGGTCCCGGCCAGCCGCTCGCGCGTCACCTCCATCTCCTGCTCGATGGAGCTCGGAGCCTGGTCCTGCGGCTTCTGTGGTGACTGGGCCACGGTGTCTTCTCTCTGGCCGATGGGCTGCCGGTGGTCTGCGGCCACGTGGTCGGGGGCGCCCGAGAAGGTTACCCGCCCGACGGTGCGCGACCCCTGCGGGGAGGGAAGCCGAGGGAGCGCCCGCCGCCGACCCCTTGGTAGGTTGGACGCTCCGGGGAGCCGCCCCGGCATGCCCGGCCAGGAGGACCCACCAGTGAGCACCACCCGCCTCAGCCCCGGCGACACCGCGCCGGACTTCACGCTGACCTCGGACACCGGCGAGCAGGTCTCGCTCTCGGGCCTGCGCGGCCGCAAGGTCGTCGTCTACTTCTACCCGGCCGCGATGACCCCCGGCTGCACCACGCAGGCCTGCGACTTCAGCGACTCCCTCGACTCGCTCAAGGGCGCCGGCTACGAGGTGCTCGGCGTCTCACCCGACGCTCCCGAGAAGCTGGCCGCGTTCCGCGAGCACGACCACCTCACGATCACCCTGCTCTCCGACCCCGAACGCCAGGCGCTCGACGCGTACGGCGCGTACGGCGAGAAGCAGCTCTACGGCAAGACCGTCGAGGGCGTGATCCGCTCGACGTTCGTCGTCGACGAGGAGGGCCGCATCCAGCTCGCCCAGTACAACGTCAAGGCCACCGGACACGTCGCGAAGCTGCGCAAGGACCTCGGCATGGCGTCCTGAGCGCTGCCGGTCCCACGGAGCGCCGCGCGCCCGTAGCCCAATAGGCAGAGGCACAGGATTTAGGTTCCTGCCAGTGTGAGTTCGAGTCTCACCGGGCGCACCACCCTGGCGTAGCCGAGCCGGCCGCTGGTCGAGGTCTCCGAGACCCGGCGGCGAGGGCCTCGAGGCCGCCGCACCGGAGTATGGACCCCGCCCCGTGGTGGCTTCCGCGCCTGGGTGAGCGTGGTTTCGAGGCTCGCAGGCTCGCACCTCAACCAACGAGGGCGGCTCGCAGGCTCGCACCTCAACCAACGCCGGCGCGGGTCGCGGGGTCGCCCCCGACGGCTCACAGACCACCCAGGACGTCGCCGACCAGGGGGGCGATCTCCCGGATCGCCTTGCCCCGGTGGGAGATCGCGTCCTTCTCCGCGACCGACAGCTCGGCGGAGGTCCGGTCGTCGCCGCCTCGGTCGCCGGCCCGCTCGTCGGCCACGAACAGCACGTCGTAGCCGAACCCGCCGCTGCCGCGCGTCTCCCGGATCACCCGCCCCGCCATCTCCCCGTGGACGACGTGCTCGGCGACCCCCCCGGCACCCACGGGGTAGACGAACGCCACCGCACACGTGAAGTGGGCGCCTCGGCGCTCGTCGGGGACGTCCGCCAGCTGCTGGAGCAGCAGCTCGTTGTTGGCGCGGTCGTCCTTGGCCGTGCCCGCCCACCGGGCGGAGAGCACCCCGGGCATGCCGCCCAGCGCGTCGACGCACAGGCCGCTGTCGTCGGCCAACGACGGCAGGCCGGTCGCCCCGACGGCCGCGCGCGCCTTGAGCAGGGCGTTCCCGGCGAAGCTGGCCTCGGTCTCCACCGGCTCGTCGTACGGCGTCACGTCGTCGAGGCCGAGCACCTCGACGCCGTCGACGTACTCCTCGAGGATGCGGCGCATCTCGAGCAGCTTCTTGGCGTTGCGGGAGGCCAGGAAGACCTGGGGGACCCCGCTCACGGGCCCTCCAGCGCGCCCCGCTGGAGGGCGGTCAGGTCCGCGCAGCCCCCCTCGGCCAGCGTCAGCAGCGAGTCGAGCATGCCGCGGTCGAACGGCTCCCCCTCGGCGGTGCCCTGCACCTCGACGAACGCGCCCGAGCCGGTCATCACGACGTTCATGTCCGTCTGGGCGCGGACGTCCTCCTCGTAGGGCAGGTCCAGCCGGGGCTCGCCGTCGATGACGCCGACCGAGACCGCCGCCACCGACCCGATGAGGGGGTCGCCGGCCAGGGCACCCTCGTCCCGCAGGTGCGCGCACGCGTCGGCCAACGCGACGTAGGCGCCCGTGATCGCGGCGGTCCGGGTGCCGCCGTCGGCCTGCAGCACGTCGCAGTCGAGCACGATCGTGTTCTCCCCCAGGCCCTTGAGGTCCACGACCGCGCGCAGGGAGCGCCCGACGAGCCGTGAGATCTCGTGGGTGCGGCCGCCGATGCGGCCCTTGACCGACTCGCGGTCCGAGCGGGTGTTGGTGGAGGCGGGCAGCATGGCGTACTCCGCGGTGACCCAGCCGAGCCCCGACCCCTTCCGCCAGCGCGGCACCCCCTGCGTGGCGGAGGCGGCGCACAGCACCCGGGTGCGGCCGAACTCGACCAGCACGGAGCCCGCGGCGTGGTCCAGCCAGTGCCGCGTCAAGGTGACCGGCCGGAGCTCGTCGTTGCGTCGTCCGTCTGCTCGCGTCATGCCGGGGAGCCTATCGACGTGCCCGACGCAGGCTCACAGGACGTACCTCGCGCCGGTGACCGCCGCCTCCAGGGGGCCCGAGTAGGCCTCGCGCGCCTCGGCGAGGCAGACCTCCGGGTCGTGCCAGGGCGGGATGTGGGTGAGCACGAGCCGGGCCGCCCCCGCCTCCCGGGCGGTCGCGCCGGCCTGCCTGCCCGTCATGTGCAGGTCGACGGGGTTGCGACCGCCCTCGACGAACGCGGACTCCGCCAGCAGCAGGTCCGCGCCGCGCGCCAGCTCGACCAGGGCCCGGCAGGGGCCGGTGTCACCGGAGTACACGAGGACCCGGCCGTCGGCCTCGACCCGCATCCCGAACGCGCGCACCGGGTGGGCCATCCGCTCGAGGTGCACGGTGAACGGTCCCAGCCGGACCGGCTGCCCGTCGTACTGGTGGAAGTCGAACTCGTGGCCCATCCCCGGGTCGCGCGAGAGCCCGTAGGCCCGCGCGCACTGCTTGGCCATCCCCTTCGGGCCCCACACCGGGATCCGGGGCAGCGGGCCGCGGGGGTGGTACTTCCACAGCACGTAGAGCCCGCTGATGTCGAAGTAGTGGTCGGGGTGCAGGTGGCTGACGAGCACGGCGTCGACGGTCGTCGGGTCGACGAACCGGTGGAGCGTGCCCAGCGAGCCGCTGCCGAGGTCGAGCAGGACCCGCCAGGTGCGGCCCTCGTGCTCGGCCTCCAGCAGGTAGCAGCTCGCGGCCGACTCCGGGCCCGGGTACGAGCCCGAGCAGCCGACCACCGTGAGCCTCACACGTGCACCCAGGACGTGGCCTGCGCGAGCTGGTGCACCGACTGCAGCTCCGGGCCGAGGAAGCGCCGGCCGATCCTCGCGAACTCCTCGGGCTGCCCGGTCGTCAGGAAGCGGTGCACCGGAGCCGGCAGCCCGGGGTCGCGCTCGAGGCCGTGCTGGGCCAGCAGCCGGTAGACGTCCTTGGCGGTCTCCTCCGCGCTGGAGACCAGCGTCACCTGGTCGCCCACGACGTAGGACACCGCGCCGGTGAGCAGCGGGTAGTGGGTGCAGCCCAGGATCAGCGTGTCGATGCCCGCCGACACCAGCGGGTCGAGGTAGCCGTGCGCGACCTGCAGCAGCTCGGCACCGCCGGTCACGCCCGCCTCCACGAACTCGACGAACCGGGGACAGGCCCGGGTGTGCAGCTCCACGTGCGGCGCCGCGGTGAAGGCGTCGTCGTAGGCCATCGACTCGGCGGTCGCGCGGGTGCAGATCACCCCGATGCGACCGGTCCGGGAGGCTGCCACCGCCCGCCTGGTGGCCGGGTGGATCACCTCGACGACCGGGACCGGGTAGCGCTCGCGGGCGTCGCGCAGCACGGCGGCGCTGGCGGAGTTGCAGGCGATCACCAGCACCTTCACGCCCTCGTCGACGAGGTGGTCGAGGCACTCGAGGGCGTACTCGCGGACCTCGCCGATCGGCTTGGGGCCGTAGGGCTGGCGAGCGGTGTCACCCAGGTAGAGCACCGGCTCGTGCGGCAGCTGGTCGAGCACCGCCCGGACCACGGTGAGCCCGCCGAAGCCTGAGTCGAAGATGCCGATGGGAGCGTCTGCCACGGAGACAGGCTAGTGGCCGTCTCAACACACTCTCAGGTCGGACGCGCACGATGGTCGCGTGAGACCAGGCACGACCCGCCCGCCCAGGGGGCTCGGCGGCGGTTCCTGGTCACTGGCCCTGCTCCCCTTCCTCGTGCTCGGGCTGCTCCTGCTCACCTCCTGCCAGAGCGGGCGCACCGTGCTGATGCCCGGTCCTCGCCGGGGCCCGCTGGCACCGGCCTCCGCACGCCGCTGGCGCTCCCCCGTCGAGCGCGTCGAGGGCATCCACAAGATCAGGCACGTCGTCGTGGTGATGCAGGAGAACCGGTCCTTCGACACCTACTTCGGCACCTTCCCCGGGGCCGACGGCATCCGCTTCCGGCACGGGCGGTCGGTCGCCTGCCTCAGGGTGCGGCTCGGTGACCCGCATGCCCCCTGTCACCACCTGTACGTCGACCATGCCGACGTCAACGGCGGCGGCCCGCACGGGTTCCGCAACGCCACCGTCGACCTCGACCACGGCCGCATGGACGGCTTCCTGCACGAGGGAGTGCTGGCCCACGACCACTGCGCGGACCCGAACAACCCGGTCTGCAGCAACGGGACGGGGCTGGACTCGCTGGGCTACCACACCGCGAGCGACCTGCCGAACTACTGGGCCTACGCCCGCCACTTCGTGCTCCAGGACCACATGTTCGAGCCGATCCGCTCGTGGAGCCTGCCCGAGCACCTGTGGCAGGTCTCGGAGTGGTCGGCGCTGTGTGCCGACCGGTCGCCGTCCTCGTGCGTCAACCGGCCGGGGCTGGTCGGCGGACACGTCAAGGACGGGTGGGACGGGCACGAGGGCGTGCCCCCGAGCCGGCGGCCGGTGTACGCCTGGACCGACCTGACCTACCTGATGCACCGCGACCACGTCAGCTGGGGGTACTACGTGACCCCGGGCACCGAGCCGGACTGCCGCAGGGACGGTGCGTTCGTGTGCAGGCAGGTCTCCCAGCTCGCCGTCACCCCCGGCATCTGGAACCCCCTGCCGAGCTTCGTCACCGTGCAGCAGGACCACCAGCTCCGCAACATCCGGGCCACCAGCACGTTCGTGCACCAGGCACGCACGGGTCGTCTGCCGGCCGTCAGCTGGGTGATCCCCTCGGGCAGGGTGTCCGAGCACCCGCCGGGCCGGGTCAGCGCCGGCCAGTCCTACGTGACTCGGCTCGTCGACAGCGTGATGCGCGGGCCGGACTGGCGCTCGACCGCGATCTTCCTGGCCTGGGACGACTGGGGCGGCTTCTACGACCACGTCCGGCCGCCGCACGTCGACGCCAACGGGTTCGGCTTCCGGGTGCCCGCGATGGTGATCAGCCCCTACGGGCGGCAGGGCTACGTCGACCACCAGACGCTGTCGTTCGACGCCTACGTCAAGTTCATCGAGGACGACTTCCTGCACGGCCAGCGGCTGGACCCCCGCACCGACGGCCGGCCGGACCCGCGGCCCGACGTCCGCGAGGACAACCCCGCGCTCGGCGACGTGGCCCGCGACTTCGACTTCGACCGGCGGCCCCGCCCGCCGCTGCTGCTGCCGGTGCACCCGCACACGACGCTGACCGGCTAGCGCCGGCCGGGCGGTCGGGGGCCCCTCCTACTCGATCGGCCGCTCGTTGTAGACGCCGGCGAGCTCCTGGCCGGACAGCGCCTGGATCGCCGCCATCACCTCGTCGGTGACCTCCCGGCGGGCCCGTCCGGTCGGCACCCCGTCGTACCGGCCGGCGAAGTGCAGCGCGTCACCGAAGCGGACGGTCACGTCGGCCAGCCGCGGGAACCGCGTGCCGACCGGCTGGATGTTCTCGGTGCCCCGCAACCCCACCGGTACGACGGGCGCGCCCGACGTCAGCGCGAGGTGCCCGACGCCGGTCCGGCCGCGGTAGAGCCGGCCGTCGCGGGAGCGGGTGCCTTCGGGGTAGATGCCGAACGCCTCGCCCCGGCCGAGCACCTCGAGGGCCACGTCCAGCGACGCGATCGCAGCCCTGGTGTCGTCGCGGTCGACCGGGATCATCCCCATCCCGGTGAACCAGCCGCGCGAGAGCGCGCCCTTGAGCCCGGTGCCGGTGAAGTAGTCGGCCTTCGCCAGGAACACCACCAGACGGGGCGCGACGATCGGGATGACCAGGCTGTCGGCGAAGGACAGGTGGTTGCTGGCCACGATGACCGGCCCCGTGGACGGCACCTTCTCGAGGCCCTCGACGGTCGGCCGCCACACCAGCTTGGCGAGCGGCGGGACGAGGGAGTGGGTGACCGAGTAGAGCACCGGGCGCCTCCTGTCCTGCCGTGACCAACGTGACCACCATGCCGCACCGGCCCGCCCGGCAGCCGACCGGGGAGGCTCAGTCCCCGAAGGGCAGCTTCGGCTGCGGCGGGCCCAGGGTCGGGTCGACCCCGTCGAAGAGGCTGCTCACCGACTCCCCCGCGTGCACCCGCGAGATCGCCTCGGCGAACAGCTCGGCGACCGACCGCACCTGGAGCTCCGGCCAGTCCGAGGGCGCCGGGACGGTGTCGGTGGTCACCACCTCGGTGATCATCGGGTGGTGGCGCAGCCGGTCGACGGCCTTGCCGACGAACAGGCCGTGCGTGCACGCCACGGACGCGCCGGTGCAGCCGAGCTCGGCGAGCTTGTCCAGCAGCTCGACGATGGAGCCGCCGGTGGCGATCTCGTCGTCGAGCACGATCGCCCGGCGGCCCTCGACGTCGCCGACGATCGCGTCGATGACCACCCGGTCGTCGGCCAGGCGCTGCTTGCTCCCGGCCGCGACGGGCAGACCGAGGAGCCGGGAGAAGTGCGTCGCGGTCTTGGCGTTGCCCAGGTCGGGCGAGACGACCACCGCGTCGGTGAGGTCCTGGTCGCGGTAGTGCTCCGCGAGCACGCCGAGCGCCGTCAGGTGGTCCACGGGCACGGAGAAGAAGCCGTGCACCTGCGGCGCGTGCAGCGTCATCGTCAGCACCCGGCTGACCCCGGCGGTGACCAGGAGGTCGGCGACCAGGCGGCCGCCCAGCGAGACCCGGGAGGCGTCCTTCTTGTCCGAGCGGGCGTAGGCGTAGTGCGGCATCACCGCGGTGATCTGGGCCGCCGAGGCGCCCTTCGCCGCGTCCACCATCAGCAGCAGCTCCATCAGGTGCTCCTGGGTCGGTGGCACCAGCGGCTGCACGATGTAGACGTCGCGCTGGCGGCAGTTGGCCTGCAGCTGCGCCTGGAGGCAGTCGTTGCTGAACCGGCTGAGCTCCACCGACGACAGCGCCACTCCCAGGGAGTCGCAGATGGACCTGGCCAGCGGACGGTGCGCGCTCCCGCTGAAGACGACGATCTCACGCACGAGGCGCTCCCCGGTGTCGGCTGGGACCGCACCGCGGGGTGCGGGTCAGACG
Organism: Nocardioidaceae bacterium; assembly: GCA_025927955.1. Taxonomy (GTDB): domain Bacteria; phylum Actinomycetota; class Actinomycetes; order Propionibacteriales; family Nocardioidaceae; genus Nocardioides_B. Next base: position 14,097 of record JAICKK010000055.1, read on the forward strand.
GGCGCAGCCTAACCCGGGCACCTGTGGCCCGGCCATGGGCGTCTCGCGGCGCCCGTGGCGGGCACACGCGGACGTAGGGTCGCTGCGTGCTGCCGTTCCTGCTGCTCGGCACCCGCGACGAGGACGCGGCCGCCGACAACGAGTACGACGCGTTCCTGGCGTTCACCGGGCTGCCGGCGTCCCTGCTGCACCGGGTGCGGCTCGAACGACGCGCGCTCGGCGCGGTGGACCTCGACGACTACTCCGGGATCCTGCTCGGCGGTGGCCCCTTCAACGCCAGCGACCCCGAGGCGACCAAGTCGCCGGTGCAGCGACGCGTCGAGGCGGAGCTGCGCCTGCTGCTCGACGAGGTGGTGGCCCGCGACGTGCCGTTCCTCGGCGCCTGCTACGGCATCGGGGTGCTCGGCACCCACCAGGGCGCCACCGTCGACCGCACGTACGCCGAGCCGATCGGCCGGGTCCCGGTGACCCTGACGCCCGAGGGGCGTGACGACCCGCTCCTGGCCGACCTTCCGGACCGGTTCGAGGCGTTCGTCGGCCACAAGGAGGCGGTCCGCGACCTGCCGCCGCACGCCGTACGCCTCGCCTGGTCGCCGGCCTGTCCCGTGCAGGCCTTCCGGGTGGGCCGCAACGTCTACGCCACCCAGTTCCACCCCGAGCTCGACATCCACGGCCTGTGCACCCGCATCGAGGTCTACAAGCACTCCGGCTACTTCGAGCCGCACGAGGCGGAGGCGCTCAAGGCGATGGCCCGGGCGGGTCACGTGCTGGACCCCCCGAAGATCTGCAGCCGCTTCGTGCAGCGCTACGCGAGGGCCGGGGCAACCAGCGCTGGTTGAGGTGCCGAGGCGCTAGCCGAGGCCTCGAAACCACGGTCACGTTCGCGCGCGAAAGGTGCGGAAGGTTTCGAGCATCGGGGGCCTGCTGCGCTCTTGGCCACCGTGGGTGGCGAAAGCCCCGGTCGGGACTTTCCTTACAGGCCCTCGCGCTGGTTGAGGTGGCGAGGCGCTAGCCGAGCCCTCGAAACCACGGTCACGTCCGCGCCGAAGGTCACCATGGTTTCGTGGCCCTCGCGCTGGTTGAGGTGGCGAGGCGCTAGCCGAGCCCTCGAAACCACGGTCAGGTCCGCGCCGAAGGTCACCATGGTTTCGAGGCCCTCGCGCTGGTTGAGGTGGCGAGGCGCTAGTCGAGCCCTCGAAACCACGCTCACGTCCGCGCGAAAGGTGCGGAAGGTCTCGAGGCCCTCGCCCGGGGGCTCGGACACCTCAACCAACGCTGGTTGAGGTGGCGAGGCGCTAGCCGAGCCCTCGAAACCACGGTCACGTCCCCGCCGAAGGTCACCATGGTTTCGAGGCCCTCGCCCTGGTTGAGGTGGCTAGGCGCTAGCCGAGCTCTCGAAACCACGGTCAGGTCCGCGCCGAAGGTCACCATGGTTTCGAGGCCCTCGCCCTGGGGGCTCGGACACCTCAACCAGCGCTGGTTGAGGTGGCGAGGCGCTAGCCGAGCCCTCGAAACCACGGTCAGGTCCGCGCGAAAGGTGCGGAAGGTCTCGAGGCCCTCGCCCGGGGGCTCGGACACCTGATCCGAAAGTAGGTGCAGATGGGGCTCATGGTGTGCCTGTGGCAACTTTCCGCCCGGTAGGGCGAACGCGCCAGCCTTCCTACGACTCAACCAGCTACGGCTCAGCCACCTCGACCAGCGTCGGCTCGGGCACCGAACCGGGGTGGGCGTCGACCGGCAGTGGTGCGCGGGGCCGAGGGATGCCAGAGTCGGGCTCAGACCCGCCTAGCCGCCGGACAACCAGGAGGACCGTCTCGATGACCAGCCCCGCCACCGACAGCTACCGCGCCGCCCGGGACCTGCTGCTCGAGCTGCGTGAGGATCCTGACCGGGCACGGGCGGAGTTCCGGTGGCCCGACCTCGGGGACCGCTTCAACTGGGCCGTCGACTGGTTCGACGCCATCGCCCGAGGCAACGACCGGCAGGCGCTCGTGATCGTCGAGGAGGACGGCAGCTCCACCGAGCGGACCTTCGACGAGATGGCCCGACGCTCCGACCAGGTCGCGGCCTGGATGCGCGCGCAGGGCGTCGGCCGTGGCGACGCCGTGATCGTGATGCTGGGCAACCAGGTCGAGCTGTGGGAGGCGATGCTCGCGATCATGAAGCTCGGCGCGGTCATCATGCCCACCACGACCGCCGTCGGCCCGAACGACCTCGTGGACCGCATCGAGCGCGGGGGCGCCCGGTTCGTGCTCTGCAACAGCGCCGACACCGGCAAGCTCGAGGGCGTCGTCGGCGACTACTCCGTGCTGACCACGGAGAGCCTGCGTGAGGCCTACGACCTCGACGTGCCGCCCGCGGAGCACCCGGGGACCGCGCCCGGCGACCGGCTGCTGCTCTACTTCACCTCCGGCACCACCTCGCGGCCCAAGCTCGTCGAGCACACGCAGGTCTCCTATCCGGTGGGGCACCTCGCGACGGCGTACTGGCTCGGGGTGCGCCCGGGCGACGTGCACCTGAACATCTCCTCCCCCGGCTGGGCCAAGCACGCCTGGTCCTGCTTCTTCGCTCCCTGGATCGCCGAGGCGACGATCTTCCTGTACAACTACGGACGCTTCGACGCCGCGGCGCTCCTCGACCAGCTGCGGCGGCGGGAGGTCACCTCCTTCTGCGCACCGCCGACCGTGTGGCGGATGCTGATCAACTCCGACCTCTCCGGAGGCCCGGGGAGGCTGCGCGAGCTCGTCGGTGCCGGCGAGCCGCTCAACCCCGAGGTGATCGAGCAGGTCCGGGCCAGGTGGGGGATGACGATCCGCGACGGCTACGGGCAGACCGAGACGAGCGCGCAGGTCGGCAACACCCCTGGTACGCGCGTCAAGCCGGGGTCGATGGGCAAGCCGCTGCCCGGCGTACCGGTGGTGCTCGTCGACCCGGCGACCGACCGGGTCGTGGAGGGGCCCGGCGAAGGCGAGATCTGCCTGGACCTGTCCGGGCGTCTCGGTCACCCGCTCGCGCTGATGACCGGCTACCAGGGCGACGACGAGCGCAACGCCGAGGCGATGGCCGGCGGCTTCTACCACACCGGCGACGTCGCCAGCCGTGACGAGGACGGCTACATCACCTACGTCGGGCGCACCGACGACGTCTTCAAGGCCTCCGACTACAAGATCAGCCCGTTCGAGCTCGAGTCGGTCCTCATCGAGCACCCCGCGGTGGCCGAGGCGGCGATCGTGCCCGCCCCCGACCCGGTGCGCCTAGCCGTTCCCAAGGCGTACGTCGCCCTGGCTCCCGGCTACGAGCCGAACGAGGAGACGGCGTTCGAGATCCTCAAGTACGCGCGCGAGCACCTGGCGCCGTACCAGCGGGTGCGCCGCATCGAGTTCGCGGAGCTGCCGAAGACGATCTCCGGCAAGATCCGTCGCGTGGAGCTGCGCGGGCGGGAGAACGATCTGGCGGCCGGAACCACCCAGTTCGGGGAGGGCGCGCGTGAGTGGCGGGACGACGACTTCCCGAACCTGCGGGGAGGCTGAGCAGCGGGGGGCTCGCGGGCACGCAGGTACTCTCTGAACACCATGGAGGAGAACAAGGCACGCCACGTCGTCGACGCCCTGCGTGAGCGCGGCACGGACGCCGACCTGGCCCGGGTCGGCGTCTACCAGTTCGGGGTCAGCATCAGGCTCCCCGACGGTCGCGAGGTGACCTGGGACTCCGATGGGACCGCCTCCCTCGAGGCCCAGGTGATGCGCAACGGCGTGCTGGTCGGGTACGTCCCGCAGATCGAGGGTTCGGAGGACTACACCGAGGACCAGATCGTCGACGCGATCGTCCGGACGGACTACGACAAGCCGATCGCCTCCCGCCGGGCCACGGCACCCGCTCCCTCCGCACCGCTGCCGCAGAAGGGCGGGCTCTTCCGCCGGTTCATGGACGGCTTCCGCTACCGCTGAGGGCGGCGGCCGGGACGACTCGGCACACCAGGGTCCTTGGCGCGATGCTGCCTCGGCCGCTCGGTGACCTCCCGTCCGGCGCGCTGGCCAGGGGCCGGTGCGCGTCCCCTGGACGCCGCTGGTCACGATCCGCACCCTCCAGGGCCCGTCCGGGGTGCATTTCGTGACCAGCGGGCGGATCGGCGCGCCGGGCTCGCGCCGGTTGCCGGCCCCTGGACGCCGCTGGTCACCATCGGCACCCTCCAGGGCGCGTCCGGGGTGCATTTCGTGACCAGCGGGCGGATCGGCGCGCTGGGCTCGGGCCGGTTGCCGGCCCCTGGACGCCGCTGGTCACGATCGGCACCTTCCAGGCCCCGTCCGGGGTGCGGATCGTGACCAGCGGGCGGCTGCTGCCGTCCCGCAGCGGCTGAGCTGGGCTCAGCGGTGTCAGGGGGGCGGTCTTGGGGTCGAGGACCGAGAAGTAGGCGTGACCGTGGGGGCTGGTCCACCGGTAACGACCATCGGTCAGCCGAAGACAGGTCCCGGCGGTGAAGGTCTTGAGCCGGTGGTGGCGGCGACACAGGCAGGCCAGGTCCTCCAGGCTGGTCTGACCCGGTGGCCCCCCTGGTCGAAGGGGGACGTAGGGGACCAGGTGGTCCAGGTCACAGGCGCGGGCGTCGACCCGGCAGCCGGGGAAGCAGCACACACCGTCGCGGATGATCACCGACGCCCGCATCGGCGGGGGCGGGTCGTGGACGTCGACCGGGGTGGTCGCCGCCGCAGTCGTCAGGGCACCACGGTGGGTCTTGTCGGGGGCCAGCACGAGGTGGTGCGGGCGGCGGGCCCGTCGGTGTGCAGCACCGTGGTCACCTTCACCGTGACCGACCGGGTCAGCCAGTCCCCGGCCAGGCGGGTGGTGATCGCACCGAGGCGCTCCACCAGTGCGACCGGCCCGAGCCGGGGACCCGGCCCGTCGTCGCGGGTGCTGCGGGCCAGCGCGTCGAGGCCGGCTACGACCCTCGAGTCGACCCCGACGCCGAGGGGACTCACGGCGGATGTGGGACCGGTGAGCCCGCGACAGGGGCAGCGAGCCGGGTCAGGCCGAGCAGGTCCGCGGCCCAGACGTGGGCGTACAGGTGGGTGGTGGTCCGGTTCCACCCCGGGCACCGCCGGTCACCCAGCGTGACCCGCGCCCGCGCCGCCCGATCCGCCGCCCGGTCCGCCGGGTCGGCGTCGGTGTCCGCAGGACCGGCGGCGTCGGCCGCTGGCGTCCGGTCGGCGGGGCGTCGGTGTGCCGTGTCGGGTCGGGGGTCGCCGTACAGGTCCAGGGCGTCGGGGGTGTCCAGGGTCGCGGTCAACGCCGAGACCCCGGTGGCGGTGGTGTGCTCGAACCGCACGTCCCGCGCGGCCAGGGCGGCCTCCTCCCGACCCCGGGCGGTGTCGGGGTCGCACCGCACAGCAGTGCCTCATGCACCAGGGCGCGCAGCTGGCCGGGGCCCGGCAGCCGGTTCCCGCGGGCGATGACGGCGACGTGGCGGTCCACGAACCCGACCGCGTCGCGGGTCAGGGTGGGGGTGGCCTCGGCGACCCGCAGCGCCCGCCACGCCTGGAGCCGGCCGGCCTGCACCAGCCCCCACAGGCGGGAGAGCCGGAACGCCAGCTCGACGGCGGCGGCGACGTAGGCCCTGGTCGCCCGGTACCCCATCGCCAGGACCGGGCCCAACGCCTCCAGCGCGTAGTCCGCGATCGCGGGGGTGCCGACACCCGCCAACGGCACCTCGGCGCGAACCCGGGTGTCGGGATCACCCACGCCCTCGTCGAGGTCCCAGCAGGCCGCGTGATGGGCGCCGGTGACCGGGTGCAGGTCCACGTAGGCCACCACCAGTGCGAGCTTGTCCGCCTCCGCGCGGTCCACGCCACGACACTGGTCGGCCAACGCGTCGAGCACGTCGGCCGCGGACAGGTCCAACACCTCCAACGCGACGCCCGGGGA
>JAICKK010000114.1 GCA_025927955.1 Nocardioidaceae bacterium
AGGCGCTGCAGGCGATGCTGAGGATGCTCGCCCAGTTCGCGTCACCGCCGCCGGGCCGCGACATCGCGACCATGTCGTCGGCCGGCTCGAGGGACAGCAGCAGCTCGTGGAGCACGTTCATGACAGTTCCTTTCGGTCTGCTCCCGCCACGGTGGCGGGAGCGGTGTGTGGGTGTGTGCTTGACGTGCCTGACGTCTGCCCGACGTCTGCCCGACGTCTGCCCGACGTCTGCCCGACGTCTGCCCGACGTCTGCCCGATGTCTGCTGGTGGACGGGGTGCGAGCGGCTCAGGAGGCGCTGCAGGCGATGCTGAGGATGCTCGCCCAGTTCGCGTCACCGCCGCCGGGCCGCGACATCGCGACCATGTCGTCGGCCGGCTCGAGCGAGAGCAGCTGCTCGTGGAGCTCGTTCATGACAGTTCCTTTCGGTCTGCTCCCGCCACGGTGGCGGGAGCGGGTGGTTCGCCCGGTCGGTCGACCGGGGCGTCAGGGGCGACGGGACCCGTGGACCGTCGTGGCGGCGACGGGCTCGTCGAGGGTGAGCAGTGCGCCGGTGCGGCGGCGCAGCAGGTGGTCGAGGAAGAGCAGGACGCCGGCGGAGCCGTAGGCGAGGTCGTCGCTGATGCGCGCACCGGTGCCGCCGAGGAACCGCAGAGAGCCGCCAGGGCCGGGCACGGCGTGCTTGAACAGGCCGCGTGCCAGCCGCCAGGCACCGTCGTGGACACCGAGGTCCGGACGCAGGACGTCCAGCTCGGCCAGCACGAGGCCCATGCCGGCCAGCCCCTCGAACAGGGACGGCAGCAGAGCGAGCCGGCCGCCGGCCACGGCCAGGACGCTCCGGGTGAGCGCGTCCTCCAGCACGGGGTCGGGGTGGCCCTCGGCGAGCACCCGGGCGGTCACCATCGCGAAGCCGGCCGACCCGCAGGCGACGTACGGCTCCACCCGGGAGTCGAGGTCGCTGACCCGGAACAGCAGGCCGCCGTTGGCGACGGGGTGGGCCCGGTCCAGCTCGCCGTGCAGCGCGGCCCGGGCGAGCGCGGCCTGGTGCGCGTCGCCGGTGCGCCGGGCGAGTCGGGCCAGCGCCAGGGCGAGCCCGGCGCGCCCGTGCCGCCAGCCACCGGGCCGGTCCGGCGCCTGGGGGCGTCGTACGTCGAGGAGCGGCTCCAGCAGGCCGGCCGCCAGGTCGACGAGCGCGTCGTCGGTGGCGTGCCGGTCCGCGTGCAGCAGGGCCAGCGCCACCCCGGCGCGACCGTCGGACAGGTCGGGCTGGTCCGCGAGCAGGGGATGGCGGGCGGCGCGCAGCAGGGCGCCGCGGGCGTGGTCGGGACGGCCCAGGTCGGCGAGCACGAGGGCGATCCCCGCGGTGCCGGCCATCAGGCCGGGAGGCAGGTCGTCCCGCCCGCCGGTGACCGCCCGCGACAGCCGGTCCACCAGGCGTACGTCGACGGGCAGCCCGCAGCGCGCCAGCGCGTGCACGACGCCTGCGGTGCCGTGGGCGAGGCCGTGGGGGCTGAGCGCGAGGCCCTCGGGCACGGTGCGGACCGCACGCTCGGCGCCGGGCTCCAGCTGCTGGAGCAGCCCGCGAGCCGTCCGGTCGCGCAGCCAGTCCAGCCAGCGCTCCGGGTCGTCGGCGACCTGCTCCGGTGCCGGGAGCGGCCCGTCGTCGGTCGCCGGCCGGAACCGGGTGGCCCGGCGCCACAGGTCGTCGGGAACGTCGGGGAGGTCGGCCCGCAGGTGGGCCAGTGCCGCCGGGTTGCGGTCGAGCACGGCGTGCAGCGGGTGCAGCAGCATCTGGGCCAGGGCGCAGAGCCCGTAGTCGTCGAGGTGCAGCGGGTCGACCAGCCGGCGTCCGGGCTCCAGCATGGCGGGCGGGAGGTAGCCCGCCGCGCCGTGGCCGCGCAGCGGCTCCCCGAGGCGTCCGGCGACCTCGAAGTCGACCAGCCGGGGCCGGTCGTGCTCGTCCACCAGGACGTTGCCGGGGTTGAGGTCGACGAAGACGTACCCGGCCTCGTGCAGCCGGTCGAGCTGCGCCTGGAGCCGGTCCAGCAGCCGGCGGCATCGGTCGAGGTAGCCGGCCTGTGCGGCGGGGCGGGTGTCGGTGAGGGCCAGCGGGTTGTGCTCGGCGGCCCAGGACCACAGGGTGCGGCCGGGGACGAGCTCGGTGACCAGGTAGTCGTGGCCGCCGGCGGTGAACAGCTCGACGGGCTCGGGCGCGACGCCGGGACACGCGTCGTGCAGCCGGACGAGCACGCGGTGCTCGTGCCGCAGCCGCTCGGAGGCCGTGCTGCCGTCCCACTGGTAGCCGTTGTGCGGACGGGCCTGCTTGACGAACACGGGGCGACCGGCGGCGGTCGTCGCGAGGTAGGAGCCGCCGGAGTTGGTGGCCCGGACCAGCCGGGTGAACCGGTAGCCGCCGAAGACCGGCTCCGGGTCCGCGTGCGCGGCGGTCAGGTCACCGGCGAACGGGTCCCGGACGCCGTCGGGGAGGGTGAACCTCGCGGTGCGGCGGTCGTCCACCGGCGTCCCGGACCCGTCGAGGACCTGCGGCCGGCGGGTGCCGTCGGCCAGCAGCCGGCTGCGGCCGACGAACCCGCCGTACCGGTAGGAGACCACCCGCGAGCCCGGGAAGGGCCGGTCGGTGAGCACCGTCGGGCCCACCTCCCCCGGCAGCGCGTCGGCGAGCGCGCGCATCAGCGCCTCGGCCCGGCCGGCGTCGGCGGGGTAGGCGGTGCAGAACTTCCCGCTCTGGACCCGGTCGCCGTGCTTGTGGTGCTGCAGCAGGAACAGCCAGTCGGTGCTCACGTGCTTGAACGCGACGCCGTGGGCGTGGCACACCTCGGCCACCCGGTCGAGGACCACCTGGGTGCGATCGCGCCGGGCCGCGACGTGGACCTTCCAGCCCTCGGCCGGCAGCACGTGGCTCGGCGGCTCCCTCAGCGTCCAGACGCCGCTGACGGTGCACCGCCAGCCCGGGAGCCCGGTCGACGGCTCGAAGCTGCGTCCGCGACCGGCGTCGGCGGGCGGCGCGTAGAAGTCGGCGTCGGCGACGGTGAACCCGATCCCGCTGTCCATGGCCTTCTCCCGTGTCGATGGGTGGTGCTCTCGATGGACAGGAGTCTTCCGACCCGCGGCGGTGGCGGGATCCGTCGATCTACGTAGGTCGCGATGCCGGAACTACGTAGGGGGCCGGCCCGCTACGTAGACGCGGAGTGGGCCGCGCGCCGGGCGAGGGCGGCCGCCTCGCCACGGTTGCGGGCGCCCAGCTTGCGCAGGATGTTGGAGACGTGGACCCCGACCGTCCGCTCGGACAGGAAGAGCCGGCGGGCGATCTGCCGGTTGGTCAGCCCCAGCTCGAGCAGGTGCAGCACCTCCGACTCGCGGCCGGTCAGCGGCCCCTCGCCGTCGCGGGTGGGCACCGCCGGCCCGCCGGCGGGTGCCGGCTCCTCGCCGCCGAGCCGGATGCGCGCCCGGCGGGCGGTGGCCTCCACCTCGTCTGCGACCGGTCGGGCGCCGAGGGTCTCGGCGAGCGCGTGCGCGCGCGCCAGGGGTGCCCGGGCGGCGCGCCGCTCCCCGGCCGCCAGCGCGGCCTCCCCCTGGCGCAGGCGGCAGTAAGCCTCCTCGTACGGGCGCGCGACCTCCGCCCACGAGGCGGCGGCCAGCGCCCACGCACGTGCCGAGTCGGAGCGCCCGGGCGGCACGCGGGTGCGCTCGGCGGCGGAGGTGAGCAGCCAGCACCGGGCCTGCACGGCGCTTCCCGCGGGAGCCGGTACGGCGGCGTCCAGGTCGTCCTCGCCGGCCGTCCCGTGGTCGACGAGCGCGCGCACCAGCATGGCGGACGTCCAGGCCGCCAGGGCAGGCTCGTCGGTGGTCACGGCCAGGTCGAAGGCGCGCCGGCTCTGCTCGACCGCCTGCCGGGTGTCACCGCTCCACAGGGCCAGCTCGGCGCGGGCGAGCAGGTGCGGCACCGCCGAGTCCGGCTCGTCCAGGTCCGCGAGCCCGGCGGCGCGGTCGAGGTCGGCGCGGGCGCGCACGAGCTCGCCGCGAGCGACCGAGAGCGCCGCGCGCAGGGAGAGCAGGTAGGCCTGGTGCGAGGGGGACGCCGGGCCGTCCAGCCCGTCGGCGGCGAGTCTCTCGGCCTCCGACCACAGGCCGAGCACCCGCATCAGGTCCAGCGCGTTGGCCGCGGCGACCACGCCGAAGCTGCCGGTGAGCCGGTAGGTCCGCGCCCGCTCGAGCGCCCTCCGGGCCGCCTCGAGCGCCTCCGTCAGGCGCCCGGACCGCTCCAGCGCCACGGCCAGCGCGATGTCGACGCGCATGATGCTCTCGATGTCGTCGGCCCGCCGGGCGACCTCCGCCGCCTCGCGCAGCACGTCGACGGCCTCGGCGGCCTCCCCGGTCACCGACAGGCACACCCCCAGCGTGGAGAGCGCGTAGGCGGCGGCGAGCGGCGCGTCGGCGCGGCGGGCGAGGTCGAGCGCCGCCCGGGCCTCGCGCGCGGCCGCGGCGTACGCGCCGCGCAGCATGGACAGGGAGGCCAGGGCCGCGGCCACCTGCGCTGCGAGCGCGGACGGGGGTGACCCGGCCAGGAGCGCCGCCCCGTGCTCGTAGGCGGCGCGGCTGCCGGCGACGTCGCCCGCCTCGTACAGGTAGCGACCCAGCCGCTCCTCCAGCGCCACCCGCACGTCGTCCGTGGCGGCCTCGCCGAGGGCGGTCCGCACCAGGTCGGCCGCCGCGCCGGGGTCGCCGCACCAACGGGCCGCGCCCGCGGCGAGCGCGAGCAGCTCGGCGTGCGTGAGCCCGCAGGCGGCCGCACCGGGCACCCGCTCCCACAGCGCCACCGCCCGCCCCAGGTGGCGCCAGGCCAGCTCGGCGGCGACGACGTCCACTGCCCCTGCGCCCGCGCGCACCGCCGCCGGCAGCGCGCGGCCGGGGTCGTCGGCCCGGTACCAGTGCTCGGCGCGCTCGGCCAGGGCGGCGACGTCCGCGCCGCCCGCGTGGTCCAGCGCGTCGGCGACGCGGGCGTGCAGCCGCCGCCGCTCGAGCGGCAGCAGCGTGTCGTAGAGGAACGAGTGCACGACGCCGTACCTGACGGCCAGCGTGCCGTGCTCGCGGTCGGCGACCACCAGACCGGAGGTCACCAGCTCACGGAGCGCGTCGACGAAGCCCTCCCCCGCGGCCTGCGCGACCACGGAGTCGGCGACCGGGCGGCCGAGCACCGACATCACCTCGAGCACGTCCCTGGCCGCCGGGGACAGCGAGCGAACCCGGCCCGCCACGACGTCGCGCAGCCGCACCGGCAGGTCGCCGGCGCCCTCCAGCCAGGACGGGTCCGCCACCAGCTGCGCGGCGAAGAAGGCGTTGCCGCCGCTCGCGGCCAGGATCCGGGCGGCCAGCGACCGCTGGTCCCCCACGTCCGCTGGCTCCGGCCGGTGGGCCGAGACGAGGGCGGCGACGTCGTCGAGGCCGAGCCCGGGCAGCTCCACCCTGGTGGTGACCGGGAGCCTGCCCAGCTCGGCGAGGCCCTCGGCCCAGTCCGTCCCGGTCGTCGAGTCCGACCGGAAGGTGGCGACCACCAGCAGCGGCTCGTCGCGCAGCTTGCTGGCGACGTACATCAAGGTGTCGATGCTGGCCCGGTCGGCCCAGTGCATGTCCTCCAGGACGACGGCGAGCGGGCTCTCGCGGGCCGCCTCGGTGAGCGCGGTGTGCACCTCGTCGAGGATCTCGGCACGAGCCAGCTCGTGGTCGCTCTCCAGCCGGGCGGGCCCGACCGGCCGGCCACCGCTCACCCGGCTCTCGCCGGGCAGGGCCCGCAGGACGTCCACCCACGGGCCGTAGGGCAGCGCCGTGCCGGTCAGCGGCACACACCGGCCGAGCAGCACCGCGCCGCCCTCGAGCGCCGTGCTCACGGTGAGCGACCTCCCCGAGCCGGCCTCGCCGCCGAGGAGCACCAGGGCGGGACGACCCGACCGGCTCGCCTCCCGGGCCGCACGGAGGAGCGCGACCTCCCGCTCCCGGCCGACGAACGCGCTGTCCACGACCGTCGCGACCGCGTCAGTGCATGGGCTTGGTGGTCGGCATCGGCCCGTCGATCTCGATGGTCACGACGGTGCGCCCGTTGAGCAGCACCGTCGTCTCGTCCGGCGTCCTCAGCGAGAGCAGGGTGCCGTCCCGGACCGCCTGCTCCAGCGCGGAGAAGGGGTCGTCGTCGGGCAGGCCGCAGTTGAACTCCGCGGCTCCCCCGTTGACCTTGATGGTGTACAGCTGCATGGCAACCTCGCCGAGGTAGGGAGCAGCGACACCGTACCGCAGGCGTTCCGGCCGACCCCGAGCCGCTTGTCAGGTTCGAACTGACGACCTTTCGCTTACAAGGCGAGTGCTCTACCAGCTGAGCTAAAGCGGCGCGGGCTCATGCTATCCGGGCCGGATCGGGACCGATCCGACTCTTGCAGGAATCTGCACCATGACGCATCCTTGAGCCATCGTGACGCATCGTCGAGGTCCGAACGGGTAGGGGAGGACAACCAACGAGGAGGTCCCACCACATGGGTAACGACGACAAGATCGCCAACAAGGGCGAGGGCATGCTCGGCAAGGGCAAGGAGAAGCTCGGCGAGGCCACCGACAACGAGGACCTGCAGGCCGGGGGCAAGGCCGACCAGTCCAAGGCGGACCTGAAGCAGGCGGGCGAGAAGGTCAAGGACGCCTTCAAGGACTGAGCCTCGCACCGCCCCACCGACCGACGCAGGGCCGGTTCGACACGGGTTGCGACTCACGCAGCGCGACTCGTGCCACCGGCCCTTCGTCATGCCTGGGCAGACCTCAACGTCACTCCAGCTCGAAGTCCTCGACGGGCCGACGTAGGGTCGGCGCATGGCCGCCGCCACCCTCACGATCGGTGAGCTCTCCCACCGGTCCGGCGTCTCCACGTCCGCGCTGCGCTACTACGAGTCCCAGGGCCTGATCGGCTCGGAGCGGACCAGCGGGAACCAGCGCCGCTACCGCCGTGCGGTGCTGCGGCGGGTCGCGTTCGTCCGCTCAGCCCAGCGGGTCGGGCTCACGCTCGAGGAGATCGCCGAGGCGCTCGGCACGCTGCCGGAGAGCCGCACCCCCACCCGCGCCGACTGGGCCCGGCTGTCACGCTCCTGGAGGCCGCGCATCGACGCCCAGATCGAGCGGCTCGAGCGGCTGCGCGACAGGCTGGACGGCTGCATCGGCTGCGGCTGCCTGTCCCTGAAGACCTGCTCGCTGCAGAACCCCGAGGACGAGGTGGCTCCCCGCGGGCCCGGCGCGGTCTACCTCGAGCCGGGGGCCTGAGCGCGCGGCATAGTCTGGGACCCATGGCGCTGCGGATCACCGCGACCAAGCCCAACCCGGCGCTGGTCACCCTGCCCTGGCAGCTGTCCCTCGAGGAGTGGGGCGACGACGTCGTGGTGCCGCTGCCCCGTGGCATCTCGCGCCACATCGTGCGGATCGTCCGGCTGGGCGAGGACGTCTACGCCGTCAAGCAGACCCGCGAGCAGTGGGCCAACCGGGAGTACCGCCTGCTGCGCGACCTGCGCCGGCTCGGCCTGCCCACGGTCGAGCCGGTCGGCGTCGTCAGCGGCCGGAGCAGCGTGGCGGGCGTGGAGATCGAGCCCGCGCTGGTCACCCGGCACCTGCAGTACTCCCTGCCCTACCGGTCGCTGTTCAGCCACGGCCTCCCGCAGGAGAGCCTGCCCAAGATCGTCGACGCGCTCGTCGTACTCCTCGTCCGGCTGCACCTGGCCGGCTTCTGGTGGGGTGACGTGTCGTTGTCGAACGTGCTGTTCCGGCGCAGCGCCGGGGAGTTCTCCGCCTACCTCGTGGACGCGGAGACCGGCGAGCTGCACGAGGCCCTCTCCGACGGACAGCGGATGCACGACCTCGAGGTCGCGCTGACCAACATCTACGGCGAGCTGCTGGACCTGCAGGCGGGCGGCTTCCTCAACGAGAGCTTCGAGGCCGACGGCATCGTCGACCGCGTCGAGGAGCGGTACGACGGGCTCTGGCGCGAGCTCACCGGCACCGAGGAGTACACCACCGACGAGATCTGGCGCATCGACCAGCGGATGAAGCGCCTCAACGAGCTCGGCTTCGACGTCGACGAGGTCGACATCGTCACCGACTGGGACGGGGCGACGGTCCGCGTGCAGCCGAAGGTGGTCGAGGCCGACCACCACGCGCGCGAGCTGCAGTCCCTGACCGGGCTGGAGGTCGAGGACAACCAGGCCCGGCGGCTGCTCAACGACCTCGCCGCCTTCACCGCCCACCACGACCTCGGCGGGGAGTCCCGCTCGATCGTCGCGCACCGGTGGCTGACCAGCGTCTACGAGCCGATCACCGCCCTGGTGCCGCCGCGGCTGCGGGGCCGGCTGGAGCCCCCCGAGGTCTTCCACGAGATCCTCGAGCACCGGTGGTTCCTCTCGGAGCGGAGCGGGCATCCCGTGCGCACCGTCGATGCCGCCCGCGACTACATCGACAACGTGCTCACGGTGCGACCGGAGGAGGAGATCGCCGCGCCCGAGGACACCGGCGAGCTCCCCGCGCTCGGCAGGGCCGAGGACCTCGCGGAGCTCGAGGCCCTGGAGCCGAGGCGCGGCTGAGGGACCGCGGCTCAGCGGCGGTCCCGCCCGTGCGCCCGGGCACGGTCGATCGCGTAGAGCGCCACGCCGGCCGCCACGCCGGCGTTGAGCGACTCGACGTCGTGGGCCATCGGGATGCTGACCAGCTGGTCGCAGGTCTCGGCCACCAGCCGCGACAGCCCGCCACCCTCCGCGCCGACGACCAGCACCAGCGGCCCCCGGGCGAGGTCGAGGTCGGGCAGCGCCACGTCGCCGTCCGCCGCCAGGCCGACCACCATGCACCCCGCGTCCTGGTAGGCGCGCAGCTGCCGGGTCAGGTTCGTGGCCTGGGCCACCGGCACCCGCGCCGCGGCCCCGGCGGAGGTCTTCCACGCCGAGGCGGTCATGCCCGCCGAGCGGCGCTCGGGCACCAGCACCCCGTGCGCCCCGAAGCCGGCGGCCGAGCGGACCACCGCGCCGAGGTTGCGCGGGTCGGTCACCGAGTCCAGCGCGACGACCAGCGGCGGCTCCCCGGCCTCGGTGGCCCGCACGAGCAGGTCGTCGGGGTGGGCGTACTCGTAGGGCGGCACCCGGGCCGCGAGCCCCTGGTGCACGGCACCGTCGGTCAGCCGGTCCAGCTCGACCCGGGCCACCTCCAGCAGCGAGATGCCACGGTCGGCGGCCACCCGGAACACCTCCCGCAGCCGGCCGTCGCGCTCGGCGCCCTCCGCGACGTAGACGGCGGTGACCGGGATGCCGGCCCGCAGCGCCTCCACGACGGCGTTGCGCCCGGCCACCCACTCGGCGTCGCCGCCCGGGCGCGGGCGGGTGGAGCGCCGCGGCGCCGTCCGCTCCGCGCGCCGGCGCTTCTTCTGCGCGACGTGCCCCTCGCGGTCGACCGCCTTGGGGGTGGGGCCGCGGCCCTCGAGGCCGCGGCGGACGCGGCCGCCGGATCCCGCGGTCGGGTTGCCCTTGCCGGTCCTCTTGACCGCCCCGCGGCGCGAGGAGTTGCCTGCCATCTGGTGTCCTTCGGTGTGCGGGTCGTGCCGGGTGTGGGTCACAGGCTCCAGCGGGGGCCCTGCGGGGTGTCCTCGATCTCCACGCCCGCGGCCTTGAGCCGGTCGCGGACGCTGTCGGCGGTCGCGAAGCGCCGGGGCGGCCGGGCCGCGGCGCGCTGCTCGAGCCGCGCGCCCACCAGGGCGTCGACCGCCGCCGCGAGCCGCCCCTCGGTGGCCGAGGTGCCGCTCGCGCTCCAGTGCGGGTCGAACGGGTCCAGCCCGAGCACCGCCAGCATCGCACGCACCGAGGAGGCCGCCCCGCGCAGCGCCGGGCCGTCCCCCTGGGGGAGCAGCCGGTTGCCCTCCCGGACCACGTCGTACACCGCCGCGACCGCCGCGGGGGTGCCCAGGTCGTCGTCCATGGCCTGCTCGAACTCCGCGCACCAGGTGCCGACCTCGATGGGCCCGACCACCTCGGCAGCGCGAGTCAGGAACGCCTCGATCCGCGCGAACCCGGCCGCGGCCTCCTCCAGCGCCTGGAACGAGAACTCCACGTGGGAGCGGTAGTGCGCGGCCACGATGTAGTAGCGCAGGTCGATCGGGCGGACCCGCTCCAGGACGGACGGCACCGCCAGCGAGTTGCCCAGCGACTTGCTCATCTTCTCCCCGGACGTGGTGATCCAGGCGTTGTGCATCCAGTACGACGCGAAGCCGAACCCCGCCGCGCGCGACTGGGCCTGCTCGTTCTCGTGGTGGGGGAAGCGCAGGTCGACGCCGCCGCCGTGGATGTCGAAGGCGCCGCCGAGGTACTTCAGCGCCATCGCGGAGCACTCGATGTGCCACCCGGGACGGCCGCGGCCCCACGGCGAGGGCCACGAGGCGGTGCGCGGCTCGACGTCGCGCTTCCAGCCCTTCCACAGCGCGAAGTCCCGCGGGTCCCGCTTCCGGGCCGCCAGCTGCGGGCCGGCGTCCTCGGCCGCCTCCATGTCGTCGAGACGCTGGTGGGTCAGCGACCCGTAGCCGGGCCAGGACCGCACGTCGAAGTACACGTCGCCGGACCCGTCCTCGGCGACGTAGGCGTGGTCGGTCCCGATGAGCCGCTCGATGAGCTCGAGCATCTCCGGCACGTGGCCGGTGGCGGCCGGCTCGTACGTCGGCGGGTCGACGTGAAGCGCGTCGTAGGCGGCGTCGAGCTCGCGGCGCATCGCGTAGGCGAGGTTGTACCAGGGCCGTCCCTGCTCGGCGGCCTTGGCGAGGATCTTGTCGTCGATGTCGGTGATGTTGCGGATCAGCGTGACCTCGAAGCCGCGGGCGACCAGCCAGCGCCGCAGCACGTCGAAGCAGACCCCGGACCGGACGTGCCCGACGTGCGGCTCGGACTGCACCGTGAGCCCGCACAGGTAGATCCCGACCTCACCCGGCCGCAGCGGGGTGAGCTCGCGGGTCTCGCGGGTCGCGGTGTCGTGCAGCCGGAGGGTCACCGGCTCATGGTATCGGCGCCCCTCGCGCCCGACCGGTCAGTGCGCGGCGGCCAGCTGCTCGTCGGTGACCTCGGCCTCGTGCTGGGAGATCGCGATGTGCTCCTTGGCCTCCTCCGGCGAGAGCCGGAACCTGTAGGCCAGTCCATAGACGAGCAGGGTCAGCGCCAGCATGACCAGGAACGCCCACTCGAAGTTGATCACTCCCCGGTTCCCGGCGTAGGGCTCGGGGAACTTGCCCAGCCAGGAGACCAGAGTCAGCCCCCCCAGCCACGGCAGCAGCCACACCGCGCCCGCCGTGAAGTCGAGCTTGGGCGCGGTGACCCTACCGGTGAGCATGAAGATCACCAGCAGCACGAAGCCGAGCAGGACCGCGACCATCAGCTTCCAGACGATGTCCCATCCCGACCAGTAGACGATCATGTTCGACGCCCAGAACGCCAGGATGGGGATCACGTGGCCGCCGGGGAGCCGGAACGGACGCGGCTGGTCGGGGACCTGCTGCCGCAGCGCGGCCAGCACGAGGGGTCCGGACGCGAAGGACATCACCGTCGCGGAGGTGATGAAGCCGACCAGCTGCTGCCAGCTGGGGAACGGCAGGAACACGATCAGGCCGACGAAGAAGGTCACGATCAGGCTGACCATCGGCACGCCGCGGTCGGTGGTCTTGGCGAGCGAGGCGGGGGCGTTCCCGTTGCGCGCCATCGCGTAGGAGATCCGCGAGGTGATCGTGGTGTAGATCAGGCCGGTGTCGCCGGGCGAGACGACCGCGTCGATGTAGAGCAGGATGGCCAGCCAGCTCATGCCCAGCAGCGACGCCAGCGCGGCCAGCGGCCCGAAGTCGTTGGTGAAGCTCAGGTTCGCCCAGCCGTGCGACTTGGTCAGCAGCCCGGGGTCGAGCGCACCGATGAACGCCACCTGCAGCAGGATGTAGATGACGCCGGTGATCAGCACCGAGCCGATCACCGCGAGCGGCACGTTGCGCCGCGGGTTGTCGGTCTCGCCGGCCAGCTCGATGCCCTGCCGGAACCCG
>JAICKK010000277.1 GCA_025927955.1 Nocardioidaceae bacterium
GGACCTGCCGACGGTGACCAGGCCGGGCCCGGGCAGCGCCAGCCGACCTCGGGACCGCGCGGTCACCGGGTCGTGCACCGAGATGCGCGTGCGACCCTCCGCCCGGTGCACCACGACCAGGTGCTCGGCACCGCCGGAGCGCACGAGGTCGGCGGCGGTCAGGGGGGAGCCGGGCGTCCCCCGGACCACGGTCCGCCAGCCGGCGCGCTCGCACGGGTCCGGGCCCGGACGGACCAGGCGCCCGTGCGGTGCCTCGTCGTTGGTCAGGAGCAGCAGGCGCCCGGTGGCGTCGACGAGCCCGACGGTGACCGCCGCCGCCTCCGCCTGCACCCACTGCGGCCGGCGCGGGGCCCGGTGGCGCAGGTCCGCCCACACCAGCCGGTTCGCCGGGGTCGTCCCCTGGCGCACGGCCACGGTGACCCACCGCCGGTGCCACAGCCGGACCTGGCAGCGCATCCCGGCAGCGGCCGTCTCGAGCAGAGTCTCCTCGCGGCCGGTGGCGAGGTCACGCACCACGACACGCTCCCGACCGGTCTGGGGGCAGCGGACGTAGAGCAGGGTGTGGTCGTCGACCCAGGACAGTGACGTGTGCCGCACGTCCGGGACCACCGTCGGCTCACCGCGCCCGTCCAGGGGGACCAGGTGCAGGGGCGTGGTGGCCTCCCGGCCCGCGACGACGACCTGCACCGCGAGCCAGCCGCCGCCGGGGGATGCCCGCCAGGCGCTCAGGGTGGTGGGACGATCGGCGGGCGGGGCGAAGACCGTGCGTGGCGGCCGGTCGCCGCGGCGACCGACGATCACGCCGTGCGGGCGGTCCAGGTCCCGCTCCTCGCGCAGCAGCCACGCCCCGTGGCGTTGCCACGCGGCACCCTCGGCCTGCTCGACGAACGTGCCGACGAGGTCCTCGACCCAGGGCTGAGGTGGCAGCGAGCCGAGGTGCCGGCGGGTGTGTGCGTCCTGGGCCTCCACCCAGGCGAGCGTGCGCGGGGACCCGCCGTCCTCCAGCCAGCGGGCGCCGTCGACCAGGGTGAGCTCCTCGACCGGTGTCATCGCGTGCGCCCGTTCCGGTCGACGTGGCTGCCGGCGGCGCCGGTGAGCACCGGCACCAGGAGGGCCAGGCCCGCCACCCCGAGCGCGGCGCAGCCCCACAGTGCGGTGCGGACCCCGACCAGGTCGGCGCAGCGCCCCGCGACCAGGGAGCCGGAGACGGTGGCGAGGGACACCGCGACGACCAGGCACGCGTTGACCCGCCCCAGGACGGCCTGCGGCACCCGCTCGCCGACGATCGCGACCACCGCGACGTTGGCGGCGGCCCCGCACAGCACGGGTACGGCGACCCCGAGCGTGGCCACCGCGAGGGCGACCGGGACCGGGCCGGCTGCCGACGGGAGCGCGAGGGCGGACAGCGCTCCGGCCGACCAGAAGCCCACCGCGACGCGGCCCGGACGGCCGCCGCGGGCGACCAGCCGGGCGGCCAGCACCGAGCCCAGAGCGCCCAGGCCGGCGGCCGCCAGCGCGGGGACGCCGTACAGCTCGACGGGCAGCCGCAGGGTGCGGAGCAGGAAGAGGGCCTTGAGGGCGGCGGCCCCGGCGAACGCGGCCTGGGCGACCACCGCGTAGGCCACCACCGGCCGCAGGGGACCGTCGGCGACGACGGCGATGCCCTCGACGATCTGGCGATGGATCCCCGTCCGGGGTTGGGGTCCGGGATCGTCGCCCGCCGGGCGCGCGGGGTTGTGGTCAGGGGCCCCGATCCGTCGCAGGTTGGCCGCGCTCCACAGGTACGTCGCCACGTCGACCAGCAGCGCGAGCGTGGGCGTCAGGGCGCGGATCAGGAGGCCGGCGAGCGCGTTCGCCGCGGCCGCCGCGGAGTACGACGAGCTCTGCAGCCGCGCCCGTGCGGGTCCGAGGGCGGAGCTGCCGGCCACCACGCTGAGGTGGGTGAGGAACAGGGCCTGGGCGACGCAGGCGAGCACGCCGGTGGCCAGCTCCAGCACCAGCAGCACGGCCAGGTCGAGCCGGCCGAGGTGCAGGAGGACGGCCGCGACCAGCACGGCCAGCCCGGAGAGCAGCTCGACGGCGACGAGCACGCGGCGCGGTCGGCGGGTCACGTCGGCGGCGACACCGGCGTACAGCCCGAGCACGAGCGTGGGCAGGCAGCCGCAGGCGGCGAGCAGCCCGGCCCCCGACCCGGTCACCCCCAGGACGTCGACGGCGACGACCGAGACCGTCACGGAGGTGAGCGTGGAGCCGAACGTGGAGGCCGTGCTGCCCCTCACCAGGCGGGTGAGGTCGTGACCGGGGCCGGGGCTGGTCCGGTCACCGGGAGCGGTGAGGCCGGCGGTCGGGGGGGTGGCGGTCGAGGCGGGCGAGGTGGTCGAGCGCGTCATGGTGGGTCCGGTCCTGGTCGGTCGGGGTGGACTGGTCGGTCGGGGTGCTGGTCGGTCGGGGTGCTGTTCGGCCGGGGCGCCGGCTGAGCGCCCGGCTGGCTCGATCAGGCGCTGCAGGCGATGCTGAGGATGCTCGCCCAGTTCGCGTCACCGCCGCCGGGCCGCGACATCGCGACCATGTCGTCGGCCGGCTCGAGGGACAGCAGCTGCTCGTGGAGCTCGTTCATGACAGTTCCTTTCGGTCTGCTCCCGCCACGGTGGCGGGAGCGGTGTGTGGGTGTGTGCTTGACGTGCCTGACGTCTGCCCGACGTCTGCCCGACGTCTGCCCGACGTCTGCCCGA
>JAICKK010000079.1 GCA_025927955.1 Nocardioidaceae bacterium
CCGCGCCTCGCGTGGCCGGCTGCCCGACGACCTGGTGGCGGAGGCGGCGGCGGTCGCCGAGCGCGCGGGGGCGCGGCTGCGGCTGTCCGGGGACCACACCGTCGTGGCGCTGGCCGGGGCCACCGGCTCGGGCAAGTCCTCGACGTTCAACGCGCTCACCGGCCTCGACCTCGCCGCGACCGGCGTACGGCGGCCCACCACGTCGTGGACGATGGCGTGCGTCTGGGGGGCGGAGGGCGCCGAGGAGCTGCTGTCCTGGCTCGGGGTGCCGCCGCGGCACCAGGTCAGGCACGACAGCATGCTCGACCGGCCGGGGAACACGGTTGCGGGTGGTCGCCGGCTCGACGGCCTCGTGCTGCTCGACCTGCCCGACCACGACTCGACCGAGGTGGCGCACCACGTCGAGGTGGACCGGCTGGTGCGGATGGCGGACCTGATGGTGTGGGTGCTCGACCCGCAGAAGTACGCCGACGCGGCGGTCCACGAGCGCTACCTCCGGCCGCTGGCCGGCCACCGCGACGTCATGCTCGTCGCGCTCAACCACATCGACGAGGTACCGGAGCCGCGGCGACCGGCCATGCTCGAGGACCTGCGGCGGCTGCTCGCGCAGGACGGCCTGGGCACGGTGCCGGTGGTCGCGACGTCCGCGCGCCACGGCGACGGCATGCCCGAGCTCGAGCGGCGGATCGCCGACCAGGTCAAGGAGAAGAAGGCCGTCACCACCCGCCTGATGGCCGACCTCGCCGACGTGGCGGGCCGCATGGACTCCGCCGGAGGCGATCACGAGCCCGGCGATGTCGCCCGGGCCCGCACCCGCGAGCTGGTCGACTCCTTCGCCGACGCGGCCGGGGTCCCGACCGTCGTGCGGGCCGTCGAGCAGTCGACCCGACGGCGGGCGAGCCGGGCGACGGGCTGGCCGGTGACCTCGTGGCTGTCCCGGCTGCGGCCCGACCCGCTGAGGCGGCTGCACCTCGACCTCGGGCCGCGGAGCCGGGAGCTCACCGCCGCGGCCCGTGCGTCCCTGCCGGCGCCGACCCAGGTGCAGCGCGCCCGGGTCGACGGCGCCGTGCGGGCGATGTCGGACGACGTGGGAGCCGGGCTCGCGTCCCCCTGGGCGGCCGCGGTCCGGCGCGCCTCGGTGTCCCGGCTGCCCGACCTCAACGACGCTCTCGACCAGGCGGTCACCTCGGTGGACCTCGGGGTCGCCCGCACCCCGCACTGGTGGCGGCTGGTCCGGGTGCTGCAGTGGGTGCTCCTGCTCGCCGCGGTCGTCGGCGGCCTGTGGCTGGCCGCCCTCGCGGTCCTGGGCTACCTCCAGGTGCCGGCGCCGGCCACGCCCCGCTCCCACGGTGTCCCGCTGCCGACGCTGCTGCTCGTCGGCGGCGCGGTGGTCGGCATCGCGCTGGGCCTGCTCTGCAAGGGCCTGGTGGCCCTGTCGGCGCGGCGTCGCGGCCGGGTGGCCGAGCGGCGGCTGAGGGCGGCGATCACGGAGGTCGCCGAGCGGCTGGTGGTCGAGCCGGTCCAGGCCGAGGTGGAGGCCTACCGGGCCACCCGGGCCGGGCTCGCGGCCGCGCTGCGTCGCTGACCGGTTCCCGTCCACAGGGGCCGCCGAGGCCGGCCCCTCCACCGTCCGGTACGGCGGGCCGCCGTTCGTCGCCGCCTCGCGGCAGCCTGTCCGTCGTACCGACCGACGACCGACCGATGAAGGACGAGGAGCCGACACGATGAACGAGGCGAGCGTGACGTTCCAGGGCTGGGTGGGCAACGACATCGTGCACCGCGACACTGCCAGGGGCAGCGTGGCGCACTTCCGGGTCGGGTCGACGCCCCGGATCCGCAAGAGCACCGGCGAGTGGGTGGACGGGCCCACGTCCTGGTTCTCGGTGACCTGCTGGCGGGCGCTGGCCGACCACGTGCGCGACTCCCTGCACAAGGGCGAGCCGGTGCTGGTGCACGGCCGGCTGCGCACCGACGTCTGGGAGCGCGCCGACGGGCAGAGCTCGGTGACCTACGTGGTCGAGGCGACCTACGTCGGGCACGACCTGAGCCGGGGGACCGCGTCCTTCGTGCGGGTGGCGCGGCCCGAGCGCGGGGAGACCGAGGACGAGGCGGAGCAGGTGCTGCGTGAGCTCGTGCACGACGCCCCGGGTGACCTGCCGCAGCTCGACAGCCTGGGGCAGCGGCGCTCGGCGGACCGGGTCGCCTGATCCTCGCGTGCCGGTCGCCAGATTTCGGCCCTCGCCGGCACACCCGTAGGCTTGCCGATCATGGCTGAGTATGTCTTCACGCTGCGCAACGTGCGCAAGGCCCACGGTGACAAGGTCGTCCTCGACAACGTCACCCTCTCGTTCCTGCACGGCGCCAAGATCGGCGTCGTCGGACCCAACGGCACCGGCAAGTCCACCCTGCTCAAGATCATGGCCGGGCTCGACCACCCGTCCAACGGCGACGCGATCATCGACCCCGACGCGACCGTCGGCATGCTCCAGCAGGAGCCGCCGCTGAGCGAGGGCCGGACGGTGCTGGAGAACGTCGAGGAGGCCGTCGGCGAGATCAAGGCGAAGCTCGACCGGTACAACGAGATCTCGGAGGCCCTGGCGGACCCGGAGGCCGACTACGACAAGCTGCTCACCGAGATGGGCGACCTGCAGACCGACCTCGACCACGCGAGCGCCTGGGACCTCGACAGCCGGCTCGACCAGGCCATGGACGCGCTGCGCTGCCCGCCGCCCGAGGCGCTGGTGGACAACCTCTCAGGTGGTGAGCGTCGTCGGGTCGCGCTGTGCAAGCTGCTGCTGCAGCAGCCCACGCTGCTGCTGCTCGACGAGCCCACCAACCACCTCGACGCCGAGTCCGTGCAGTGGCTGGAGGGGCACCTCGCCTCCTACCCCGGCGCCGTGCTGGCCGTCACCCACGACCGCTACTTCCTCGACAACGTCGCCAGCTGGATCCTGGAGCTCGACCGGGGCAAGGCGCATCCCTACGAGGGCAACTACTCGACGTACCTCGAGACGAAGAAGTCCCGCCTGCAGATCGAGGGGCAGAAGGACGCCAAGCGGGCCCGGATGCTCGAGCGGGAGCTCGAGTGGGTCCGGTCCAACCCCAAGGCGCGCCAGGCCAAGAGCAAGTCCCGGCTGGCCCGCTACGAGGAGCTGGCGGCCGAGGCGGAGCGCAACCGCAAGGTCGACCTCGCCGAGATCAACATCCCCGCCGGCCCGAGGCTGGGCGACGTGGTCCTGGAGGCCGAGGGCCTCACCAAGGGGTTCGACGACCCCTCGACCCTTCGACAGGCTCAGGACGGCGCAGGCTCGGAACGCCGGGTTCTCATGCACGACCTGTCCTTCACCCTTCCCCGTGCCGGCATCGTCGGGGTCATCGGCCCGAACGGCGTCGGGAAGACCACGCTCTTTCGGATGGTGATCGGTGAGGAGAAGCCGGACGCGGGCGAGCTCAGGGTCGGCCAGACGGTGAAGATCTCCTACGTCGACCAGAGCCGCGGCGGCATCGACCCCAACAAGAACGTGTGGGAGGTCGTCTCCGACGGCCTCGACTTCATCAAGGTGGCCAGCTTCGAGATGCCGAGCCGCGCCTACATCGCCTCCTTCGGGTTCAAGGGCCCGGACCAGCAGAAGAAGGCCGGAGTGCTCTCCGGCGGTGAGCGCAACCGGCTCAACCTCGCGCTCACGCTGAAGATGGGCGGCAACCTGCTGCTCCTCGACGAGCCGACCAACGACCTCGACGTCGAGACGCTGCAGTCGCTCGAGGACGCGCTGCTGGAGTTCCCCGGCTGCGCCGTGATCACCTCGCACGACCGCTGGTTCCTCGACCGCACCGCCACCCACATCCTGGCCTGGGAGGGTGACGACGAGGACGGCGGGAAGTGGTTCTGGTTCGAGGGCAACTTCGCCGCCTACGAGGCCAACAAGGTCGAGCGGCTCGGCGTCGAGGCGGCGCGTCCGCACCGCGTCACGCACCGGCGGCTCACCCGGGACTGACGGCGCAGGGCACGCAGGTCCGGGCCGTCGGACGGGCCGCCAGGCGCGCCGGGTCGACGGTGGCGCCACAGCGCTCGCACACGCCGTAGGTGCCGTCGGCCAGCCTGCCTCGGGCGGCGGTCACCTCGTCGAGGTGCTCGCGGGCGGCGCGCACCAGCGCGCCCACCGCGGAGCGCTCGAACGCGATCGTGGCGCCTTCGGGGTCGTGCTCGTCGTCGGCGTTGGAGTTCATCGAGGCCTCGACGATCCCGCGGTAGTCGCCGCTCAGGTCGGCCAGGCGCCGGACGGTCCGGGCCTCCTCCTCGTCGAGCGCTGCGCTGGGGTCGAAGGCCATGGCGGGCTGCTGGCCGTCCGGGGCCTAGCGGATGTCCATGGCGGCGTGACCCTCGATGAGCGCGTCGGTCACGGCGTTGAACACGCGTCCGACGGCCTCGAAGTCCTCGTCGTCGGCCAGGTCCACGAGCAGGCGCCGGACGCCCGCGACGTGGGTGGGTGCCGCCTCGGCCAGCACCGCCAGGCCGTGCTCGGTCAGCACCGCCTCCACCCCCCGGCCGTCGGACAGGCAGGCGTCGCGCGCCACGAGGCCGGCGCGCTCCATCCGGGTGACGGTGTGGGTCACCCGGGAGCGGGAATGGCTCACGGAGTCGGCGAGGCTGGCCATCCGCAGGCGGTGCCCCTCGGCCTCGGACAGCCGGACCATGATCTCGTACTCCGGCATCGAGAGCTGGTGCTGCTCGCGCAGGTCGCGGTCGAGCCGGTCCATCAGCAGCGTGGTGCCCACGAGGTACGCGCGCCAGGACCGCTGCTGCTCGCGGTCGAGCCACGCGACGTCCTCGTCGCCGGTGCCGGTCCTGGTCATGGGAACAATTCTACGGGTGCGGTAGTTGAAGATTTAACGAAAGCCTGCTACGGTAGAAACAGTTGAAGAAACAACATACTCGTCCGGAGGACACCATGACCATCACCGCCCTGCAGACCACCACCATCCCGGCCGGCACCTGGAGCATCGACCCCGGCCACAGCGAGATCGGCTTCACCGCCCGCCACCTCATGAGCAAGGTCCGCGGCCGCTTCGAGAAGTTCGAGGGCCAGGTCGTCACCGGCGAGACCCCGTCGGCCACCGCGAGCATCGACCTCGGCTCGATCAACACCCACGAGGAGAACCGCGACACCCACCTGCGGTCCGCGGACTTCTTCGACGTCGAGACCTTCGGCGCGATGACCTTCACCAGCACCTCGGTCACCGACGGCGGCAAGGGGCTGCTCGTCACCGGCCACCTCTCGCTCAAGGGCGTCACCCGGCCCGTCACCCTCGACGTCGAGGTGCTCGGCACCGAGTCCGACCCCTGGGGCGGCAGCCGCATCGGGCTGGAGGGCACCACCTCCATCTCCCGCAAGGACTTCGGCGTTGACTTCAACATCCCGATGGACGGTGGCCGGCTGCTCATCGGCGACAAGATCGACATCACGGTGACCGTCGAGGCCGTCCTGCAGGAGAAGGGCGCCTGAGACTCGCCCGTCCACGATGTCGCGCGGGTGCGGTCAGCTCATCCTCTCCAGCACCATGGCCATGCCCTGGCCGCCACCCACGCACATCGTCACGAGGCCGGTCTGCCGGTCGTGCGCACGCAGCGAGCTCAGCATGGTCGCCTGCAGCCGCGCACCCGTCATCCCGAACGGATGGCCGACCGCGATCGCGCCCCCGTTCACGTTGAGCCGGTCCAGGTCGATCCCGAGGTCCTGGTAGGACGGCACCACCTGCGCCGCGAACGCCTCGTTGATCTCGACCAGGTCGATGTCGCCGATCGTCATACCGGCCCGGGCCAGCGCCTGCCGGGAGGCCTCGACCGGGCCGAGCCCCATGATCTCGGGGGAGAGCGCCGTCACCCCGGTGGACACGATCCGGGCCAGCGGTGTCACCCCGAGCTCGGCCGCCTTCGTGTCCGACATCACCACGACCGCCGCGGCTCCGTCGTTGAGCGGGCAGCAGTTGCCGGCGGTGACCACCCCGTCGGGACGGAACACCGGCTTCAGCTCGCTGACCGCCTCCAGCGTCACCCCCGGCCGCGGGCCGTCGTCGCGGCTGACCACCGTGCCGTCCGGCGTGGTCACGGGCGTGATCTCGTTGGCCCAGAAGCCGCTCTCGATCGCCCGCTCGGCGAGGTTCTGGCTGCGCACCCCGAACTCGTCGAGCTCGCGCCGGGACAGCCCGCGCAGCCGCGCCACGTTCTCGGCCGTCTGGCCCATCGCGACGTA
This sequence comes from Nocardioidaceae bacterium, assembly GCA_025927955.1. Lineage (GTDB taxonomy): Bacteria > Actinomycetota > Actinomycetes > Propionibacteriales > Nocardioidaceae > Nocardioides_B. The sequence continues at coordinate 6,252 of JAICKK010000079.1, forward strand.
GGCGTCCGGGACGTTCCCGTCCTCACGCGGGTCGTGCCACTCCCGACCGCCCTGGGCGCTCTCGGCGGTGCGCTGCTCCGCGTCGGAGAACACCGGGTTGTGCGTGTCGGGAAGGCTGTCGGAGCTGCCCTTGACGAAGCGGGACACCGTCTCCACCCCCGCGGACACGAACACGTCGCCCTCGCCGGCCTTGATGGCGTGGAACGCCATCCGGCTGGTCTGCAGCGACGAGGAGCAGTAGCGGGTGACCGTCGCCCCCGGCAGGTGGTCGTAGCCCAGCAGCACGGCCACGATGCGGCCCATGTTGAAGCCGCTCTCGCCACCGGGCAGCCCGCACCCGAGGTAGAGGTCGTCGATGTCGGCCGGGTCCAGCTCGGGCAGCCTGTCCAGCGCCGCCCGGACGATGGTCGTCGCGAGGTCGTCGGGCCGCATCTGGGTCAGCGAGCCCTTGAACGCGCGCCCGATGGGCGAACGGGTGGCGGACACGATCACTGCCTCCGGCATGGTGCCTCCTCTGTCCTGACTGCTGGGTCGGACCTTCCTCCACCCTAGGCGGCGCACCTGGGAGGATGGCCCGGTGGCCCGACACATCTACCACTGCCCGCTCCGGTGGGCCGACATGGACTCCCTGGGGCACGTCAACAACGTGACCTACGTGGACTACCTCCAGGAGTCGCGCGTGGACATGCTGCGCGTGAACGCCCCCGCGACCGGTGGCGAGCAGCTCGCCGAGGGCGTGGTCGTGGTGCGCCACGAGGTGGAGTTCCTCCGCCCGCTGGTCTTCCGGCCCGAGCCGGTGCGCATCGAGTCCTGGGTGACCCGGATCCGGGTGGCGTCGTTCACGATGGCCTACGAGATCCTCGACGAGGTGCCCGGCGGCGAGCGGCGGGTGTACGCGCTGGCCCGCACGGTGCTCACGCCCTACGTCTTCAGCCACGAGCGTCCACGGCGGATACGCGACGAGGAGCGGGCCGTCCTCGAGCAGTTCCTCGAGCGTGAGGAGGCGCCGGCGTGAGCGGCGCGAGCGCCGGCCTGAGCCCGCACCGCTACGAGTGCCACGTGCGGTTCTCCGACGTCGACGTCTACGGTCACGTCAACAACGTCAAGTACTTCGAGTACTACCAGGAGGCCCGGATCGCCTTCGTGCTCGCGCTGTCCGGCCGGGTGTACGACGTCGACTCGACGCACCGCCAGGTCGTCGCGCGCATCGACGTCGACTACAAGCGACCCCTGCTGTTCCGGCCCGAGCCCTATGCCGTGCAGACCTGGGTGACCCGCGTCGGCACCTCGTCGTACGACCTGTCCTGCCGCATCGTCGACCCGGATGAGCCAGGCGCCGAGACGGTGTACTCGACCGCCGAGGTCCGTCTCGTCGCCTACGACACGGCCACCGGCCGGTCGCGGCCGCTCACCGCGGAGGAGCGGGAGCGTCTGGAGCTCAGCCTCGGCCCGCCGGCGTGACGGGGTCCTCGAAGCTGTTCACCATGAACTGGGCGGCGTGGACGACGTAGTCCCAGAACTGCGCGTCGAGCTCCGGCGGCAGGGCGACCGCGTCCAGCCCCGCGCGGAAGTGCCTCAGCCAGTGGTCCTTGGCACGCGGGGTGACCGCGAACGGTGCGTGCCGCATGCGCAGCCGGGGGTGCCCGCGTCGCTGCGAGTACGTCGTGGGACCGCCCCAGTACTGCACCAGGAACAGCGTGAACCGCTCCTGCGCCGGTCCCAGGTCCTCCTCGGGGTAGAGCGAGCGCACCACCTCGTCGCCGGCGACCCCCTCGTAGAAGCGCTCGACGATGCGCGCGATCGTCGGGTACCCGCCGATCGCGTCGTAGAAGGACTGTCCCTGCTGGTCGTCGGCTGCGGTGCTCACGGACCCATTCTCCCCGACGCGGCGGCGCTCATGCCGGCTGGCCCCAGATGGCGGCCGTCGGGTGCGCGAGCTCGATGCCCTCGTGGTCGAAGCGCAGCTTGATCCGCTGCCGCATCTCCCGGGCGACCGCCCACTGCTCCATCGGTGCGGTCTTCAAGGTCACCCGCACGCTGATCCAGTTGGGGGTGAGCTCCTGGATCCCCCAGACCTCCGGCTCCTCGATCACGAGGTGCTTGAAGTCCTCGTCGTCCCACACGTCGTGCGCGACGTCGCGCAGCACCTCCTGCACCTTGTGCAGGTCCTGGTCCAGCGCGACCGGGATGTCCAGGACGGTCCGAGCCCAGTTCTGGCTCTTGTTGCCGACCCGGAGGATCTCCCCGTTGCGGACGTACCAGACGGTGCCCTCGACGTCCCGCAGGCGGGTGACGCGCAGGCCGACCGCCTCGACCGTGCCGCTCGCGGACCCGACGTCCACGACGTCGCCCACGCCGTACTGGTCCTCGAAGATCATCGAGATCCCGGACAGGAAGTCCTTGACGAGGCTCTGCGCGCCGAAGCCGAGCGCGACGCCCACCACGCCCGCGCTCGCGATCAGCGGGCCGATCGGGTAGCCGAGCTCCGCGACCGCGGTGATCGCGAAGATGGTCCAGATCACGATCGAGGTGATGCTGTTGAGCAGCGAGCCCATCGTCTCGGCCCGCTGCACGCGCCGGCCGCTGACCAGGGTCGGCGGCTGGTCGGGCTCGGGCTCGCGGTGACGGCGCAGGATCGGGCTCATGAGGCCCTCGGAGGCCCGGTGGACCAGGCGCGAGATCAGCCGGTGCACGGCCCAGCGGGCGGCGACGGCGACCAGGAACAGGACGAGGATGGCGAGCGGCTTGGTGACCAGCCAGGTGGTCAGCCTCGACTCCCAGTCGGTGCCGAGCCACCGCTGCATCCAGCTCGTCCAGTGCTCGAGGACCGCCCAGGGCGTCGGCGTGCCGAGGACACTGGTGGTGATGAGCATGGTCGCGACGTTACCGGGTTCGCTAGGCTGGGCTGCGTGACCGACCGTCGTCAGAACCTCGCCGTACGGCGAGCCGCTCGTGTGCTAGCGCTGGTCCCGGCCGCCGTCGTGACGGGCGCCGCCGGCGCCGCGTTCGCCGCTGAGCCGACGACGTGGACGGAGGACACCACCGTCTCGCCCTGGCACGCCATCCTGGTCTACGTGGTGATCCCCGTCGCGCTGTTCGTGGTGATCACGCTGATGGTGATGCTGCCGTCCATGCGCAAGGCGCACGACTACCATCCGGGCGAAGCCTGGCGCGGGGAGCCCGAGTGGTTCGGCGGTCCGCGCGGGGGCGTCGAGACGCTCGACGCCGGGACGCCCGCCGCGGCCGGCCGTGACGCGACCGGCTCCGACCGAGGCGGTGCCAGTGGCAGCTGGTGAGACGTTCTCCGACGCCCAGCGCTCCGAGATCGACAGGGCCATCCGGGACGCCGAGACCCTGTGCCGTATCGAGTTCTCCGTCTACGTCGGTCGCGCGGACGGGGAGACCCGGCCGTTTGCCGAGCGGCTGCACGCCAGGCTGTCGGCGCCCTCACGCTCGGTGCTGGTGATGGTCGACCCCGCGGCCCGGATCCTCGAGATCGTCACCGGTGCGGACGCCGCCCGGTCCCTCGACGACGCCGAGGTGAAGCTGGCCGCGCTGACCATGCAGACCGAGTTCGCCTCCGGCGACCTCGTCGGCGGCATCACCAGGGGCGTGCGGCAGCTCGCCGACCACGCCCGGCGTCCGGAGATGCGGCACGGCTCCTGACCTCGCGCACCTCGACCGACGCTGGTTGAGGTGCGAGCTTGCGAGCCTCGAAACCATGGTCAGGTGTGCGCGGGAGGTGACCGGGTTTCGAGGCCCTCGCCCTGGGGGCTCGGGCACCTCAACCAGCGTGGGGGCTCGGGCACCTGGTTCGAAAATAGAGGTTTCGGAGGGCGAGCGTCACCGACGGGCGTGCCCGTCGGTGACGGTCGCCCAACGCCTCGATTTTCACGCCCGGCAGGGCGCCCCGCAAGGGGGACGGATGACTCAACCAGCGACGTCGGCCGCCTGCGCCGCAAGCGCGCGCTCGATGTCGTCGCGCGCCTCCCGGACGTAGCGCTTGGCCGCCGGGTTGGCGGTCGAGGCCTCGAGCCAGGCGTCGACCCGCTGGAGCGTCTGCGGGGCGGTGAGCGAGCGGGGGAACATGTACTCCAGCATCGTCGAAGCGATCTGGGTGCCCTTGTCCTCCCAGATCGTCTCCGCGGCCGCGAGGTACCTCTCGAGGTACGGCGCGAGCTGCTCCTCCTGCCCCGAGACGTCGAAGACGTAGGCGATGCTGCGCTGGGTCTCGTTGGACACCTCGTCGCTGACGACCGCGGCGTGCCACGCCTCCGCCTTGGCCTCCGCCGACGGCACCACCGCCCGTGCGGCGGCAGCCCGCTCCCGACCGGAGATGGTGCGGTCGCGGGTGAGCTCGTCCTCGATGCGGGCGCGGTCGACCCGGCCGTGCGCGGCCAGGGCCGTGAGCGCCGCCCACCTGATGTCCTCGGCCACCTCGAGCCCCTCCGGCGTGGTGCTGCCGTCCAGCAGGCCCGCGAGGAAGTCCAGGCCGAGCGCCGTGCACGCGGCCCCGCCGTACGACGAGGGTGGGACGCGCTTCCCGGTGGTGCCGGCGAAGGCCTTGACGAACGTCAGCTGGTGGTCGCTGCCGGGCGCGGCGCGGGCGACCAGGTCCAGCAGGCCCCGCTCCCACGTCCGGCGCAGCGCGTCCCGCTTCGTCGGGTGGGTGAACTGGTCGAGCACCAGCTGCACGTAGACCGGCAGCTGCTTGGCGGCCGTCTCGTCGCTCTCGGTGGCCAGGCCGCGCAGCACGATGGCGACGAAGTCGCTGGCGGCGACCTGCGCCTCCCGCGTCATGTCCCACAGGGCGCCCCAGCACAGGGCCCGGGCCAGGGAGTCGTCGAGGGTGTGCAGTGACTCGAGCACGGTGGTCAGGGACCGGTCGTCGAAGCGGATCTTCGCGTAGGAGAGGTCGCCGTCGTTGAGGAGCAACAGGTCCGGCTGCTCGGCTCCGACGAGCTTCGCCACGTCGGTGCTCTCCCCGCTGACGTCGGTCTCCACTGACGTTCGGAGCACCAGGTGGCCCCGTTCGTCGCGGTCGTAGAGGCCCACGCCGATGCGGTGGCGCCGCAGGGTGGGGGTCCCCGGCTCGGCGTGCTGGCGGACCGCGAAGGTCGCGTAGCGACCGTCGCCGTCGAGCTCGAACTCGGGTGTCAGCGTGTTGACCCCCGAGGTCTGCAGCCACTCGCGGGCCCAGGCGTGCAGGTCGCGGCCGGAGGTCTCCTCCAGGGCGGCCAGCAGGTCACCGAACTGGGAGTTGCCGAACGCGTGCCGCTTGAAGTAGGTCCGCAGCCCGGCCAGGAACTCGGTCTCGCCGACCCAGGCGACCAGCTGCTTGATCGCCGAGGCGCCCTTGGCGTAGGTGATCCCGTCGAAGTTGCCCTCGACGGCCGCGAGGTCGTGGTTGTCCGCGGCGACCGGGTGCGTGGTCGGCAGCTGGTCCTGGCGGTAGGCCCAGTTCTTGCGGCTGTTGGTGAAACCGGTCCAGGCCTCGGTGTAGTCGGTCGCGCCCACCGACGCGTGGTGGGCCGCCCACTCGGCGAAGGACTCGTTGAGCCACAGGTCGTCCCACCAGCGCATCGTCACCAGGTCGCCGAACCACATGTGCGCCATCTCGTGCAGCACGGTGTTGGCGCGCTGCTCGTAGAACCACCGGGCCTGCTGGCTGCGGGGGAGGTACTCGTCGCGCAGCGTCACGCAGCCGGCGTTCTCCATCGCCCCGTTGTTGAACTCCGGGACGTAGACCTGGTCGTACTTGCCGAACGGGTAGGGGTAGTCGAAGGCGTCCTCGAAGAACGCGAACCCGCGCTTGGTGACGTCGACCAGCTCGGCGACGTCGAGGTGGGGGACCATCGACCGGCGGCAGTAGTGGCCGAGGGGGATCTCGCCGTGACGGCCCACGTAGACGTCGCGCACCTCGTGGTACTCGCCCGCGACGACTGCGGTGACGTAGGTCGACATCCGCGCCGTCGTCGGGAAGCGCCACGTCGCCCGCCCGTCGCCGAGGCGCTCCGGCTCGGGGGTCGCCGAGGTGGAGACCACCGTCCAGTCCTCGGGCGCGGTCACCGTGAACGTGAACACCGACTTGAGGTCCGGCTGCTCGAACGTGGCGAACACCCGGCGCGCGTCGGGCACCTCCATCTGGGTGTACAGGTAGACGCGGTCGTCCTCGGGGTCGACGAACCGGTGCAGCCCTTCACCGGTGTGGCTGTAGGAGCAGTCCGCGCTCACCCGCAGCTCGTTGGACTCGCGCAGGTCGTCCAGGAGGATCCGCTGGTCGACGTACGCCTGGGCCGGGTCGAGGGCACGGCCGTTGAGCGTCAGCTCGTGCACGGTGGCGCCGACGAGGTCGACGAAGGTGGCGGCTCCCGGCCGGCTGGCGAACCGGATCACGGTCGTCGAGCCGAAGGTCTTGGCGCGGGCGGGGTCGAGGTCGAGGTCCACGGTGTAGGACTCGACCTCGACGGTCGCGGCGCGGGTCCGCGCCTCGTCCCGGGTGAGGTTGGTTCCAGGCATGGGGGACATTCTTCCCCGGGCGCGGGGAATAACCGAATCGGGGCCCGGCGTTCCCCCAACGGTTCACCACCCCGCCAGCACGCGACCCAGCGCACGACACGCCACCGGAGGAGCAGCCCCATGACCCAGGCCGACAGCACCGAGCGGACCCCGGTCGACTTCTGGTTCGACCCGCTGTGCCCCTGGGCGTGGATGAGCTCGCGCTGGCTCCTCGAGGTGGAGAAGGTGCGTGCGATCGCGCCGTCCTTCCATGTGATGAGCCTGGCCTACCTGAACTCGGACAAGGACATCTCCGAGGACTACCGCACGATGCTCGAGCCCGCGTGGGGACCGGTGCGGGTGGCGGTCGCGGCCGCCCAGGCCGAGGGGGACCGGGTGCTTCTGCCGCTGTACACCGCGCTCGGCAACCGGATCCACCTCGAGGGTCGCGACATCGACCGTGGCCTCATCGAGGAGGCGTTGGCCGAGGTCGGCCTGCCGACGTCGCTGGCCGACGCCGCGGAGTCCACCGAGTTCGACGACGACCTCAAGAAGTCCCACCACGCGGGCATGGACCAGGTGGGCATGGAGGTCGGCACCCCGGTGATCAGCGTCGAGGGGGTCGCCTTCTTCGGGCCCGTGGTCACCCCGGCGCCCAAGGGCGAGGCCGCGGGCAGGCTGTGGGACGGCGTGCTCCTCGTCGCCGGGACCCCGGGCTTCTACGAGCTCAAGCGCACCCGCGAGAAGGGTCCCGACTTCAGCTGACGGGCAGCGCCCGGGCGCGGCACTAGGCTGCGCCGGGTGATCGGGGAGCATCCGGACGTCGCCGCGACCGACGTCGCCGCGGCGGTCGCGCGCGGCTGGGGCGTGGCCGTGACCGGCGCCGAGCATCTCCCGCTCGGCACGGGCGCCTGGCACTGGTCCGTCGGCGACGACACCGGTCCCCAGTGGTTCGCCACCCTCCACGTCGTCGAGAGCGCCGAGGACCGGCAGACCCGGCTCGCGTCGTACGACGCCGCCGCCCGCCTCGCCCGCCGGCTCTCGTTCGTGGTCGCGTCGGTGCACACCCGCGACGGTCGGGTCGCGGTCGACCTGGGACCGGGGCTGCTGCTGACCCTCACACCGCTGCTCGAGGGCGACGCCGTGGGCGACGGCGCGTTCGCCGACGACGCCGCACGGAGCGTGGTGGCCAGCATGATGGGCGACCTGCACCGGCAGCGCCGGCTGCACCTCCCGTCCTGGCGCCCGCGGATCGGCCGTCACGGGCGGGACCGGCGACGCGAGCTGCTGGGCTGCCTGCAGTCCGGCCAGTGGTCGGGTGGGCCGTGGTCCGGGCCGGCGGGCCGGCTGGTCTCTGCCGCCGCTCCCGCGCTGCGCGCGGCCGTGCGCCGGTTCACGCTGCTCGGCGCGGCGGTCGGCGGCGGCGTGGAGCGGTGGGTGGTCAGCCACGGCCGGCCGGACGCGTCGAACCTCGTGCGGACCCCCGACGGGTACCGGCTCGTCGACTGGGGTGCGCTCGCGCTCGCCCCGCGGGAACGGGACCTGCGCCTCGCCCTCGCCGACGCGGAGGGCACCGAGCCGTGGTACTCCTACCTCGAGGCCGGCGGTGCTCCCGAGCCGCTCGCCGAGGACGCCCTCGAGTTGTTCGCCCTCGAGCGGCACCTCACCGAGGTCACCGAGCACACGCTGCGGCTCGCCGGCCCCCACGGCGACGGCCCCGACGAGCGCCGCTGCTTCGGCGACCTCGAGCGGGAGCTCGGCGCCCTCCTCGGCCGGTGGGGCGGCGGCGCCCCCGTCTCCTAGAGTTGCGCCCATGACCCGAGTCCTGTCCGCCGTCGCCTGGCCGTACGCCAACGGCCCGCGCCACATCGGCCATGTGGCTGGTTTCGGCGTCCCCTCCGACGTCTTCAGCCGGTACATGCGGATGGCCGGGCACGACGTCTTGATGGTCTCGGGCACCGACGAGCACGGCACCCCGATCCTGGTCGCCGCCGACGCCGCCGGCGTCAGCGCGCGCGAGCTCGCCGACACCAACAACCGGCTCATCGTCGAGGACCTCGCGAACCTCGGCCTGTCCTACGACCTGTTCACCCGGACCACCACCCGCAACCACTACGCGGTGGTGCAGGAGATGTTCCGCACCGTCCACCGCAACGGGTACATGGTCGAGCAGACCACGCAGGCCGCGATCTCCCCGTCGACCGGGCGGACCCTTCCGGACCGCTACATCGAGGGCACCTGCCCGATCTGCGGCTACGACAGCGCCCGGGGCGACCAGTGCGACAACTGCGGCAACCAGCTCGACCCCACCGACCTGGTCGAGCCGCGGAGCAGGATCAACGGCGAGGTGCCACGGTTCGTCGAGACCCAGCACTTCTTCCTCGACCTCCCGGCGCTCGCCGACGCGCTCAAGGCGTGGCTCGACGAGCGGGAGGCGACCGGGCTGTGGCGGCCCAACGTCATCAAGTTCAGCCAGAACATCCTCGAGGACATCCGGCCCCGGGCCATGACCCGCGACATCGACTGGGGCATCCCGGTGCCGGGCTGGGAGGACCAGCCCACCAAGCGGCTCTACGTCTGGTTCGACGCGGTGATCGGCTACCTGTCCGCGTCCATCGAGTGGGCCCGCCGGCTGGGGCAGCCCGACCGCTGGCGGGAGTGGTGGAACCCGGCGCCGGACTCGGGGGAGCAGGCGCAGTCCTACTACTTCATGGGCAAGGACAACATCACCTTCCACTCCCAGATCTGGCCCGCCGAGCTCCTGGCGTACGACGGACGTGGCACCCGCGGCGGTGAGCCGGGCGAGTACGGCGTGCTGAGCCTGCCGACCGAGGTGGTGTCCTCGGAGTTCCTCACCATGGAGGGCAGGCAGTTCTCGTCCTCTCGCGGCGTGGTCATCTACGTCCGCGACGTGCTCTCGCGCTACCAGCCGGACGCCCTGCGCTACTTCATCTCCGCCGCCGGGCCGGAGAACCAGGACAGCAACTTCACCTGGGCCGAGTTCGTCCGCCGCACCAACGACGAGCTCGTGGCCGGCTGGGGCAACCTGGTGAACCGGACCGCGAGCATGATTTCGAAGAGCTTCGGTGAGATCCCCGAGGCGGGCGCGCTGACGAGCGGCGACCAGGCGCTGCTCGACGCCGTGGAGGGCGCCTTCGGCGCCGTGGGCGACCTGATCGAGCGTCACCGGCAGAAGGCCGCGCTCGCGGAGGCCATGCGCACCGTCGGCGAGGTCAACAAGTACGTCTCGGACGCCGCTCCGTGGAAGCTCAAGAGCGAGGAGGAGCGCCCGCGGCTGGCCACCGTCCTGCACGTCGCCACCCAGGCGGTCGCCGACTGCAACGTGCTGCTCTCACCGTTCCTGCCGCACAGCGCCAACGCGGTCGACCGGGTGCTCGGGGGCCGTGGCGACGTCGCACCCATGCCGGAGATCCGCGAGGTCGACGACCTCGACGGCGGCC
>JAICKK010000254.1 GCA_025927955.1 Nocardioidaceae bacterium
CGAGACCTGCCAGGGCGAGGGCTTCGTGGCGGTCGAGCTCCTGTTCCTGCCGGGCAGCTACTCGCCGTGCCCGACGTGCGGGGGCGCCCGCTACCACCCCGAGACGCTGGAGATCCGCTACCGCGGGCGGAGCATCGCCGACGTGCTCGCGATGACGGTCGACGAGGCGGCCGACTTCCTGGCCGACGTGCCGGCGGTGGCCCGGAGCCTGCAGACGCTGGGCACCGTCGGGCTCGGGTACCTCACCCTCGGCCAACCGGCGACCGAGCTCTCCGGCGGCGAGGCGCAGCGGATCAAGCTGGCGACCGAGCTGCAGCGGTCCCGCCGCGGGCACACGCTGTACCTGCTCGACGAGCCGACCGCCGGCCTGCACCCCGCCGACGTGGTGCTGCTCACCCGGCTGCTGCACGGCCTGGTCGACGCCGGCAGCACCGTGGTCGTCGTGGAGCACGACCTCGACGTGGTGGCCGGCGCCGACCACGTTCTCGACCTCGGGCCGGGCGGTGGCCAGGACGGCGGCCGGGTGGTCGCCGCCGGCACCCCGGCGCAGGTGGCCGCCGACCCGGCGAGCCGTACGGCGCCCTACCTCGCGGCGCGGCTGGGTCTGGGGTAGGCCGCGCTCAGGGGTCGGGTCAGCGGAGGCCGACCTCGAGCACCCGGGTGCCCCAGTTGCGCTGCCTGGTGCTCGTCTGGCTGGCCTTCGGCGGCACGTACTCGGTGGCCAGCCACACCGCGTCGGCGCGGGGGTCCAGGACGGCGAACGAGTAGTCGCCCCACCGGGTGCCGGCCTTGTAGGGCCCGGTGCCCGCGGCGGCGACCCTGACCGGGCCGAAGTCGCTGCCGGTGGTGGGAAGCGTCGCGAACGCGGCGCTCGGGAAGCGGTCGGAACCGGTCACCGTGAACACCATGGCCGCCCGTCCCGCCGCGTCGGCCTGCAGCGCGGGGTAGATGACGCTGTTGCCGGGCATCGTGACGTAGCCCTGACGCTCGACGCGCCCCCCGGTCAGCCGGCCGTCGCCGGCCAGCTGGGGACGGACGGCGAACCAGGCGGCGCCCGCCTGTTCGGCCGTGTCCCCGGGAAGCGTGACGCCCGTGGTGAGCTCGCCCCAGATCCGGCCGTTGATGAACTGCACCTGCTGCATGCGGTCGTCGCCGGAGTCGATCTGCCTCGGTGAGCCCTTCTGGTCCGCCGGGGGCGGGAAGGCGTACGGCTCCGACCTGACCACCTTGCTGGTGAGGACCGGCATGCCACCGCTGGCGACCCGCTCGCCGTGGCTCAGCGCCCACACATCGATCCGGTGGTCGCCGGTCCCGTCCGGGTCGAGAGAGCTCAAGAGGTACTCAGCGCCCGGCGAGCCGGTCGTGATCGCGGGCTGGACCGAGGCCGCCGGGCTCCCACCGCTCGTGAGGTCCCCGAAGTGCACGAAGTGGGCGGACGCCTTCCCGCGGACGAGGTCGCTCTTGGCCACAGCGTAGAGCTGCGCGCCGTTGAACTGCGGCCCGAGGATCGAGAACTCGTTGGTCGACAGGTAGAGGTTGTCGTGGTCGATGCCCAACAGCGGCTGGTCGCCGAAGCACGGGCAGCCGCGGCCGCCCGGGTCGGTGGCGTCGATGCGGTACTGACGCCACAGGCCGGTCGGGTCGGAGGTGGTGCTGACGGCGATGTCGATGCGTCCTTCTGTGAAGGTGGAGTTGAGGAACAGGATGGTCGCGAACCACCTGCGGGTGGAGGGGTCGAAGTAGCAGCGCGGGTCCGAGGTGAACTCCGCCGCCCCCTCGTCGAACAGGTCGTTGACGTTGAAGGGCCCACGGACGACCGTGCCGTTCGGCCGGTAGATCGAGTACGCCGAGTTGACCGCCTCGAGGACGAAGCCGTTGCCGGCGCACAGCCCCTGGTCCGGGGGCTCGAAGGTGGCGTTGAAGTTCGTCACCTCGCTGTCGCGGCTGCTCACGCCGTTGAAGTCGTGCAGCAGCGTGCCGGTCGACGTCGACCTCGACGCAGCGACCTGGGGCGACGGCGCCTGAGCTGTCCGCGCGGCACCGCTCGGGACCCGCAGACGCGCACCCTTCGACGGCGCGGCGGCGGGTGCCGACGCGTGACCGGACACCGGGGCCGTCGGGTGCACCTGCGGGGCCAGGCCGCGCACCGCCGAGGCGAACGACGGCTCTCCCGACCGCGTCGGCGACGCGGCCGTCGGTGGGGCGACCGCACACACCGAGACGGCGGTGGCTGCCGCGAGCGCCGATCCCAGGAACCTCTTGACGAAGCTCATGACGCGCCCCCTCGTCTCCCGAGATCCCGCCCCTCTCGCCGCGCGACGCAGCAGGATGCACATAACTCCGCGGCAGGGGCCGGGTCAAGTGGTTGCCGAAGCCACCTAGACCTGTGCCGGACCTGTCACGTGGGACCGCTCAGATGATCTCGCCCGGCGCGTACGCCGCCGCCTCGGGGTGCTCCGCGGCCACCTGCTCCACCCGTCGTACGACGGACCGCACCTGGTCGCGCGCGGCGCCGGTGAAGGTGACCGGCTCGGCGACGAGCGAGGCCAGTTGGTCCGCGCTGAGGCCGAGCCGAGGGTCCGCGGCCAGTCGGGCGAAGACGTCGTTCTCCGCCTGCCCGCGACGCATCGCCAGCGCCACGCCGACCGCGGCCTCCTTGATCGCCTCGTGCGCCGTCTCGCGCCCGACGCCGTTGCGGACCGCGGCCATCAGCACCTTCGTGGTGGCCAGGAACGGGAGGTACCGGTCGAGCTCGCGCTGGATCGCCGCAGGGAAGGCGCCGAACTCGTCGAGCACGGTGAGGAAGGTCTGGAACAGCCCGTCGCAGGCGAAGAACGCGTCGGGCAGCGCCACCCGGCGCACCACCGAGTCGGAGACGTCGCCCTCGTTCCACTGGTCGCCGGCGAGCTCGCCGAGCATCGCGAGGTTGCCGCGCAGCACGACGGCGAGCCCGTTCACGCGTTCGCAGGAGCGGGTGTTCATCTTGTGCGGCATCGCGGAGGAGCCGACCTGGCCCTCCTTGAACCCCTCGGTGACCAGCTCGATGCCGGCCATCAGCCGGATGGTGGTGGCCAGGTTCGACGGGCCGGCGACGACCTGGACCAGCGCGGAGACGACGTCGAAGTCCAGCGAGCGCGGGTAGACCTGGCCGACGCTGGTGAGCACCCGCTCGAAGCCGAGGTGCGCGGCGACCCGGGCCTCGAGCTCGGCGAGCCGGCGGGTGGAGCCGTCGAGCAGGTCGAGCATGTCCTGGGCGGTGCCCATCGGGCCCTTGATGCCGCGCAGGGGGTAGCGGGCCAGGAGGTCCTCGAGCCGGTCGAGCGCGACGAGCATCTCGTCGGCGACCGTGGCGAAGCGCTTGCCGAGGGTGGTGGCCTGGGCGGCGACGTTGTGCGAGCGGCCGGCCATCACCAGCGACTCGTGCTCGGCGGCGAGCCGGGCCAGCCGGGCGAGCGCGGCGACGACCCGGTCACGCACCAGCTCCAGGGAGGCCCTGACCTGCAGCTGCTCGACGTTCTCGGTGAGGTCCCGCGAGGTCATGCCCTTGTGGATGTGCTCGTGGCCGGCGAGCGCGCAGAACTCCTCGATGCGGGCCTTCACGTCGTGGCGGGTGATGCGCTCCCGGGCCGCGATGGACGCGAGGTCGACCTGCTCGACGACGGCCTCGTAGTCCTCCACGACGCCGTCGGGCACCGCGACGCCGAGGTCGCGCTGCGCCCTCAGCACCGCGACCCACAGCCGCCGCTCGAGGACGACCTTGTGCTCGGGCGTCCAGATCCGGACGACGTCGTCGGCGGCGTAGCGACGGGCGAGGACGTTCGGGACGCCCGTCACGCCGGGACCCCTCCGTCGCCGCCCAGCGCGATGTCGGTGCGGAACCGGGCGCCCTCGAAGCGGACGAGGTCGACGCCCGCGTAGGCCTTCGCCCGGGCGTCCGCGACGTCGACGCCGACCGCGGTGACGGCGAGCACCCGGCCGCCGGAGGTGACCACGTTGCCCTGCCCGTCGTACGACGTGCCGGCGTGGAGGACCGAGACGTCGTCGAGCGCGCCGGCCTCGCTCAGGCCC
>JAICKK010000267.1 GCA_025927955.1 Nocardioidaceae bacterium
AGCGCGACCAGGTGCTGGGTGAGCCGAGCGGGCTCGGCGGCCTCGTCCTCGGCCCGGCGGTCCCAGCGCACGATCCAGCGCCCGGCCAGGATGCTCGGCAGGGACGCCGGGATCAGCAGGAGCAGGCGGTTGTCGGCCCCGATCGCGACGACCAGGGTGACCAGCGGGAACGCCAGGCTGCGGAGGGCGTTGACCACGCTGTTGTAGGCACCGCCGAGGGCGCCCTGCCGCTCGCGCACGATCTGCGCCTGGTCGCGGAAGGCCGGCGACTCGAGGTGGTCGAGCGTCGGTACGGCGGCCATCAGTTCGGCCACCCGGCGGTCGAACTCGTGCCCGACCGTCTCGTTGAGACGGAGCCGGGCCTCCACGCCGATGGTGGTGAAGACCGGGACCACGCCGTACCCGATGGCCGCCAGCGCCGCGCCGACCACGAGCGCTGTCTCGCTGCGGGTCGCGACGCCGGTGACCATGAGCCCGAACGCGAGCGGCAGCAGGTTGGACAAGATGGTGCCGAGCACCTCGAGGAACGCCAGGAGTGCGGCCCGGCGGTCGAGCCGGAACGCCGCGGCCAGCGGCAGCCACAGGTTGCCGAAGAACGTCATGACGCGTCACCCCCGGCCAGTGCGAACCGCTCGGCCTGCAACCTGAACATCCGGGCATAGCCCCCGCCGGCTGCGACCAGCTGGTCGTGGGAGCCGTCCTCGACGATGCGACCGCCGTCGAGGACGACGATCCGGTCGGCGTGCCGGACGCTCGAGAGCCGGTGGCTGACCAGGATCGTGGTGAGCCCCCTGGTCACCGAGAGGAAGTTGTCGAACAGCTCGGCCTCGGCGCGCACGTCGAGCGCGGCGGTCGGCTCGTCCAGCACCAGGACCCCGGCGCCGGCGTCGATCGCGGCCAGGGCCCGGGCCAGGGCGACCCGCTGCCACTGGCCACCGGACAGGTCGGTGCCGCCGGCGTACTCGCCGCGCAGGACGCGGTCCCAGCCACCCACCCGGGTCAGGACGCTGTCGCCGGTGGCATCGTGCAGCGCACGCGGGACGACGGCCGCGATGTCGTCCTCCCGGTGGTCGGCCAGCATGGACATGGCGACGTTGTCGCGCAGCGTGAGGTGGTAGCGCACGAACTCCTGGAAGATCACCGCAACCCGTCGTCGGAGTGCGTCGTCGGTCCCGGGGTCGCCGCCGTCGACGAGGACGTGCCCCCGATCCGGGCGGTGGAGCCCGCACAGCAGCTTGATCAGGGTGGACTTGCCGGCACCGTTCGCACCGACCACGGCCACGCTGCTGCCCGGCTCGATCTCGAGCGTCAGACCCTCGAACGTAGGGTTGCCACGTCCCGGGTAGGTGAAGGTCACGTCACGGAGGGCCACCGCGGCGGCCGTGCCGCCCGGCCGGGTCGGGGCCGCGCTCCTGGATGGCTCGGGCAGCCGGGCCGCCAGCGCCTCGAGGTCGAGCAGCAGGGTCTGCTGGCGGATCGTCATCGTCTGCATGTCGCCGAGCATCCCGAGCCCCTCGACCTGGGTGAGCGCCTGCGCGGACGCGAGCAGGGTCGCGGTGCCGATGGCGCCGGACCAGACGCCGTGCGCGAGTGCGGAGAGTGCTACGCCGTACGCCGCCAGGATGGCGATGTTGGCGACGATGATCGGGCCACGCTTGGCGTTCCGGTTGCGCCAGAGGTCGGCCATCGCGAGCCGCCAGGTCGCCGAGAACCGCTCCAGGCCGAAGGTCGTGAGCCCGAACAGCCGGACCTCCTTGGCGCTGTCCTGGTCGACCAGCAGGTTGCGGTACCACCGCGCCCGCCGGCGCCGGCGGTCGCGGAAGATGTCCTCGAAGATCTGCTGGCTGTAGGCCGACCAGGTGACGTTGACCGCGAGCGTCGTCACCAGGACCATCGCGGCGACCCACCAGGACCATGACGCGAGCACGGCCAGTGCCGCGAGCCCCCACAGGCGATAGCCGAGCACCTGCCAGGTGGACTGCACACCCTGGAAGTACTGCTGGTTGATCTCCTCGACGGCCCCGTCGATCGCCTGCCTCACGTCGGGGTCCTCCAGGTGCTCGACGCCGTGCGGCCGGGAGGCGAGGTGCGAGACGCGCTCCAGGAGCAACGGTGTGGCCCGGCCCTGCTGGACCACGCCGACCGTGTCGGTCGCGGCCGCGCAGATCGGCTGCAGCACGAGGCAGGCCAGGGTGATCACCAGCCACCCGGTCTCCAGGCGGAGGTCGACCAGGCCCGCCACGAGTCGCCCGGACCCGATCATGACCCCGGCCGCGGCGAACGCCTGGGCCGCTGCCGCGAGCAGGCCGACCACGGTGAGGGTCGGCGAGCAGGCCCACAGCAGGCGCGCGAGGAGCACCTGACCCCTCAGGACATCGTGCAGACGGCGAACGTGGCGGACCCCAGCAGCCGTCTTCGTCATGCTCGCACTCTGACATCAATCTGATGTCAACGCAATGTCGCTACGCCGTCTTTCTGACATCAAGCAGGGTCGTGATGTTGTGCAGCCCGCTGTCGACGAACTCCGCGCCGCCCGGGCCGAGGCCCCACATGACGGCGTACCACGGGACCAGACGATGCCAGTCCAGCGCCCGGGCCAGCTCCTCGTCCGTCACGCCGTACGCCGTGGCGACGGCCTCGGCGAAGGGCTCCGGGGTGCCGTAGAGCGGCCAGGCGAGGTCGACGGCGGGGTCGGCCACGCGCGCGTCCTTCCAGTCCAGGACCCCCACGATCCGGCCGTCCTGCGAGGTCACGTGGTGCGCCGCCAGGTCGCCGTGCACCAGCGTCGCCGGCGTGCGCAGGGCGATCCGGCGCAGCAGCGCCGTCCCGGCCTCCTGGTGCTCGGCGGGGACCAGGGGCAGGACCCGGTGGAGCATCCGCTCGAGCGTGGCCAGCAGCTCCGCCCGGGCGGCGGTCCGCTCCGGGATGCCGGACTCGACGTAGACGTTGACCGGCATGTCGTGCAGGGCCCGGAGGAACTCACCCAGGCGCTGCCCGTCGTCGCGGCTCAGCGGGACTCCGGTCGCCAGCTCCCCGGGTAGCAGGCGGTGCCGCACCCGCAGAGGCGACTCGTCGAGCACGATCGGGACCGGCACCTCGAGCGGCAGCAACGGCGCCAACCGGGGCATCAGCCGCACCTCGTTGCGGAGCTGGACCTCTGCGTCCGCGAAGCGCGGCACCCGGTCGAGCCAGCGTCCCTCCACCTCGGTCGCCACGGTGTCCCAGCCCTCGTGCGCCTCACCCCGCTCGGCGGCCCGCTCACGGACCCAGTCGCCGAACAGAGCTCGGGTGTCGGGCATGAACGGGACCTCGGGGTCGGCCAGCCGG
>JAICKK010000259.1 GCA_025927955.1 Nocardioidaceae bacterium
CCGGTCAGCAGCATCTCCCTGGCGATCGCGGCGGGAAGTCGCTTCGGCAGCCGCAGCAGCCCACCGGAGTCGGCGACCAGTCCCAGGGACACCTCGGGCAGCGCGAAGGCGGCGGACTCGGACGCGACGAGGAGGTCCGCCGCGAGGGCCAGCTCGAACCCGCCGCCGAGCGCGAGACCGTTGACCGCCGCGACCACGGGCTTGCGCAGCGAGAAGTACTCGGTGAGGCCGGCGAACCCGCCCGGCCCGTGGTCGGCGTCGACCGCCTCGCCGGCCGCGGCCGCCTTGAGGTCCCAGCCGGCCGAGAAGAACCGGTCGCCGGCACCGGTCAGCACACCGGCCCGCAGCCGCGGGTCGTGGTGGAGCCGCTCGAAGGCGGCATGGAGCTCGCGGCTGGTCGCGACGTCGACCGCGTTGGCCTTGGGCCGGTCGAGGGTGACCACGAGGATCTCGCCGTCGACGTCGGTGCGCACGGCCTCGCTCATCGCCGGCTCCCGTCGCTCGCGAGCGGCTCCCGGACCAGCGGTACGTCGACGAGCGGACCGGTCAGGCGGACGAGCGCGTCGACCGCGACCACCCCGGTCGGACCGACCACCAGCGGGTTGACCTCGAGCTCGAGCAGCTCGCCGCGATGAGCGTCGGCGTAGCCGAGCACGGACGAGACCGCGTCGAGGACGGCCTCCACGTCGGCGTCCCGGCCACGGAAGCCCGCGAGCAGCGGCCAGCAGCGCAGCCGGGTCAGCGCGCGGCGAACGTCCTCGCGGGTCGCCGGCAGGAGCACCGAGACCACGTCCCGGAGCAGCTCGGCGAGCACCCCACCGGCACCCATCGTGAGCACGAGGCCGAACTGGGGGTCACGGGTGACCCCGAGCACCATCTCGAGGGTGGCGTCGGGGACCATCTCCTCGACGAGGAAGGACGGGCCGAGCGAGTGCATCGACGCGACCGCGTCGGCCACCTCCCGGTCCGAGGACAGGCCCACCCGGACACCGGCCACCTCCGACTTGTGCGCCAAGCCGGGCACGACGGCCTTGACCACGACCGGGTAGCCGATCCCGGTCGCGGCCGCGACGGCCTCGTCGGCCGGGGCCACGCGGCCGCGGGGCACCGGAAGCCCGAAGGTCTCGAGCGCCGCCTTCGCCGACGGCTCGTCGAGGAGCCGGGCCCGGCTCTGTCCCACCGAGCCCAGGGCCTTCACGGGTGCCGGCGGCGCGATGTCGCCGACGCGCTCCTGCGCCTCGGCGACCCGGGCGGCCGCGGCGACCGCCTCCAGGCAGTCGGTGACCCCCTGCATCGGTGCGATGCCGGCGGCGAGCAGCCGCGCGCCCACCGGCTCCGGCAGGCCCTCGGGCAGCGACGCGACCACGCAGGCCCGGGCGCCCGTGGCCGCGTGCGCGTCCTCGAACGCCGACAGTGCCGTCTCGAACTCCGCGGTGTCGCAGCGGTCCGCCCGCGGCACGTCGAGCAGCAGCAGGTGCTCGTCGGCGCCGGCGCCGAGAAGCGCCGTGAAGCAGGCGGCCATCTGGTCGTGCCGCCCCCAGATGTAGGTGTGGTAGTCCAGCGGGTTCCGGACCGTCACCCGGTCGCCGAGCACCGCGGACAGGCGCTCCCTCGTGGGCGCGGGGAGGTCCGGCAGGGTGACGCCGGCGGCCGGCGCGAGGTCGGCGAGATGGGCCGCCTCGCCACCCGAGCAGCTCGCGGAGACGACGCGGGCACCGGGGAGCGAACCGTGGACGTGCAGCAGCTTGAGCGTCTCAACGAAGGCCTCGAGGCGGCGCACGCGGACGATCCCGAGCCGCTCGAACAGCGCGTCGGCCAGCACGTCGGACCCGGCGAGCGAGCTGGTGTGGCTCAGCGTGACCCGGGCACCGAGGTCCGAGGAGCCGGACTTCAGCACCACGAGCGGGACCCTCCTCCGCAGCGCCTCGAGTGCGACCCGGGACAGCCGGGCCACGTCCGGGACGGCCTCCAGGAGGAGCCCGATGGCGGTGACCCGGTCGTCCTGGAGCATCCCCTCGACGAGGTCGGCGACGCCGGTGACGGCGCTGTTGCCGATCGTGACGAGCTGGGCCAGAGGCAGGCAGCGGCGCTGCATCGTGAGGCTCTCGGCGATGTTGCCGCTCTGCGCGATGACCGCGACCCCCCGGTCCACCCGGCTGCCGCCGTGCTCCTCGGGCCACAGCGCGGCCCCGTCGAGGTAGTTGAGCAGGCCGAGGCAGTTGGGCCCGACCAGCGCCATCTCCCCTGCGGCCGACACGAGGTCGCGCTGCAGGGCCGCGCCGTGCTCGCCGTCCTCGGCGAAGCCCGAGGCATGGCAGACGACGCCGCCGGTGCCCAGCGCCGCGAGGGCCTCGACGACCCCGGGGGTGTGCTCGCGGGGAACGGCGACGAAGGCCGCGTCGGGTCCCTCGGGGAGCTCGGAGACCGAGCGCAGGCACGGGACGCCCCCGAGGCTGTCCCGGTCGGGGTGCACCGCCCAGAGGCGGCCCTCGAAGCCGATCGCCCGGCTCTGCCGCACCGCGACCTCGGCGGCCCGCCCGCCGACGACGACCAGGGACCGCGGGGCGAGCAGCCGTCGGAGGTGGCTGCGTCCGGTGGTCGAGGGGGTGGCCGTGGGGGTGGTCGCGGGGGTGCGCATGGGACCGCCTCAGGCGCCCAGGGGCCGCAGCATGGACCGGGAGATGATGTGCCGCTGGATCTCGCTGGTGCCGTCCCAGATCCGCTCCACCCTGGCGTCCCGCCAGAACCTCTCGATGGGGAGCTCGTCCATGAGGCCCATCCCGCCGTGGATCTGCAGCGCCTGGTCGGTGATCCGCCCCAGCGCCTCGGCCGCGAAGACCTTGGCCATCGCCGCGTCCTGGTCGGTCATGGTGCCCTGGTCGAGCTTCCAGGCCGCGCGCAGCGTGAGCAGCTCGGCCGCCTCGAGGTCGGTGGCCATGTCGGCCAGCGGGAAGCCGACGCCCTGGAAGCGCCCGATCGGCTGGCCGAACTGCACTCGGTCGGCGGCCCACCTGGTCGTCATCTCCAGGACGCGGCGGGCCCGGCCGACGCTGGTGGCGGCGACGGTCAGCCGGCTGGCGCCCAGCCACTGCCCCATCAGCTCGAAGCCGCGGCCCTCCTCGCCCAGGCGCTGCGTCACGGGGATCCGGCAGTCCTCGAACGACAGCTCGCTGTGGTGGTAGCCGCGGTGCGACACGCTGCCGGGTCCCCGCCGTACGGTGAGCCCGGGGCTGTCGAGGTCGACGAGGAAGCCGGTGATCCGTCTCTTGGTCCCGTGTGGCGTGGTCTCGTCCCCGGTGGCCGCGAACAGGATCACGAAGTCGGACTTGTCGGCGTGGCTGATGAAGTGCTTGGTCCCGTTGACCACGTAGTCCCCGGAGTCACCGGAGCCGCCGTCGCGGCGGGCACGGGTGGTCATCGAGCGGACGTCGGAGCCGGCCCCCGGCTCGGACATCGCCAGGCAGTCGTGCCGCTCGCCGCGGATGGTGGGCAGGAGGTACCGCTCGCGCTGCTCGCCCTCACACGCGAGCAGGATGTTGCTCGGTCGCGCGACCAGCCACTGCAGGGCGTAGCTCGCCCGCCCGAGCTCGCGCTCCACCAGCGTCATCGCCACGCTGTCCAGGCCGCCGCCGCCGAGCTCCTCGGGCATGTTGGCCGCGTAGAGGCCCGCCTGCAGGGCCTTGGCGCGGATCTGCACCACCAGGGCCTCCGGCACGTCGCCGAGGCGGTCGACCTCGTCCTCGTGCGGGTAGAGCTCCTTGGTGACGAAGGCCCGGACGGTCTCGACGATCGCCCGCTGCTCGGCATCCAGCTCGAAGTTCATCGGTCCTCCCGGTCGTGGTCGATGCGCATCGGGCG
>JAICKK010000125.1 GCA_025927955.1 Nocardioidaceae bacterium
CTCGAGCGAGGCCAGCTCCATCGCCCGGCACGTGGCGACCAGCGACGCCTGGTCCAGCTGCCGGGCCCGGTCCACGGCGCGTACGGCGTAGGCGTGACCCTCGCTGCGATGGGCCTCCGCGTCCTGCTCGGACCCGTCGTAGGGCTTGGCGCGCTCGAGCTCGTCGGCCCAGCGCACGTGCAGCTCGACGAGGTTCATCAAGTTGAGCACGGGCGCCTCGGGCAGCGGCATCGGGCTGGCGTCGAGGTGCAGCGCCCGCTCGAGGTGCGGCTGGGCGAGCTCGTAGAGGCGCAGCTCGAGGTAGCTGGACCCCAGGGCCGCGTGCGCCCAGCACCGCAGGGCGGTGTCGTCGCAGGTCACCAGCTCGGCCTCGGCGCGCGCCAGGTCCAGCAGCGCCGGCTCCATCCGGCCGCCGCGCGCCTGCGCCACGGCCCGCACCGCCAGGGCGGCCGAGGCCCACCCGCCGCTGCGCGCCTCGAGGGCGAGCCCCAGGCAGCGCTCGGCGGCCGAACGGCCGCCGGTCGTCGAGCCGCGCACCAGCTCGGCGGTGGCCACGGCGTACCACAGGCCGGCCCGCTCCGCGGCGGACGCCTGCGCGGTCTCGGACGCCAGGGCGCGCTCGGCCTCGGCCAGGGCCCCCTCGACGTTCCCGTCCTGCGCGAGGTGCATCACCCGCGCGGACGACTCGACCAGCGTCACACCGCGATTGTCGGCGGTCCGGGGCGGCCAGGTGAGCCGAAGCACACGATTTTGCCTTGGCCGGCCTCTCCGGGCCCTCTCGGGGCCTCGCGGGGCGGTCCCGGGCGCCTCGCGGGGCGTCAGCGGGCCTCGCGGGGCGTCAGCGGGCGGAGCCGGGTGTCGGCGGTGCCCGCGGCGCCCGCGGGCCGGCGGCCCCGGCGTGTGAGCCCTGTGACTGGTGTGGTCATCACGTAGATTCCTCGCCATGGCGACCCGTACGTCTTCCCCGCCGGCGTCGCGGACCAGAGGCGGCTCCAGGACCGGCTCCAAGAGCGCTGCCAAGACCGGCAGGACCGGCAAGACAAGCTCGCGTGCCGGCAGCTCCTCGACCCGGTCCTCCGGCACCCGCTCCCGTGGCCGCGGCGGCGGCGGCGGCAAGGGGCGCTCGGGCCGGCCCGCTCCCCGCGCGGTGCGCAGCGGGACCGGACCGGTCGCCAGGCTCGGGCTGGCCCTGGGACGCGGCCTGCTCGCGGTGTGGCTCGGCGTCGCCCACGTCATCGGAGGCGCCGTGCGCGCGGTCGGGCGCACCGCCCGCGACCTGGAGCCCGAGCACCGTCGCGACGGCGCCGGCCTGTTCCTCATCGGCCTGGCCGTCGTGGTCGCCGCCGCCGTGTGGTGGCAGCTGCCCGGAGGGGTCAGCGAGGTGGTCCGGACCGTCGTCAACGGCTCGGTCGGGCTGCTCGGCTGGTTCGTGCCGTTCCTGCTCTGCTTCGTCGGCTGGCGCAACCTGCGCAACCCCGAGAGCAACGGTCCCCTCGGGCGTCAGGTCGTCGGCTGGGCGGCCCTGCTGTTCGGCGTCCTGGGCCTGGTGCACATCGCCCAGGGGATGCCGCGGCCGGTCCGCGGCAACACCGAGGACCTCCAGCAGGCCGGCGGCGCGATCGGCTTCGTGGTCTCCTCGCTGCTCACGGACCTCCTGCGCAGCGAGGTCGTGGTCGTCCCGCTGCTGGTCCTGCTGGCCCTGTTCGGGGTGCTGGTGATCACCGGTACGCCCGTCTACCAGGTCCCCGCCCGGCTGGGCGCGGCGCGCGACCGGCTCCTCGGACGCGGGTCGCACGGCGGGTCGGGCGCCGCCGGCGAGGGGGCCGACCCGGGGACCGACGAGCAGACCGAGCCGCTGCGTCGCGGCCGCACCCGACGCCGGGTCGCCTCGATGAGCGAGGTCGACGAGGGCTCGGGCGACCAGCCCTACGACTCTCCGGTGCTGGAGGGGCGTGCGCTCGCCCGGCGCGGCAAGGGTGCCGTGGCCGCGCCGCACGACGAGCCGGACGCGGCCGCGGGCGCGGACGCCGCGCTCGCGGCCGGTGAGGGTGCCGGTCGACGCGACGGCCCTGTCGAGGCGCCGCCGCACACGCCCCTGCCGGCGCGGGTGGAGCAGCTCGCGCTCTCCGGTGACGTGACCTACTCGCTGCCCGGGAACGAGGTGCTCAAGCCGGGCTCCCTGCACAAGGCGCGCTCGAAGGCCTCCGACGAGGTCGTGGCCCGGCTCACCGAGGTGCTCGACCAGTTCGACATCGACGCCCAGGTCACCGGCTACACCCGGGGACCGACGGTGACCCGCTACGAGGTCGAGCTCGGCCCGGCCGTGAAGGTGGAGAAGGTCACCGCTCTCGGCAAGAACATCGCCTACGCCGTCGCGTCCGCCGACGTGCGGATCCTGTCCCCGATCCCCGGCAAGTCGGCGATCGGCATCGAGATCCCCAACAGCGACAAGGAGATCGTCTCCCTCGGCGACGTGCTGCGCTCGACGAACGCGCGCAACGACCACCACCCGATGATCGTCGGGCTCGGCAAGGACGTCGAGGGCGGCTTCGTGGTGGCCAACATGGCGAAGATGCCGCACCTGCTCGTGGCCGGTGCGACCGGCTCCGGCAAGTCGTCGTTCATCAACTCGATGATCACGTCGCTGCTGATGCGCGCCACCCCTGACGAGGTGCGGATGATCCTCGTCGACCCCAAGCGGGTCGAGCTGAACATCTACGAGGGCGTCCCGCACCTGATCACCCCGATCATCACGAACCCGAAGAAGGCCGCGGAGGCGCTGGCCTGGGTGGTGCGCGAGATGGACCTGCGCTACGACGACCTGGCGGCGTTCGGGTTCCGGCACGTCGACGACTTCAACAAGGCGGTGCGCGCCGGCAAGGTGCAGGTGCCGCCGGGCAGCGAGCGGGAGCTGGCGCCGTACCCGTACCTCCTCGTGGTCGTCGACGAGCTCGCCGACCTGATGATGGTCGCCCCGCGCGACGTGGAGGACGCGGTCGTGCGGATCACCCAGCTCGCGCGGGCGGCCGGCATCCACCTGATCCTGGCCACCCAGCGGCCGTCGGTGGACGTGGTCACCGGTCTGATCAAGGCCAACGTGCCCTCCCGGCTGGCGTTCGCCACCTCCTCGCTCGCCGACTCCCGCGTCATCCTCGACCAGCCGGGGGCCGAGAAGCTGGTCGGCCAGGGCGACGGGCTGTTCCTGCCCATGGGCGCCAGCAAGCCGGTCCGTGTGCAGGGCTCCTGGGTGACCGAGGCCGAGGTGCACAAGGTCGTCGAGCACTGCAAGGACCAGCTGGCGCCGACCTATCGCGAGGACGTCACCGCCTCCACCCAGTCCAAGCGCGAGCTCGACGACGACATCGGCGACGACCTCGACCTCGTGGTGCAGGCGGTCGAGCTGGTCGTCTCCACGCAGTTCGGGTCCACCTCGATGCTGCAGCGCAAGCTCCGGGTGGGATTCGCCAAGGCGGGCCGGCTGATGGACATCCTGGAGAGCCGCGGCGTGGTCGGCCCCAGCGAGGGCTCCAAGGCGCGCGACGTCCTGGTCAAGCCCGACGACCTCGACGGCGTGATCGCCACCTTGCAAGCCCAGACCGCAGAGTAGGGGAGACCCGTGAGCGCAGCCATCTCGCAGCCCGGCCACGTCGGCACCGCGGACCACGAGCCGTCGGTCGGGCCCGGGCTCGACGGGCCCGCCCCCGCCGAGGACCGTCCGGACGCGCCCGTCGGCGCCGTGGTGGTGCGCCGCAACGCCGGGCTGGCCGCTCTCGTGGGTGCCGCGGCGTCCGGGGTCGCGATCGCCTACCTGTGGCGGGCCAGCCAGTCCGGGTCGGCGCTGGACTGGGCGCTGTGCGTGGTGATGGCCGCCATCGGCGCGGCCTACCTGGCGAACCTCGTCGATGCGCGCACCCCGCTGCTGGTGGCCGACGAGCTCGGCCTGCGCGTCCGCCTCGGGCACCAGTGGCGCGGGCTGCCCTGGGACGCCGTCGGCTCGGTGGCGGTCCAGCCCCGCCGCGGCTGGCGGGACGGGCGGCTGATGTTCGCCCCGCATAGCCTCGGCAGGGCCCTCGACGGGCTGGACGCCCGCGGGCGACGCGCCGCCGCCGCCAACCAGCGCGCGTACGGCGCGGCGCTGGCGGTCCCGGTCGGCCTGACCACCCGCGTCTCGGTGCCCCTCGGCGGCCTCGTCGAGCGGCTCGAGCTGCTCGCCCACGGCCGCGCCGAGGTGGTCCCGATGGCGGCCGGGGACGCCGCCGAGGAGCCCCGCGAGGAGGCGGTCGCACCGGACGCCCCGGCCGACGCCCCGGCCGACGTCGCGCCCGAGTCCCATCGGGGCCCGGAGGCGCCCGCGGCGCACCCGGCCGACCCGGAGCCCGGCGGCAGCGGCACCGGCAGCGGCACCGGCAGCGGCACCGGCACCAGCACCGGCACCGGCACCGGCACCGGCACCGGCATCGGCACCGACGGGGACGAGCCCGACGCCCGGCCGGCCGGACGACGCGGCTCGCGCAGCCTGGCGAGCGGCCTGGGGGTGATCGCCTCGCGCCTCGCGCCCGGTGCGCGCCGCGACGCCGTCACCCCTGCGCAGCCGGACGACGTCGACGAGGGGCCCGGGCAGCGGCCCGACGTCCCACCCGGCGACCGGTCGGGCGCGCCCGAGGACCGGCCCGACGTCACCGGTGAGCGCACCGACGACCTGGCCGGGGACGCGGCGGACCCGCCGACGGCACCGGCGGGCGAGCCCGCCCTCGGGACCCCGGCGGGGACCACGATCGCGCTGCGCGGGGGTCGCCGTGGGCTGCGCGCCCGGGTGGACCGCGGCGAGGCGGCGGTGCTGGGCAGCACGGCGCTCCAGCCCGACGGCCTCGGGGCCGACGGGGACGCGGTCCGCCGGCTGCCCGAGGACGAGGAGCTGAGGCGCGGGCCGCAGCCGTTCGACGACGGGCGGGTACGTCCCCTCTCCCGCCTCGGCGACCCGGTGGCCCCGCTGGTGGTGGAGGACTTCGTCACCGAGCCGGCCTACGACCCCGTCATCGGTCCCGAGCTCGCCGCGGCCCGCACGCGCGTCGGCCTCAGCGTCGACGAGCTCGCCGAGCGGACCCGGATCCGTCCGCACGTGATCGAGTCCATCGAGGTCGACGACTTCGCACCGTGCGGCGGCGACTTCTACGCCCGCGGGCACCTGCGGACCCTCGCCCGTGTCCTGGGCCGCGATCCCGGGCCGCTGCTCGAGCAGTTCGACCGCCGCTACGCCACGGCGCCGGTCAGCGCCCGCACCGTCTTCGAGGCGGAGCTGGCCACGGGCATGACCGGCAGCATGCGCAGCACGGCCGGCGGCGCCAGCTGGCCCCTGCTCGTGGGCGTGGTCCTGGCCCTGGTGCTCGTGTGGGGCGTGGTGCGGCTGTTCGCCGCCGAGCCGCCGGAGACGCTGCAGAGCCCGGTCCCCGTGCTGCACGGCTCTCAGGGGAGCGCCCGGCACGCCGCCGGACCGGGTCCGACGGGTGCGGCGGGGGCGGCGGGTGGTGTCGGGCTCGCGGCCCGGCCGGTGCGGTTGACGGTGAGCGCCGCCCACGCCGCCAGCCGGGTCGTCGTGCGCGACGCGAGCGGCAAGGTCGTCTGGGCCGGGGACCTGGGAAGGGGGGCGTCGCACACGCTGCGGGCCGCGCCCCCGGTGCGGGTCCGCGCCGCGAACGCCGGCGCCGTGGAGGTGTCGCTCGCCGGGCGCGACGAGGGCACGTTGGGCGCGCTGGGTCGGCCCGGCCGGCGCACGTTCGACCGCACCGTGCGCTGAGGGCCGGCCCGCGCGGCGGGACGGTCCGCTGCGGCGGCCCAGCGGCGCTCCTCGGCCGGCCGCGGCGGCGGCGGCAGGCCACGGATTCACGCCGCCCGGGCCTGGCCCGTCATACTCGAAGACGGTCATGACTGCACTCAGCGATTCCACACCCCCCACCGCACCCCTCGGCACGGTCGCCCTGGTGACGCTCGGCTGCGCCCGCAACGAGGTCGACTCCGAGGAGCTGGCGGGCCGGCTGGAGGCCGACGGGTTCCGGGTGGTGGCCGACCCCGAGGACGCCGAGACGGTGGTGGTGAACACCTGCGGCTTCGTCGAGGCCGCCAAGAAGGACTCCGTGGACACCCTGCTGCAGGCCGCGGACCTGAAGGCCGACGGCGGCGCCAGGGCCGTGGTCGCGGTCGGGTGCCTGGCGGAGCGCTACGGCAGGGACCTGGCCGAGTCGTTGCCGGAGGCGGACGCGGTGCTCGGCTTCGACGACTACCCCGACGTCGCCGCCCGGCTGCGCTCGCTGCTCGCCGGTGAGCGCCACCAGCCGCACACTCCCCGCGACCGGCGCCGGCTGCTGCCGATCTCGCCGGCGGCCAGGGACGCGAGCACCGTCGTCGTGCCCGGACACCAGACGGGACACCAGACCGGACAGCAGACCGGCCACCAGACCGGGAGCACCGTCGCGGCGCCGGACCTGCCCGCCTCCGGCGCCCCGGCATCCGGACCGCGGGCGGTCCGCCGGCGGCTCGACGGCGGCCCGATGGCGCCGCTGAAGCTCGCCAGCGGCTGCGACCGCCGGTGCGCCTTCTGCGCGATCCCGTCGTTCCGCGGGTCGTTCCTCTCCCGGCGGCCGGCCGACGTGCTGTCGGAGGCCCGGTGGCTGGCCGACCAGCACGTCAAGGAGCTCTTCCTGGTCAGCGAGAACTCCACGTCCTACGGCAAGGACCTCGGCGACCTGCGGCTCCTGGAGACGCTGCTGCCCGAGCTGGCGGCCGTCGACGGCGTCGAGCGGGTCCGGGTGTCCTACCTGCAGCCGGCCGAGACGCGACCCGGCCTGGTGTCGGCGATCGCGGCCACGCCCGGGGTGGCGCCGTACTTCGACCTGTCCTTCCAGCACGCCTCGGGCCCGGTGCTGCGCCGCATGCGCCGGTTCGGCGACCCGGACAGC
The DNA here is from genome assembly GCA_025927955.1 of Nocardioidaceae bacterium. Taxonomy (GTDB): domain Bacteria; phylum Actinomycetota; class Actinomycetes; order Propionibacteriales; family Nocardioidaceae; genus Nocardioides_B. The sequence goes on from JAICKK010000125.1 coordinate 6,954, forward strand.
TTCCTCGGCCTCCTCGGGCAGGTGCGCGCGCAGGCGCCGCGGGCCGGGATCCGCTCGAACGTCATCGTGGGCTTCCCGGGCGAGACCGAGGAGGACCTCGAGACCCTCTGCGACTTCCTCGTCGCGGCCCGCCTCGACGTGGTCGGCGTCTTCGGCTACTCCGACGAGGACGGCACCGAGGCCGCGTCGTACGACGGGAAGCTCGACGAGGACGAGATCCGCGAGCGAACCGAGCACGTGAGCCGCCTCGTGGAGGAGCTGACCGCCCAGCGCGCCGAGGACCGGGTCGGTGAGCGCGTCGACGTGCTGGTGGAGAGCGTCCGCGGCGGCGTGGCCGAGGGCCGAGCGGCGCACCAGGGCCCCGAGGTGGACGGGACGACGAGCCTGGTGGACGCGCCGCACGGCACCCGGGTCGGCGACCTGCTGGCCGCCGTGGTCACCGCCTCGGACGGCGTCGACCTGGTCGCCGAGGTCACCTGATGAGCGCCGAGCCGACCGCGGTGCCCTCGAACTGGAACGTCCCGAACGCGCTGACGACGCTGCGCATCGTGATGGTGCCGTTCTTCGGTTGGGCGCTGCTGGTCGACGACGGCACCTCGGTGCTCTGGCGCACCGTCGCCTGGCTGCTGTTCGTGCTGGCCATGGTCACCGACAAGGTCGACGGCGACATCGCCCGCAGCAAGAACCTGGTCACCGACTTCGGCAAGATCGCCGACCCCATCGCCGACAAGGCGCTGACGGGCATGGCCTTCGTGGGGCTCTCGGTGATCGGGGAGCTGTGGTGGTGGGTGACGGCCCTGGTCCTGCTGCGCGAGTGGGGCATCACGCTGCTGCGGCTGTGGGTGATCCGCTACGGCGTGATGGCCGCGGGGTCCGGCGGCAAGCTCAAGACCGTGCTGCAGACCGTCGCCCTCGGCCTGTTCGTGCTGCCGCTGCGGCTCTTCGAGCACCCGTGGGGCGACATCGGGACCGGCGTGTGGTGGTTCGCGGTCCTCGTCATGGCGGCCGCGGTGGCGCTCACCGTGGTCACCGGTGCCGACTACGTCGTCAAGGCGCTGGCCGTACGGCGGACGGGCAGGGCCGACGAGCCGCCGCAGTGAGACCCGGGTGGGTCAGCTGTCGCTGCTGGTCGGGGCCGGGTGCTCGTCGCGCTCGGCACGGGCCAGCTCGATGGCGGCGCCGACCAGGCCGAGGTGGGAGAACGCCTGCGGGAAGTTGCCGACGAAGCGCTCGTTCTCGGAGTCGTACTCCTCCGAGAGCAGCCCCACGTCGTTGCACAGCGCCAGCAGCCGCCGCATCAGCGCGTGCGCGTCGTCGAGGCGACCGGCGTGCGCGTAGGCCTGGACCAGCCAGAACGAGCAGGCCAGGAACGGGTGCTCGTGCCCCGGCAGGCCGTCCACCCCGCTCTGCGTGCGGTAGCGCAGCAGCAGCCCGTTGCTGAGCAGGTCCTCCTCGACGGCCTTGATCGTGCCCAGCATCCTCGGGTCGTCGCCGGCGACGAAGCCGACGTCGGAGAGCACCAGCAGCGAGGCGTCGACCTCCTTGGTCTCGTAGTGCTGGGTGAACGTGTTGCGCTCCGGGTCGTAGCCGTGCGCCAGCACCTCCTTGCGCACCGCGTCGCGCAGCGCGACCCACTTCGTCACCGGTCCGTCGAGGCCGTGCTTCTCGACGGCGGCGATGGCCCGGTCGAAGGCCACCCACACCATCACCCGTGAGTGCGTGAAGTGCCGCCGCGGGCCGCGGATCTCCCATAGCCCGTTGTCCGGCTCCTGCCAGTGCTCGGCGAGCTCCTCGACGAGCTTGCGTTGCAGCGACCAGGCGTCTCGGTCCTCCTCGAGGCCCACGTCGCGGGCCATCTGCAGCGCGATCATCACCTCGCCGAGCACGTCGGTCTGCCGCTGGTCGACCGCGGCGTTGCCGACCCGGACCGGGCTGGAGCGGTCGTAGCCGGGGAGGTGGTCCAGGGTCCGCTCCGGCAGCTCGCGGGACCCGTCCACGCCGTACATGATCTGCAGGTCCTGCGGGTCGCCCGCGACCGCCCGCAGCAGCCAGCTGCGCCAGTGGCGCGCCTCGCCGGCGTAGCCGGACTCCAGCAGCGCCTCCAGGGTCAGCGACGCGTCGCGCAGCCAGCAGAACCGGTAGTCCCAGTTCCGCTCGCCGCCGAAGTCCTCGGGCAGCGACGTGGTGGGCGCCGCGACGATGCCGCCGGTCTCACCGTCGGTCAGCAGCCGCAGGGTGACCAGCGAGCGCACCACCTCCTCGCGGTAGGGCCCCTGGTAGCTGCACCGGTCGGCCCAGGCCCCCATCAGCTCGAGGGTCGCGTTGACCCGCTCGTCGTAGTCGATCGGCTCGGGCAGCTCGCGGTGCGAGGCCACCCAGGTCGTGGAGAAGGTGAACTCCTCGCCCGCGCTCACGTCCCACTCGTCCACATGCCGTCCGTCGTGCGCCTTCGGCAGCCGCGGTCCGCGCAGCACCAGCCGGTCCGGGCCGGCGACCGCGGTGATCACCTTCGCCCCGTGCATGACCTCGCGGCGCACCCACGGCCGGACCAGGCCGTACCCCAGGCGCACCACCCACTCGTGGCGCATCCGGACGGTGCCCTCGACGCCGACCACGCGCCGCACCAGGTCGGCGCGATGGTCGCCGATCGGCATGACGTCGACCACGGTGACCCGGCCGGTGTCGGTGGTGTACGTCGTCTCCAGGGCGGCGCTGTTGCCGAGGTACCGCCGGGTGCTGCGCGCGGACGTGTCGGCCGGACCGATGAGCCAGCGGCCGTTGCGCGGGCCGCCCAGCAGGGCCGCGAAGCAGGCGGGGGAGTCGAAGCGGGGCAGGCACAGCCAGTCCACGGAGCCGTCCTTGCCGACGAGGGCAGCCGTTCGGGTGTCGCCCAGGATCGCGTAGTCCTCGATGGGGAGGGGCATGGGCCCCAAGGTAGCGACCCACGCCGCGCGCATGAGGACGCGGCCCGGTGGTTACCATCTCGCGCGTGGAGGACGAACCGGGCGACCAGCAGGTGCTGGGCGCGACGCTGCACGCCGAGCTGCTGCGGCGCGGCATGACGCTGGCCACCGCCGAGTCGCTGACCGGCGGTGCGCTGGGGGACCTCGTCTCCGCCTCCGCCGGCGCCAGCGAGACCTACCTCGGCGGCGTGGTCACCTACGCGACCGAGACGAAGGTCAGGCTCCTCGGGGTGGCGCAGGCGACCGTCGACGAGCACGGCGTGGTCTCCGAGCAGTGCGCCCGCGAGATGGCCTGCGGGGTGCGCAGCCTGGTCGGCAGCGACTGGGGGGTGGCGACGACCGGCGTGGCCGGGCCCACCGAGCAGGAGGGCAAGGAGATCGGGACCGTCTTCGTCGCGGTCGCCGGCCCCGAGGGCCGCCAGGAGCCCGGGGACGTCGTGGCCCGGCAGCTGCACCTCGACGGCGACCGCGCCCAGGTCCGCGCCGCCGCCTGCACCGCGGCCGCGGCGCTGCTGCTCGAGACCGTGACGGGGCAGGGGTGAGCGCCGTGCCCCCGTTGCGCCCAGGGCGAACGCCGGCCCTCTTGGCGGGTTCGGTGCGGGGAAGTTTCCGCGAGCCGGTAGCGTTGTCCCACAGCGTCGCGCTCGACTGCTCGTGACTTCACACGTGAGGCGTACGACCCCCAGGAAGGAGCAGCACCCGTGGTGATCTTCCGCCGGCTGCTCGGCGAGGTGCTCCGTGGCCAGCGGATGCGCCAGGGCCGGACCCTGCGCGAGGTGTCGGCCGACGCCCGCGTCAGCCTCGGGTACATCTCCGAGGTCGAGCGCGGCCAGAAGGAGGCCTCCTCGGAGCTGCTCGCCTCGATCTGCGCGGCGCTCGACGTGCCGCTGTCGGAGATCCTCTCCGAGGTCAGCGACGCCGTCGCGCTCGAGGAGGCCGCGCTCGCGATGCAGCTCGAGCGGCTCGAGGTCGACACCACCTCGCTGCCCGGGCCCCTGGGCGAGCGGCCGACGGGTCCGCGGTCCGGCGACGTGGTCGCCTCGGCGGCCTGAGAGGCTACCCCTCCGGGCGCGGCTCCGGCTGGCACGAGGGGCACCAGTACGTCGCCCGCTCGCGGCCCTCGGGGCCCTGCAGGCCCACCCGCACGGTGGTCCCGCACCGCCGGCACGGCTGCGCCTCGCGCCGGTAGACCCACGTCTGGCGTCCCCGGCGCAGGTCGCCGGTGAGGGTCTGCTCGACGCGCTCCTTGTTGGCGTCCAGGGCGGCTCGCGCGCGTCGTACGAGGCGGGGAAGGTCGGGGACCTCGCCGACCGGCAGGCGCGGGTGCACCCCGGCCAGGAAGCACAGCTCGCTCTTGTAGAGGTTCCCGATCCC
>JAICKK010000255.1 GCA_025927955.1 Nocardioidaceae bacterium
CTCCGGCGCGCTCGACCTCATCGTGGTCGACTCGGTCGCCGCGCTGGTGCCGCGCGCCGAGATCGAGGGCGAGATGGGTGACAGCCACGTGGGCCTCCAGGCCCGGCTGATGAGCCAGGCGCTGCGCAAGATGACCGGTGCGCTCAACAACTCCGGCACGACGATGATCTTCATCAACCAGCTGCGGGAGAAGATCGGCGTCATGTTCGGCTCACCGGAGACCACCACCGGTGGGCGGGCGCTGAAGTTCTACTCCTCGGTCCGTCTCGACGTGCGCCGCATCGAGACGCTCAAGGACGGCCAGGAGATGGTCGGCAACCGCACCCGCATCAAGGTGGTCAAGAACAAGGTCGCGCCGCCGTTCAAGCAGGCCGAGTTCGACATCATGTACGGCCAGGGCATCAGCCGCGAGGGCGGTCTGATCGACGTCGGCGTCGAGGCGGGCCTGGTCCGGAAGGCGGGTGCCTGGTACACCTACGAGGGCGACCAGCTCGGTCAGGGCAAGGAGAACGCGCGGGCGTTCCTGCGCGACAACCCCGACCTCGCCAACGAGCTCGAGAAGCGCATCCTGGAGAAGCTCGGCGTCGGTCCCCAGGTCGACCTCCCTGCCGAGGGTGCCGTCGACGAGCCGACCGGCATCGACTTCTGAGCGTGTCCGCGCACGACGAGGCCACCCCCGGGCCGGACGCCGACCCGGAGGCGGTGGCCCGCAAGATCCTGCTCGACCAGCTCACCGGCCAGGCCCGCAGCCGGGCGGAGCTGAGCGGCAGGCTGGCGAAGAAGGGCGTCCCCGAGGAGCTCGGTCGTCGGCTCCTCGACCGGTTCGAGGAGGTGGGGCTGGTCGACGACGCCGCGTTCGCCCGGGCGTGGGTACAGTCCCGGCAGACCGGGAAGGGTCTGGCCCGCCGCGCGCTGTCCCAGGAGCTGCGCCGCAAGGGCATCGAGGACGGGGTGGCTCGCGAGGCCCTCGACGGGCTCGACCCGGACGACGAACTGGAGGCGGCGCGGCTGCTGGTGCGACGGCGGCTGCGGACGGCCGCACGGCTCGACCGGGACACCGCGGTGCGGCGGCTCACCGGGATGCTGGCGCGCAAGGGTCATCCCGCCGGAGTGTGCCTGCGCGTGGTGCGTGAGGAGCTGGACGCGTACGGCCATGACGTCGGCGACCTGTGCCTGGACGACCCGGGCGTGTCCGAGTGAGGCTCCTTGACCGGTCTGGAGCGGCGACCTAGCCTCGGAGGCCCGGTCGACACCCGCACCCCGCGGTGGCCATCCGCCCGCAGAACAGGAGCCGACGATGACTCTGCAGGCTGCTCAGGCGGGTGACGTCCTCGCCCTGGGCGTCGGCGGGCTCGTCCTGGCGGGACTGGTCCTCGTGGTCGCCGTGGTGGCCGGCGTCCTCGGGGCGGTGCTGGTGGTCCGGCGCGGACAGAGCCCGCAGCGGGATGCGCAGGTCGACCAGCAGCGTGGCCTGCGTGAGCAGCGCCGCGACATCGAGCGCCGCGAGCAGCGGGTCACCGAGCGCGAGCAGCGCCTCGACCAGGGGCTGGCAGCGCTCGAGGAGCGCAGCCGCCTGGTCGACGAGGCCGAGCAGGAGCGCCGGGCCGCCCTCGAGGAGCTGGCGGGCCTGTCGTCGGCGGACGCCCGCGCCCAGGTCGTCGAGACCGTCGAGGCGGACGCGAAGCGGCTGGCGGTGATCAGCGCCCGGGCCATCGAGCGGGAGGCGGAGGAGCAGGCCGAGCAGCGGGCCCGGCGGGTGCTGGCGACGGCGATCCAGCGGCTCGCGTCGGAGCAGACCAGCGAGTCCGTGGTGTCGGTCGTCCACCTGGCGACCGACGACATGAAGGGCCGCATCATCGGCCGCGAGGGCCGCAACATCCGCTGCTTCGAGCAGGTCACCGGCGTCAACCTGGTCATCGACGACACGCCGGAGGCGGTGGTGCTCAGCTGCTTCGACCCGGTCCGCCGCGAGGTCGCCCGGCTCACCCTCGAGCAGCTGCTGCGCGACGGCCGCATCCACCCGAGCCGGATCGAGGAGCAGTACGAGCGCAGCGTGGGCGAGGTCGAGCGGCGGTGCGTGCGCGCCGGCTCCGACGCCGCGCTCGGGCTCGGCATCACCGACCTCCACCCAGAGCTGGTGGCCACCCTGGGCCGGCTGCGGCACCGCACGTCGTACGGCCAGAACGTGCTGGCGCACCTCGTGGAGTCCGGCCAGGCCGCCGGGCTGCTGGCCGACGAGCTCGGCGTGGACCGCACCACCTGCGTGCGGGCGGCGTTCCTGCACGACATCGGCAAGGCCCTCACCCACGAGGTGGAGGGCTCGCACGCGCTGGTGGGTGCCGACCTCGCCCGCACCTACGGTGAGGAGGAGGACATCGTGCACGCCATCGAGGCGCACCACAACGAGGTCGAGCCCCGCACGGTGGAGGCCCTGCTGACCCAGGCCGCCGACGCGATCAGCGGCGGTCGGCCGGGCGCCCGCCGGGAGTCCCTGGAGGTGTACGTCGAGCGGCTGCACCGGCTGGAGGAGATCGCGCTGGCCAAGCCCGGCGTGGAGAAGGTCTTCGCCATGCAGGCCGGCCGCGACGTCCGGGTGATGGTCGCCCCGGACCGGGTCGACGACATCGAGGCCCAGGTCCTTGCCCGTGACATCGCCAAGCAGTTCGAGCAGGAGCTGACCTATCCCGGGCAGATCAAGGTCACCGTGATCCGGGAGTCCAGGGCCACCGAGACCGCCCGCTGACCCGTAGCGGAGCAGCACCTATGCTCGGCTGATGGACATCTCAGGAGCCAGCGCGGTCGTCACCGGCGCCGCCTCGGGCATCGGGGCGGCCGTCGCGCGTGCGCTCGCCGCCCGGGGCGCGACGGTCGTGGTGGCCGACCTCCAGGAGGAGAAGGGGCGTGCCCTCGCCGGCGAGATCGGTGGCGCGTTCGTCAAGGTCGACGTCACCGTGACCGACGACATCGTCGCCGCCGTCGAGCGGGCCGAGTCGCTCGGCACGCTGCGGGTGCTGGTCAACTCCGCGGGCATCGCGTCGGCCCAGCGCACCGTCGGCAGGGACGGCACCCTCGCGTCCGCGGCCGACCTGGCCGCCTTCACGAAGGTCGTCGGCGTCAACCTCATCGGCACCTACGACTGCATCCGGATCGCCGCGACCGCGATGGGTCGCACCGAGCCGCTCGACGGTGGCGAGCGCGGCGCCATCGTGAACATGGCCAGCGTGGCCGCCTTCGACGGCCAGGTCGGGCAGGCGGCGTACTCCGCCTCCAAGGGCGGCATCGTCGGTCTCACGCTCCCGGTGGCGCGCGACCTCGCCGCGATCGGCGTGCGCGTGAACACGGTGGCACCCGGACTGATCGACACCCCGATCTACGGGGAGGGGGAGGACAGCGAGGCGTTCAAGGCGAACCTGGAGAAGGGCGTGCTGTTCCCCAAGCGGCTGGGCGCTCCCGAGGAGCTCGCGTCGATGGTCGTGGAGTGCGTGACGAACAGCTACATGAACGGCGAGACCGTCCGCGTGGACGGCGGTATCCGCATGCCGCCGAAGTAAGCCCGCTCACACCGAGCGCCGAGCGGGCATCGCCGCCCGGCGTTCGGGATACAGCCGCAGGACACCGCAGACCAGCGAAGGAGACGTGACGTGGCGAGCAGAGGCCCGTTGGGCAGGCTCATGGAGACGGCGATCGGCACGCTGAAGGACCCGGTCGCCGCCGCCGACAAGGTGGTCGCGCAGGCCAGGGGAACCGTGGCCGTCGGCCGGTCGCTGGCCGGACAGGCGGTCCGCGCTGCCGTGGGCACGGCCGCGGACCTGCTGGGCCCTCCCGCGCGGCACGACGAGCCGGCCCCCGGGCCGCAGACCACCCGGGAGCCGGTCGCCAAGCCGGCACCGGTGCCGACCAAGCCGCCGATGCGGGCACCGGCCACCAAGGCCGCCACCACGAAGTCTCCGGCCACCAAGGCCGCCACCGCCAAGTCTCCGGCCACCAGGGCCGCCAAGGCCCCGGCCACCAAGGCCGCCAAGTCTCCGGCCACCAAGGCCGCCAAGTCTCCGGCC
>JAICKK010000189.1 GCA_025927955.1 Nocardioidaceae bacterium
CCCTGGCTGATGTCGGACGCGGTGACGACGAGCCGGAACTGCCGGTCCTTGGGCAGCGGCCGCTCGTCGTCCTGGTAGGCGAGGTCGGAGAACGACGTCGTGCCGAGGTCGCGGAGCCGGTCGTCGAGCCAGTCGAGCAGGTACCGGCCGGAGAAGAGGCCCTGCCGGAACACCAGGTCGAACGCCTTGCCCGGCCACGACCTCGCCAGCAGGCCGCCGTCGGTGAACCTCTGGTACGGCGCGTCGCTCATCAGCTCGTGCAGCGCGTCGGCCGAGATGCCCGAGGCGACGAGGGAGCCCACCATCGCGCCCGCCGAGGTGCCCGCGATGCGCTTGAACCGGTAGCCGTGCTCCTCCAGGACGTTGAGGGCGCCGACGAGGCCGATCCCCTTGACCCCGCCGCCCTCCAGCACCAGGTCCGCGTGCAGCATGCGCGCCTCCTCCCGGTCGCAGTATCGCCCGGCCGGCGACGTCAGCCGCGGAGGTGGCGGCCCTCGGAGCGCCGCGAAGAGGACCAGAGGCCTCAGGAGTGGAGGACCACGACCCCGTCCTCCACCGTGACTGGGTACGTCTTGAGCCCCACCCGCCGCGGCTCGAGCAGCGACCGACCGGTCTCGAGGTCGAACTCCCAGCCGTGCCAGGGGCAGCGGATCACCCGGTCGTGCCGGCCGTAGACCAGCTCGTGCGGGGCCGAGGCCACGAAGGTCCCGCAGAGGCTGCCGGCGCACATCGAGGCGCCCATGTGGGGACAGCGGTCGTGGACGGCGAAGAACTCCTCGCCGACGCTGATCACGCCCACCGGCCGGCCGTCCACCTCGACCATCCGGCACCCCTCGCGCCGTACGTCGTCGACCTCGCCCACCCGGTGCTCCATGCCGCGCCCCTCGCCCTCCGGCCGTTTCGGGGCCGGCCGCCCCTATCGCAACGCCAAACGATTTGCTAGGCATGACTCTGCCGCCGTCGGCGCCGGCACGCAACACCAGGAAAGGCCCGGCGCGGCACCACCCACCGAGGAGCCCCGCGTGACCGAAGCGCTCAGCACACCCGCGGTCGGCAGCGACCGGCAGCACGGCTACCAGCTCGTCGACTGCGACGTGCACCCGATCATGAGGGGTGGGATGGGCGACCTGCGGCCCCACCTGTCCACGGCCGGGCAGCACCGGCTCGGCCTCGACGACCGGCGCGGCCTGACCACCACCGGTCACCGGGAGGCGGTCTCCGTCCCGCGCAACATGCTCTACGTCAACCCGGCGGGCGTCCTGCGCGACGACGCCCGGTCGCCGGACGGCTCCGCGCCGGGCGCCGACCCCGCCCACACCGCACGCCAGCTGCTCGACGCCAACGGCGTCTCCCGTGCGGTGCTCATCGGCGGGGAGGTGCTCGGCCTCGGTGCGATGCCGGACCCGGACGTCGCGGCGATGATCGCGTCTGCCTACAACGACTGGCTCGCGGCCACGTGGCTGTCCGCGGACGACCGCTACCGCGGCACCATCGTGGTGGGCGCCCAGGACCCCGCCCTGGCCGCGGCGGAGATCCGCCGGGCAGGCGCCGACGAGCGGTTCGTCGCCGTGCTGCTGCCGCTGACCAACATCCTCATGGGCCAGCGGCACTACTACCCCATCTACGAGGCCGCGGCCGAGCTCGGGCTGCCGGTGACCGTGCACCCGAACTCCGGCGAGGGCATCTTCCGCACCTCGCCGAGCATGGCCGGCGCGGCCCCGACGTACTACGTGGAGTGGCACACCGGCCTGAGCCAGGTGTTCGCCGCCAACGTCATCAGCCTGGTCTGCCACGGTGTTTTCGAGCGGTTCCCCGGCCTCAAGGTGGTGCTGACCGAGGGCGGCCTCGGCTGGATCCCGGACGTGATGTGGCGCCTGGACAAGAACGTCAAGGGCCTGCGCGACGAGGTCCCCTGGGTGCGCCGGCTGCCCAGCGAGTACATCGTCGACCACGTGCGGTTCACCAGCCAGCCGCTGCCCGAGCCGCGCCGGCGCCGGCACCTGCACCTGCTGTGCGAGATCGTCGAGGCCGAGCGCACCTTGATGTTCAGCTCCGACTACCCGCACTGGGACTACGACGACCCGCGGCACGCCCTGACCACCCTGCCTCCGCAGATCCGGCGCCGGGTCGAGGTGGAGAACGCCGTCGAGACGTACGGCGCCAGGCTGTGACCCGAGCGTCCACGCGCGCGGGTACGGCGTGACGCCGGTGGCGCTCAGCCGAAGAGCGGGAACCGGTCCGCGAGACCTCCCAGCGCGGCCCGCTCGTCCGGCCGCAACGGCAGCCGGCCGGTGCCGACGCGGAGGTAGCGGACGTCGTCCCACTCCGCCGGGGCAGGCTGTCCCAGGAGCCCGTCGAGGACGCGGCGGACCTCGGCCAGGACGGGCGGCGCGGGCGCGGCCGGGAGCACCGGCTCGAGGTCGAGGTGGTGGATCGCCGCCTCGACGGCGAGCGTGTGCAGCAGCGAGCCGACCGTGAGGGTGCGGCCCTGCGTGCCCACGACGCCCGAGGGGTCGGCGGCTGCGGCCAGGACGAGCACCGCCCTCGCGGTCTCGGCGTAGAGGTCCGCCGGCCCCCGCACGGACGTCCAGGCGCTCGCCATGATCCGGGTGCCGCGCCGGCCGGCCTGCGCGCCCGCCGTACCGGGCGACCAGGCGGACCAGTAGCCGACCTCGTCGGTGTCGACCGGCTGGTCGCTCGGCGTGCCGAGGGCGACCAGCGCGCGTTGGGCGTCACCCGCCAGGTGGAGCAGCAGGTCGCGTACGGCCCACCCGGGCAGGTGGGTCGGCGTCCAGCCCTGGTCCTCGTCGACGCGGTCGGCGAGGCCCAGGAGTGGGGTGTAGGCGTGGGCGAGAAGGTCGAGAGGGCGCACCGGTCAGTGGTACCAGAGGTGCCGCGGCCCTCACACCGTGGAGCGCTCCGACGGCATGCGGCCCGCGGCGCAGCGCACGGCGTCCAGGATCTTCTCGTAGCCCGTGCACCGGCAGAGGTTCCCGGCCAGGGCCTCGCGGATCTCGTCATCGCCGGGGTTCGGGCAGCGCGCCAGCAGGTCGTGGGCGGAGACGACGAAGCCCGGCGTGCAGAAGCCGCACTGGACGGCGCCGCACTCGACGAACGCCTCCTGAACCGGGTCGAGGTCGCGGCCCGGTGCGAGCCCCTCCACCGTGACCACGTCGCTGCCCTCGGCCTGCCCGGCCGCGACCAGGCAGCTGCACGCGGGCACCCCGTCGAGGTAGACCGTGCACGAGCCGCACTCCCCCTGCTCGCAGGCGTTCTTCGAGCCGGGCAGCCCGAGCCGCTCGCGCAGCAGGTAGAGCAGGCTCTCGCTCTCGCTCACGTCGTCGGCGTGCCGGGTCTCCCCGTTGACCGTCGTCGTCACTCGCATGCTCAAGCCGCCTTCCGGTAGTCGTTCCAGGCCCATGTCAGCGTGCGGCGCGCCATCACCCGCAAGGAGTGCACCCGGTAGGCCGCACTGCCGCGGACGTCGTCTATCGGGGCGGCCGCCGCGCAGACGCGGCTGCCGAACTCCTCGGCGAGCGTCGCCGGGAGCGGGCCGCGGCTCTCCCACAGGCCGGCTGCGTCCAGCTCGCCGGCCAGGAGCTCCTCCGCCTCGCGAGCGCGCCGGGGCGTGGGCGCCGCCGAGCCGATGCCCGTGCCCACCTGCTGGCGCTCGGGGTGCAGCGCGAGAGCGAACGCCGCCACCGAGATCACCATCGCGTTCCGGGTGCCGATCTTGGAGAACTGCTGCGGTCCGGCGACCGAGTCCACCCAGACCGCCTCGATGAGCTCGTCCGGCGCGAGGACGTTGCGCTTGACACCGGTGTAGAACTCGCACACGGGCACGCGGCGCCGTCCGCGGTTCGACACGAGCTCGACCTCGGCTCCGGCCGCCAGCAGCGGCGGATGCGAGTCGCCGGCCGGGGAGGCGGCGCCGAGGTTGCCGCCGACCGTCCCGCGGTTGCGGATCTGGGGTGAGCCGACGGTCCGGGCGGCCATCGCGAGGCCCGGGAGCCGGTCGCCGAGCTCGGCGATGACCCGCGCGTAGGGGATGCCGGCGCCGAGCCGGACGCGCCCGTCCTCGACCCACCACCGCGACAGCTCCGGGACGCGAGTGAGGTCCAGCAGGGCCGCGGGCCGACGGCGGTCGAAGTTGACCTCCACCATCACGTCGGTGCCGCCGGCGATCGGCACCGCCCCCGGGTGTGCGCTCAGCGCCGCGACGGCGTCCGCCAGCGACGTGGCGTGCAGGAACACCATGTCAGTGCCTCGCTCTCGTGGGCTGCCCGCCGGGCGCGGTGCCCGGCGGCGGGGTGACGGCCGGGAGGGCGGCCGGGGTGGCCGCCCGGTTGCCGGCGGGCATCGTCCCGGTGAGGTGCTCGGGACGCACCGGGGCGCGCGGCAGGTCGAGTCCCGTCGCGGCGCGCACGGCGTTCACGATCGCCGGGGTGGAGGACAGCGTGGGCGGCTCTCCCACCCCGTTCAGCCCGTACGGCGAGTCGGGGTGCGGGAGCTCGAACAGGCTGATCGGCATCGGCGGCACGTCGAGCATCGTCGGGATGAGGTAGTCGGTGAACGACGGGTTGCGCAGCCGCCCGCTGTCGTCGACGACGAGCTCCTCCATGAGCGCCAGGCCGAGCCCCTGGGCGCTGCCGCCCTCGATCTGTCCCTCCACGGCCAGTGGGTTCATCGCCTTGCCGACGTCCTGCGCCGTGGCCAGCTCGACGACCTTCACCAGCCCCAGCTCGACATCCACCTCGACGACCGCCCGGTGCGCGGCGAACGCGAACGCGATGTGGGCGTCCCCCTGGCCCGTCTCGGGGTCGATGCCCTGCGTGGGGCGGTGGTGGTACTCGTGGACGTGCTCGATGCGGTCGTCCCCGAGCAGGTCGACGATGCTGCAGACGCGGTCTCCGGTGAGCGAGTCGACGACGCCGTCGTGCACGAGCGCCAGCACCGTCGCGGGGCGTCCCGACACCCGGGCGGCCCGGGCGAGGACGTCACGGGCGACGAGGCGGCAGGCGCCCTGGACCGCGCCGCTCGACATCCACGTCATCCGGGACGCGGACGCCGAGCCGGCGTCGCCGACGCGCGTGTCGGCCGGCACCACGACGACCCGGGTGACTCCGAGCTCGGTGCCGGCGATCTGCGCCTGGACCGTCGTCACGCCCTGCCCGCACTCCGCGGCCGCGGTGTGCACGGACACGACCGGCCGGCCACCCGCGACCTCGAGCGTGACGCACGCCGTCGACACGTCGTCGACGCCGCCGGAGTAGCCGATCGCCTTCACGCCGACCGCGTAGCCGATGCCGCGGCGCAGGCCCTCCCCGTGGGTCGTGTTGGCCACCCCGCCGGGCAGCGTGCGCAGGTCGCGCTCTCCCGTCGCCTCGGCCGGCAGCGGCCGCTCTTGCAGGCTCGCGAGCAGCTCCCGGACGGGAGCGGGCCCGTCGACCTCCTGCCCCGTCGGCAGCACCGTGCCGGTGCGCATGGCGTTGCGCATCCGCAGCTCGAGCGGGTCCATGGCGAGCTCTCGTGCCAGCCTGTCCAGGTTGGACTCCACGCCGTACGCCGACTGCACGGCACCGAAGCCGCGCATGGCGCCGCAGGGCGGGTTGTTCGTGTAGACGGCGAGCCCGTCGATCTGCGCGTGCGGCACCTCGTAGGCGCCGGCCGCGAAGTAGCAGGCGTTGGCGATGACCACCGGCGAGGTGGACGTGTAGGCGCCGCCGTCGAGGAGCAGCCGCGCCCTGACGTAGACCAGCTTGCCGTCGCGGGTCGCGCCGTGCTCGAAGTGCATCCTCGCCGGATGCCGGTGCACGTGCCCGAAGAACGACTCCTCCCGGCTGTAGACCATGCGCACCGGCCGGCCGAGCCGGAGCGCGAGCATGCACGCGTGCGCCTGCACCGACAGGTCCTCGCGGCCTCCGAAGGCGCCGCCCACCCCGGCAAGGGTGAGCCGCACCTTGTCGGGGGGCAGGCCCAGGCAGGGCGCCAGCTGCTCGAGGTCCTTGTGCAGCCACTGGGAGGAGACGTAGAGCTCGACGCCGCCGTCCTCGGAGGGGATCGCGAGGCCGGACTCGGGTCCGAGGAAGGCCTGGTCCTGCATGCCGACCTCGTAGTCGCCCGAGACGACGACCTCGGCCAGCTCCCTCGCGGCGACCAGGTCGCCGTGCCGGATCTTCACGTGGCGCACCAGGTTGTCCGAGCCGAGCACCGGGCGGGCGCCGGGCAGGAGCGCGGCCTCCGGGTCGGTGACCGGCTCGTACGGCGCGTACTCGACGTGGACGAGGTCGGCCGCTCGCCGTGCGGTCTGCGGGTCGTCGGCGGCCACGAGCGCGACCGGCTCCCCGTGGTAGCGCACCTGGTCCACGGCGAGCACCGGCTGGTCGGCCAGCTTCATGCCGTAGGTCTTGGCGCCCGGCACGTCCTCGTGGGTGAGCACGGCGCGCACCCCCGGGAGCGCCAGGGCTCGCGAGACGTCGACGGACACGATGCGGGCGGCGGCGTGGGGGCTGCGCACCGTCACGGCGAAGACGGCCCCCTCGACCCACAGGTCGGAGGAGTAGGAGAACCTCCCGGTGACCTTGAGCAGGCCATCGGGCCGGCGGGCGCTCGTGCCGATGCCGTTCCAGGAGGTGGTCTCGGCGGCCTGCATCAACGACGTCACGTGGACCTCGCGCTCTCTCCCCGCTCCGAGGCGGGCGACGGTGGGCTGTGCCCGAGTAGTCAACACGTGTAGATCAGGCGTCGTCAAGGGATCCGCATCGGCCGGTACGCTCCGTCCTGTGCCGCGGGTGACTCGTGACGACGTCGCGCGACGAGCGGGGACGTCGCCCGCCGTCGTGAGCTACGTGCTGAACAACGGGCCGCGGCCGGTGGCCGCCGCGACCCGCGAGCGCGTGCAGTCGGCCATGCAGGAGCTCGGCTACCGTCCCAACCTGGTCGCCCGGGCGCTGCGGTCCTCGCGCAGCAACACGCTCGGCCTGGTGGTGCCCGACAGCACGGAGCCGTTCTTCACCGAGCTCGTCCGCGCCGTGGAGCGGGCCGCCTTCGCCGAGGGGTGTCTGGTGCTGCTGGGGAACTCCGCGTTCTCCCGGACCCTGGAGCAGCGGTACGTCGAGTCGCTGTCGGGCATGCAGGTCGACGGGCTGCTGCTGGTCCAGGCAGAGGTGAACGAGCCACGCGCCCTTCCCGTGGCGACGGTGCCGCTCGTCTACCTCAACCACCGCGCTCCGCAGGCCGTCCGGGCCGCGTCGGTCGTGCTCGCGAACCGGCGCGGCGGCGCCCTGGCGACCGACCACCTCCTGCAGCACGGCTACGCGCGCGTCGACTGCCTGACCGGCACCGCCCGGTCCGGACCGGTCGCCGACCGGGCGCGCGGGTGGGCCGATGCGCTCGAGCGCGCGGGGATGGCGCCGGGCCAGGTGCTCCGCACCGGGCTCGACCGGCAGTCCACCCGGGACCAGGTGAGGCGCTGGCTCGCGGGACCCGACCGGCCGCGCGCGGTGATGGCGACGGCCGACGGCCTGGCGATGGACGTGCTCACGGTCGCCCAGGAGCTGGGCGTCGTC
>JAICKK010000192.1 GCA_025927955.1 Nocardioidaceae bacterium
GCCGAAGATCTCGCCGCGACGGACCTCGAGGTCGATGCCGTCGACGGCGCGGTTGTCGCCGAAGGTCTTCACCAGCCCGACGGCGCGGACCGCCAGGCCGGGGGTGCGGGTGGTGAGCTCGTTGGTCATGACGGCAGCCTGACAGCGCACGGTTTCACCGGGCCCTCACCGGGCCCTCACCGGCTCTCACCGGCTCTCACCGGCTCTCACCCGTCGGCGCTCCGCACGCCTGATTGACGCCTTCTATGCGTTCGTGTGTATAGTCATGCACATGACAGGGCTCAGAGCGGCGGTCGCCGGCGCCAGCGGGTACGCCGGGGGCGAGGTGCTCCGGCTGCTGCTCGGCCACCCTCAGGTCGACGTGGGAGCCGTCACCGCGGGGTCCAACGCGGGGGAGCGGCTCGGCTCGCTGCAGCCTCACCTGGTCCCGCTGGCCGACCGCGTCCTCGAGGACACCACGGTCGAGGTCCTCGCCGGGCACGACGTCGTCTTCCTCGCGCTCCCGCACGGCCAGTCCGCGGCGATCGCCAACGCGCTGCCCGAGGACACCGTTGTCATCGACTGCGGGGCCGACTTCCGGCTCACCGACCCGACGGCGTGGGACACCTTCTACGGCGGGGAGCACGCCGGGTCCTGGCCGTACGGCCTCCCCGAGCTCGCCGACCAGCGGGAGCGGCTGGCCTCCGCCTCCCGGGTCGCGGTGCCCGGCTGCTACCCGACCGTCTCGACGCTCGCCCTCGCCCCCGCCGTCGCGGCCGGGATCGTCGACCCCTCGGGCATCGTCGTGGTGGCCGCCTCGGGCACGTCCGGCGCGGGCAGGACCCCCAAGCCGCACCTCCTCGGCGCGGAGGTGATCGGCTCCGTCACGGCGTACGGCGTGGGCGGCACCCACCGGCACACGCCCGAGATCACCCAGAACCTCGCGCTGCTGACCGACGGCGAGGTCAAGGTCTCCTTCACGCCGCTGCTGGTCCCCATGCCGCGCGGCATCCTCGCCACCTGCTCCGCGCCCACGACGGCGGGCGCGGAGGCGGCCTACGCGACGTACGAGAAGGCCTATGCCGACGAGCCGTTCGTGCACCTGCTGCCGCAGGGGCAGTGGCCACAGACCAAGTCCGTCGTGGGCTCGAACGCCGTGCACGTCCAGGTCACCGTCGACCAGGCCGCGAGCCGTCTGGTCGCGGTCGCGGTCGTCGACAACCTCACCAAGGGCACCGGTGGCGCGGCCGTCCAGTGCATGAACCTCGCGCTCGGACTCCCGGAGACGACCGGCCTCACGACGGTGGGGCTGGCCCCATGAGCAGCGTGACGATGCGAAAGGGACGACTGTGAGCGTCACCAACCCACGCGGCTTCCGCGCGGCCGGCGTCACCGCAGGTTTGAAGCCCTCGGGCAGCAAGGACCTCGCGCTGGTGGTCAACGACGGTCCCTCCTTCGCGTCCGCCTCCGTGTTCACGTCGAACCGCTGCAAGGCCAACCCCGTGCTGTGGAGCCAGGAGGTGGTCAAGGACGGCATCGTGCGAGCGGTCGTGCTCAACTCCGGCGGCGCCAACTGCTACACCGGCGCGGAGGGGTTCCAGACCACCCACGCCGTCGCCGAGCGGGCCGCCGCGGGCCTGGGCATCGGGGCGGCCGACGTCGTGGTGTGCTCCACCGGCCTGATCGGCCTGACCAACGACCGCGACCTGCTGGTGCGCGGTGTCGACGTGGCGGTCGGGGAGCTGAGCGCCGACGGCGGCGTGCACGCCGCGACCGCCATCATGACCACCGACACCGTCTGCAAGCAGGTCGTCGTGGAGGGCGACGGCTGGAGCGTCGGCGGGATGGCGAAGGGGGCAGGCATGCTGGCGCCGCAGCTGGCCACCATGCTGGTGGTGCTCACCACGGACGCGGACGTCGACGCCGCCACCGCCGACCGAGCGCTGCGCGCCGCGACCCGGACCACGTTCGACCGACTGGACTCCGACGGGTGCATGTCCACCAACGACACGGTCACCCTGATGTGCAGCGGGGCGTCCGGCGTCGCCCCGACCGAGGAGGCGTTCACCGACGCGGTCGCCCGCGCCTGCTCCGACCTGGCCATGCAGCTGTTGGCCGACGCGGAGGGCGCCGACCACGACATCACGATCACCGTCCTGAGCGCGGCCACCGAGGCCGAGGCGGTCGAGGTCGGTCGCTCGGTGGCCCGCAGCGCGTTGTTCAAGACCGCGGTGTTCGGCAAGGATCCCAACTGGGGCAGGGTTCTCGCGTCGATCGGTACGACGAGCGCGCAGTTCGACCCCGGCGACCTCGACGTGGCGATGAACGGCGTCTGGGTGTGCCGGAGGTCGACGCCCGACGAGGACCCGGCCAGGGTCGACCTCGACCGGCGGGAGGTCACCGTCACCATCGACCTCAAGGCCGGCGGCGCGACCGCCACCGTCTGGACCAACGACCTCACGCACGCCTACGTGCACGAGAACTCCGCCTACTCGAGCTGAGAGACATGACCGACGCGCCCACCACCTTGGACTGGAAGCAGGCGACCGCGAAGGCCGCCACGCTGGCCGAGGCGCTGCCCTGGCTGAAGACGTACCACGGCAAGACGATCGTGGTGAAGTACGGCGGGAACGCGATGACCGACGACACGCTCAAGCGCGCGTTCGCGGAGGACATCGTGTTCCTGCGCTACGCCGGAGTGCGCCCGGTCGTCGTGCACGGAGGAGGGCCGCAGATCAGCTCGATGCTGGACCGGCTGCACATCAAGTCCGAGTTCCGCGCAGGGCTGCGGGTCACCACCCCCGAGGCGATGGACGTCGTCCGCATGGTCCTCGTGGGCCAGGTCGGCCGCGAGCTCGTCGGCCTGGTCAACACCCACGGACCGCTCGCCGTCGGGCTGTCGGGGGAGGACGCGGGGCTGTTCACCGCGAAGCCCGCGAACACGGTCGTGGACGGCGAGCAGGTCGACCTCGGCCTGGTCGGCGAGGTGGCCGAGGTGCGACCCGAGGCGGTCCGCGACCTCGTGGAGGCGGGCCGAATCCCTGTGATCTCCTCAGTGGCCCCCGACGCGCACGGCCAGGTGCACAACGTCAACGCCGACACGGCCGCGGCCGCGCTGGCCGTGGCGCTGGGCGCCGAGAAGCTGCTCGTGCTCACCGACGTGGAGGGCCTCTACCAGGACTGGCCGCACAGCGACGACGTGATCGGCCACATCAGCCCGGAGGCCCTGGTGGAGATGATGCCCACCTTGGCCAGCGGCATGGTGCCCAAGATGCGTGCGTGCCTGGACGCGGTGACCAACGGCGTCCCGCGGGCCACCGTCGTCGACGGCCGGGAGCCGCACGCCGTACTCCTGGAGATCTTCACCGATGACGGGATCGGAACCCAGGTGCTGCCCGGCGCCCGCACCACGATCCGAGCGGCACTTCGCAAGGAGGAGAGCTGAGATGGGCGAGCAGGCCAAGATCCAGGAGCGCTACGCGGCCTCGCTGATGAACACCTTCGGACCGCCCAGGCTGGTCCTGGTCAGGGGCGAGGGGCCGTACGTCTGGGACGCCGACGGCTGCCGCTACCTCGACCTGCTCGGCGGCATCGCGGTCAACGCGCTCGGTCACGCGCATCCCGCGCTGGTGGGCGCCGTGACCGAGCAGCTGCAGACGCTGGGGCACGTGTCGAACTTCTTCACCACCGAGCCGCAGGTCCGGCTGGCCGAGAGGCTGCTGTCGATGCTGCACGTGGACGGGAGGGTCTTCTTCGCCAACTCGGGCACGGAGGCCAACGAGGCGGCGTTCAAGCTCAGCCGGCGCACCGGCCGGACCCATCTGGTGGCGATGGAGGGCAGCTTCCACGGCCGGAGCATGGGCGCCCTCGCGCTGACGTCGAAGGCCGCCTACCGGGAGCCTTTCGAGCCGCTGCCGGGGGATGTCACCTTCGTGCCGTACGGCGACGCCGGCGCGCTCGCCGCCGCCGTCACCGACGCCACGGCGGCCGTCGTGCTGGAGCCGGTCCAGGGTGAGGCCGGGGTGGTGCTGCCACCCGACGGCTTCCTCGGCCGGGCCAGGGAGATCACGGCGGAGCACGGCGCACTGCTGTGGCTCGACGAGGTCCAGTCCGGGATGGGGCGCACCGGAAGCTGGATGGCGCACGACGGCTCCGGGGTCACCCCCGATGTCGTGACCCTCGCCAAGGGGCTGGCCGGCGGGATCCCGATCGGCGCCATGGTCGCGGTCGGCGAGCACGCCACGCTGCTGGGGCCCGGCAACCACGGCACGACGTTCGGCGGGAACCCGGTGGCCTGTGCCGCGGCGCTCGCCGTCATCGAGGCCATCGAGGCCGAGGGCCTGCTCGACAACGTCGCCAAGGTGGGTGACCTGATGTGCGCCGGGCTGGCGCACCCGCACGTCACCGAGGTGCGCGGCCGCGGGCTGCTCATCGGCCTCGACCTCGACGCCGCCGTCGCTGCGGACGTGGTCGCCGCGGCCCAGCGGCACGGTGTGATCCTCAACGCCTGCACGCCGAACCGGATCCGGTTCGCGCCGCCACTGGTCCTCACCTCCGAGCAGGCCTCGGAGTTCCTCGAGGTGTGGCCGACGATCCTCGACGAGGCGTACTCCGGGACCGCGTCGTGACCCGTCACTTCCTGCGCGACGACGACCTGTCTCCGGCCGAGCAGGCGGAGGTGCTCGCGCTGGCGAAGCGGCTCAAGGCCTCGCGCTACGCCGCCCGCCCGTTCGAGGGCCCCCAGGCGGTCGCGGTGATCTTCGACAAGCCGACCCTGCGCAC
Source organism: Nocardioidaceae bacterium (assembly GCA_025927955.1). Taxonomy (GTDB): domain Bacteria; phylum Actinomycetota; class Actinomycetes; order Propionibacteriales; family Nocardioidaceae; genus Nocardioides_B. The sequence goes on from JAICKK010000192.1 coordinate 4,762, forward strand.
CCAGGCGTCCTTCACGGCGGGGATCGCCGAGCTCGGCGGCTACCCGATGCTCGTGAACGGCGCGCTGGCGCAGATCGGCACCCGCGAGTCCGTGCCCGACACCGCCCGGGTGCTGGGCCGGATGGTCTCGGCCGTGGTGTGGCGCACCTTCGGGCAGGACCGGCTGGAGGAGATGGCCGCGCACGCCGGCGTGCCGGTGGTGAACGCGCTCACCGACGAGTTCCACCCCTGTCAGCTGCTCGCCGACCTCCAGACCATCGAGGAGCACAAGGGCCCGGCCGCCGGGCTGACCGTGGCGTTCCTCGGCGACGCCGCCTCCAACATGTCGCACTCCTTCCTGCTCGCCGGCACCACCGCGGGCATGCACGTGCGGGTCAGCGGCCCCGAGGGCTTCGCGCCCGACCCGGCCGTGCTGTCGACGGCGTCCCAGATCGCCGCGGGCACGGGCGGCTCCGCGTCGTACGTCCTGGACCCTCAGGAGGCGGTGACCGCAGCAGACGTGGTCGTCACCGACACCTGGGTCTCGATGGGCAAGGAGGACGAGGCCGAGGAGCGGCAGCGCCCCTTCCGGAGGTACGCCGTGACCGGCGACCTGCTCGCGCACGCCCACGACGACGCGATCGTCATGCACTGCCTGCCCGCCTACCGGGGCAAGGAGATCGACGCGGAGGTGATCGACGGGCCGCGGAGCGTCGTGTGGGACGAGGCCGAGAACCGCCTGCACGCGCAGAAGGCGCTGCTCACCTGGCTGACGGAGCACCAGACGTGACCGCCACCATCCCGATGACCAAGAGCGCGCGTCAGCAGCTGATCGCCGACCTCCTGACCCAGCACGAGGTGCGCTCGCAGACCGAGCTCGCCGAGCTGCTGGCCGCCGCCGGCGTGGGGGCCACCCAGGCGACCCTCTCGCGCGACCTCGTCGAGCTCGACGCGGTGAAGATCCGGCTGGCCTCCGGCGCGCTGGTCTACGCCGTCCCGGCCGAGGGAGGCGACCGCACGCCACGCGCGGCCACCGACTCCGCGGCGTCAGGGAGCCGGCTGACCCGGCTCGCGGGCGAGCTGCTGGTATCCGCCGACTTCTCCGGCAACCTGGTCGTGCTCCGCACCCCGCCCGGCGGCGCGCAGTTCCTGGCCTCGGCGCTGGACAAGGCGCAGCTGAACGAGGTGCTCGGCACCATCGCCGGCGACGACACGGTCCTCGTGATCGGCCGGACGGGCCCAGACGGAAGGGGCGACGGCGGTGCGCTGGCCCGACGACTCCTGGACCTCGCCAGCCACGCGGCGAGGTCCGAGACCTGACCGGCACCACCAGCCCACCGAGCCATCAGCGATCCGAAGGAACCCACCTGTGAGCAAGGTCCTCACCTCACTGCCCAAGGGCGAGCGCGTCGGCATCGCGTTCTCCGGCGGCCTCGACACGTCCGTCGCCGTCGCCTGGATGCGCAACGGCGGCGCGGTCCCCTGCACCTACACCGCCGACATCGGCCAGTACGACGAGCCCGACATCTCCGGCGTCCCCGACCGTGCGCTGCAGTACGGCGCGGACCTCGCCCGGGCCGTCGACTGCCGGCGCGAGCTCGTGGAGGAGGGGCTCGTGGCGCTGGCCTGCGGCGCCTTCCACATCCGCTCCGGCGGGCGCACGTACTTCAACACCACGCCGATCGGGCGGGCGGTCACGGGGACCATGCTGGTCCGCGCGATGCACCAGGACGGCGTGGACATCTGGGGGGACGGGTCGACCTTCAAGGGCAACGACATCGAGCGGTTCTACCGCTACGGGCTGCTGGCCAACCCGGCCCTGCGGATCTACAAGCCGTGGCTGGACGCGGAGTTCGTGCAGGAGCTCGGGGGGCGCGCCGAGATGAGCCAGTGGCTCAGCGAGCACGCCCTGCCCTACCGGGACAGCGCGGAGAAGGCCTACTCGACCGACGCCAACATCTGGGGCGCCACCCACGAGGCGAAGACCCTCGAGCACCTCGACGTCTCCCTCGAGACCGTGGAGCCCATCATGGGCGTGCGGTTCTGGGACCCGGCCGTCGAGATCCCGACCGAGGACGTCACCATCCGCTTCGACCGCGGGCGCCCGGTCGCGGTCGACGGCACGACGTACGACGACCCGGTCGCCCTGGTCCACGCCGTCAACGACATCGGCGGCCGGCACGGCCTCGGGATGTCCGACCAGATCGAGAACCGGGTGATCGAGGCCAAGTCGCGGGGGATCTACGAGGCGCCGGGCATGGCGCTGCTGTGGGCCTGCTACGAGCGGCTGGTCAACGCGATCCACAACGAGGACACGGTCGCCAGCTACCACAACGAGGGTCGCCGGCTCGGGCGGCTGCTCTACGAGGGCCGGTGGCTGGACCCGCAGGCGTTGATGCTGCGCGAGTCCATCCAGCGCTGGATCGCCTCGGTCGTCACCGGGGAGGTGACGCTGCGCCTGCGGCGGGGCGAGGACTACTCGGTCCTGCGCACC
>JAICKK010000038.1 GCA_025927955.1 Nocardioidaceae bacterium
ACCAAGGCCGCCAAGTCTCCGGCCGCCAAGGACCCGGCCACCAAGGCCGCCACCGCGAGGAGGTCGGCGTCCCGGCAGCCGCCGGCGGCCAAGGCGTCGGCGGCGAAGGCGCCCGCCAGGAGGGCTCCCTCGAAGCGGACGCCGACGAAGAAGGCGCCCGGCGCCCGCCCGGCCGCGACCGGGGACACCCCGACGGTCACCCCTGCCGACATCGCGGCCCAGGTGTCCAAGCGCCCGACCGGCAAGCGGACGACCAGCGGAGCGCCGGCGCGGACCACCGCGAAGAGGACCTCGCCTCCGACGGCGCGCGAGGTCGCCGACGTCGAGGACGGTCCCGAGGTGACCACCCCGGTGGGCACCACCCCGGTGGGCACCACCGCAGCGGACACGGCCACGAACCCGGACACCACCGAGCACGACCTGCAGCAGCCGGGCACGGAGCCGCTGCTCGACCCGTCGACGGCGAAGGCGGTCCGCAGCGAGCAGGAGACCCTGGGCCGGGCGGCCGACCCCGACAAGGGCTGAGCGCCGGGCCTCTACACTGGCCCCCTCATGCGTCCAGACCTGCCTTCCCCCACTCCGCCGGCCGGCCGCCCGGACACGCCGCGCACCTACTCGGTGCGCACGTACGGCTGCCAGATGAACGTCCACGACTCCGAGCGGCTCACCGGCCTGCTGGAGCAGGCCGGCTACGTCGCCGCCGCGGACGACGACGGAGCCGACGTGGTGGTGCTGAACACCTGCGCGGTGCGGGAGAACGCCGACAACAAGCTCTACGGCAACCTGGGGCATCTGGCCCCGGTCAAGGCGGGCCGTCCGGGCATGCAGATCGCGGTCGGTGGCTGCCTCGCGCAGAAGGACCGCGGCGAGATCACCCGGCGCGCGCCGTGGGTGGACGTCGTGTTCGGCACCCACAACATCGGCTCGCTGCCGGTCCTGCTCGAGCGTGCCCGGGTGCAGCAGGAGGCCCAGGTCGAGATCCTGGAGTCCCTCGAGGTCTTCCCCTCGACGCTGCCGACCAGGCGGGAGTCGGCCTACTCGGCGTGGGTGTCGATCTCGGTCGGCTGCAACAACACCTGCACCTTCTGCATCGTGCCGTCGCTGCGCGGCAAGGAGAAGGACCGTCGACCCGGCGACATCCTCGCCGAGGTCGAGGCGCTCGTCGCCGAGGGGGTCCGGGAGGTGACGCTGCTCGGCCAGAACGTCAACTCCTACGGGGCCGAGTACGCAGACCGGCTCGCGTTCGGCAAGCTGCTGCGCAGCTGCGGCGACATCGAGGGCCTGGAGCGGGTGCGCTTCACCAGTCCGCACCCCAAGGACTTCACCGACGACGTCATCGCGGCGATGGCCGAGACGCCCAACGTCATGCCGCAGCTGCACATGCCGCTGCAGTCCGGCTCGGACCGGGTGCTCAAGGCGATGCGTCGCTCCTACCGCCAGCAGCGCTACCTGGCCATCATCGACCGGGTCCGCAGCGCGATGCCCGAGGCCGCGATCACCACCGACATCATCGTGGGCTTCCCCGGCGAGACCGAGGACGACTTCGCCGAGACGCTGCACGTGGTGCGGCAGGCCCGGTTCGCGGGCGCGTTCACCTTCCAGTACTCACCGCGTCCGGGCACCCCCGCCGCCGCCCTCGAGGAGCAGGTCCCCCGCGAGGTGGTGCAGGAGCGCTACGAGCGCCTGGTCGCGCTGGCCGACGACGTCGCCTGGAGCGAGAACAAGGCCGTGGTCGGGCGCACCGTCGAGCTGATGGTCGCCCAGGGCGAGGGTCGCAAGGACGTGCGGACGCACCGGCTGTCGGGGCGCGCACGTGACAACCGGCTGGTGCACTTCACCCCGGTCGACCGGGACGGTCGCCCCGTCGACGTACGCCCCGGGGACATGGTCGAGGTCGAGGTGACCTACGCAGCGCCGCACCACCTCGTGTCCGACGCGCCCGTCCGGTCGGTACGACCGACGGGAGCCCGCGAGGAGGCCGCCGTGCTGCTGGGCATGCCGACGGTGCGCGCGTAGCGATCCCGTCCGTGCCCACCGGCCCCGCCCGGTCAGCTGACCGCAGGCGAACCGGGGGAGAAGCCGTGCACGAGGATGGGCGGCGTGCTCCCGGCGCGCAGCGAGGCGAGCACCCGCAGCTCGTGGGGTACGACGGGCGCCGGCAGCATGTCCAGCAGGCACCAGCGCAGGTCCACGCACTTCTGCGGCTCCATGACCCGCGGCACCCCCGTCCACGACGTGGCCGTGAAGAAGTAGTCCACGCGCTCGTCGACGGGGTCGCCGTTGCCGGTGCGCTGCATCGTGCACCACGGCACCAGCTCGACGTCGCCGATGCCCATCTCCTCGGCGGCCTCGCGGCGGGCGGCGTCGTACACGGACTCACCGCGCTCGACGTGCCCGGCGACCGCCGCCGCCCAGTGTCCGTCCATGAAGCCGGTGTGCCCCCGCAGGCCCAGCAGCACCTCTCGGGCGCCGGGGTAGGGGCCCGGGCGCAGCAGGTAGACGTAGGCCGCCGGCACGACGACGAAGCGGTCGCTCACCTGCTCAGTGCCGCGGGTTCTTGCCCGGGTCGAACGGGTGGTGGTGCTCGACGGGATCGGGCTGCACCTCGCCGACGGTGCGGTCGACGCCGGTGGCCGGCGCGGTCTCGTCGGGCTTGTCCGGTCCCGGCTCGCCCTCGGTGGCGGTGCTCTGCTCCGGCGGGGTGGGGCCCTGCGGCGGGTCGAGCACGGTGGGGGACTCGCCGTCGGTGCTGGCGACGGCGGAGGCCCGGCTCCCGGTGCCCTCGATGCCCTCGAAGGGCCCGTGCCGCTCGCTGCTGATGCCCAGGTCGCCGGACAGTCCCTCCGGGCCGCCGGCGTTCGGGTGCGACTCGCGGTTGACGGTCTCGGGCGGCTCCTGTTGGCGGTCCTCGGGTGGGGTCATGCCGATGCCTCCCCGGCCTCCGGCTCGTGGCCGGCGTCGCTGAGGGTCTCCTCGGCGCTCACGTCGTCGCGGCGGTCGCCGCCGGCGGCGCGCACGTCGCCCGGGTCGGCCGACTGGTCGTTGGAGGTGAACGCGCCCGCGTCGGCGTCCCCGGCCGGGGGTGCGCCGACGAACTCGTCGGGGTCGAGGCGGGGGAGCTCCTCGGGGGTTCCGCTGGCCGGTTCCGTCATCGTGCTCACTCCCCGCCGGAGCCGTCGGAGGGCTGGTCCAGGGAGGTCCCGGCGTTCTCCTCCTGCAGCCGCTTGTTGGCCTGCTCGGTCTGGGTGGCGGCCCGGGGCTCGGCGGCGCCGGTCGGCGGAGGCGTCGTCGGCGCGGGTCCGCGGTCGGCTCGCGGCTCGCCCGCGTCCGCCTCGGGCTCCGGTCCGGTGCCCGGGGACCCGGGCCCGCCGGGGGAGGTCCCACCCGCGGGCCGGTCGGTGCGCAGCGGCCCACCGGGAGGGGCCGGCGCATCCGGTCCAGCCGGGCCGCGCGGGTTCGACGGGCCGGTCGGCGCGTCGTGGTCGCTCGCTGGGCTGCTCATCTGGTGGGCGTACCCGGGCACCCGCGACCCGAAACCGAAAGGCACGGCGCGGCGGAGGTGTGCCTCACCGACGACGGGTCTCGCCGTCCCTGGCGTCCCTGGCGTCGCGCCGCTCGGAAGCCCGGCGCGGCTGGCGGGAGCCCTCGCCGAGGCTGTCGCCGTGCCGGGCGCCGGTGCGCTGGCCGGGGATCCGGCCGAGCTTGGTGGCGTCCCGCTCGAGCGTGTCGCCGTACTGGTCGACCGCCTTGGCCAGCGATCTCGTCGCCTTGTCCAGGAAGCCCATGGCCGTACTCCTTCGTCCCGAGGAAGGGTGTACCCCTCCGGCTTTGCCACACTCGCGGTGTGCCGCACATCTTTCCCAACGAACCGGCCCGTGGCGAGGGTTCCGCGCCACCGGTTCCGGTGGTCGCGGTGGTGGGGCCGACCGCGGCGGGCAAGTCCGAGCTCGCGCTCGACCTGGCCGAGCGGCTGCGCGGCGAGATCGTGAACACCGACGCGATGCAGGTCTACCGCGGCATGGACATCGGCACCGCGAAGCTGCCGGCGTCCGAACGGCGCGGGATCCCGCACCACCTCCTGGACCTGCTCGACGCGTCGCAGCCGGCCACGGTGGCCGAGTTCCAGGCCCTCGCGCGGCGCACGATCGCCGACTGTCACGCCCGGGAGGTGGTCCCCGTGCTGGTGGGCGGCTCGGCGCTCTACACGCGCGCGGTGCTGGACCGCTTCGAGTTCCCCGGCACCGACCCGGCGCTGCGGGCCGCGCTCGAGCAGGAGCTCGCCGAGCGCGGGCCGGCGGCACTGCACGAGCGTCTGCGCGGGGTGGACCCGGTGGCGGCGGACCGGATCCTGCCCGGCAACGGGCGCCGGGTGGTGCGTGCCCTGGAGGTCGTCGCGCTCACCGGTCGGCCGTTCACCGCGGCCCTGCCGGAGCGGGTCTACGTCCACCCCCGAACCGTCCAGGTCGGCGTGCGCATTCCGCGCCCGGTGCTCGACGAGCGGATCGAGCACCGGGTACGGCGCATGTGGGACTCGGGACTGGTCCAGGAGGTCCGGGTCCTCGCCGCCGAGGGCCTGCGCGAGGGACGCACGGCTATCCGGGCGCTGGGCTACCAGCAGGTCCTGCGCCACCTCGACGGGGACTGCACGGAGCAGGAGGCGTTCGACCAGACGGTGGCCGCCACCCGGCGGTTCGCGCGACGTCAGGGCTCGTGGTTCGCCAAGGACCCGCGGATCGTCTGGGTCGAGTGGGACGACCCCGACCGCGCCGCTCGCGCGCTCGCGGCGGTCCCGGAGCACCGGGACGGGGCCGGGCGGCACTGAGGTGTCGCGGGGCACGACATCCGCGGGACACCGGACCGGACCCGAGGGACGCGCGGGTCCGTCGCCGGGGGATCGCGGCTACGCGCTCAGGGTGGCCGGTCCGCTGCGCTCACTCTCGGCTGCCGCAGGAACCAGGGACAAGAACACGGCCGCGTCGCAGGAGGTGCAGCAGAACTCGTCGGCGAAGCCGTCCTCGACCGGCACGAAGATCGCCTCGCCGGCGCACTGGGTGCAGGTCGCGGACACCCCCCGCAGCATCAGAAGGTCGGACAGGTTCTCCATGCCTCCCACGGTGCCAGACGGCGCGGACAGATCCGGGCAGACGCGCCCGGGGGCGGACCCGGGGACGCCCCGTCGTCGGAGGCCGTCCACCCGACGGCAGCCGGGTCGGGCTCCAGCAGGCAGCCCGGCGTGCGGCTTGCCCGCCGGGCGAGCCGGTCACGGCCGGTTCAGCAGCACCGCCAGCACGATCCCGTCCAGGGCGATGGAGATGGCCGCACCCGTCGAGGTCGGCGCCAGCAGCAGCGGCGCGCTGCCGAGCACCAGCACGTCGAACCCCCGCGCCGCGCTGACGTAGAGCGAGGTGGGGACCGCGCCCATCGGGGAGGTCACCAGCGGCAGCTGGTAGTCGGGCGGGCGCCCGGAGACCCACCGGACCACGGCGGCCACCGCCGTGACGCCCACCGCGACCGCCAGCGGGACCGCGTCGGTGGCCGCCAGGCCGGCCGCGGACTGGAGGGCGGGCTCGGTGGCCAGCGCCCACACCAGCAGCACGGCCGAGGGCACCGACAGGCACGCGGAGCGGACGGCCGCCGGCGTCAGCGGCAGGCAGCGCACCAGGCTGGGGGTGCGGCTGAGCACCCGCAGCGACGAGAACAGCCCGAGGCTGGCGAGGAAGCCGGTCGCCGCCGCCAGCAGGAGGTCCGCGCGCCCGAGCCCCAGCGAGTCGCCGAGGTAGGGCAGGACGAGCGCCGCGAACAAGACGACGAGCACGCCGGGGCTGCGACGCAGCCGCACCACCTCCCGCCACGCCAGCGCGGAGCCGCCGACGCCGCGGCCGCGCACGGAGCGCACCGTGCTGCGCGCGCGCCACCTCCGCTCGACCAGCACGTCGTAGACCAGCGCGAAGTCCAGTCCCGCGAGGGCCCCGGACAGTCCCGGCACCAGCGTCCCGCCCGGCGCGAGCTGGTCGCGGCCGAGGCGAGCCAGATCGGCGTACGCGCGCACGAGGGTGGCCACCGCCAGGACCGCGGCCACGACGAGCGCGACCTCCCAGCCGGTGCCCGTGGCCGCCGCGGCCGCTGGCACGGCGTCGAGGGTGAGGGCGACCAGACCGGCCCACACCGCCGCCGCGAGGACCCAGGTGAGCAGCCGCAGCCAGCGCAGGCGCCGAGCCTGGCAGACAGCGGCGAGGCCGACCGCGAGCAGGCACGCCGCGCCGACGCACCCGCCGTACGCCGCGATCGCCTCGACGGGGAACCCCGACAGGGCGGAGACGCCGGCGGCGACCACGGCCGCGAGGGCGAAGGCGACGGTGCCCGTGCCGGCCAGCCTCGGTCGAAGCAGCGCCGTGCGGTCGACGGGGGTGGACAGCAGCCACGAGCCCACGGCCGGTGAGACCAGCATCGGCCCGAACAGCCCGGCGACCGCGAGGGCCCCCGCGACGAGGGCGAGGCCGGTCAGCCACGGCAGCGCCGCCCGAGCGTCGGTGCACGGCGTGGTGGTGCAGGTGCCCGCCACCGTCCTGACGTTCAGCACCACGCTGACCGCCATCGAGGTGAGCATCGCGGTCGCGAACACGGCCACGTAGGCGTCGCTCAGCGCGTCCACGAGGCGCTTGTCGGCGCGGCCACGCCGCCAGACGCGGATCTGCTGGCGGAGCTCGCGCAGCTGCGGCCCCTGACCGCTCACGGCCGGCTCACGAGCGCTGGTCGAGGTCCAGGACCGAGTCGGCGACCGCCTCGACCAGGCTCGCGTCGTGGCTGGCCAGCAGGATGCCGAGACCGTCGGCCTTCTCGCGCCGCAGCCGCTCGACCAGCCACTCCAGGCCGGCGGAGTCGAGCCTGGCCTCGGGCTCGTCGAGCACCAGCAGCTTGCGGGGCCGCACGAACGCGCTGGCCAGCGCCAGGCGGCGACGCTGGCCCGAGGACAGCGTTCCCGGCAGCTGGCCGGACTGGGGGACCAGGCGCACCTCGTGCAGCACCGCGTCCACGACCGCCTCGGCGTCCGGCACGGCGTGCGCGCGGGCGAACAGGTCCAGGTGTTCCACGACGCTGAGGTCGGGGAAGAAGTCCATGTCGTCCATCACCACGGCCATGTCCCGGCGGGTGAGCGGGGAGCGCTCCTCCACCTTCACCCCGTCGAGCTCGACCGTGCCCGCGGTCGGGACGTCCGCGGCGCTCACGCACCGCAGCACGGTGGACTTGCCGGCCCCGTTGCGTCCGACCAGGGCGACGGCGGCGCCCGCCTTCAGGTCCAGGTCGAGCCCCTTGACGACGTCCACGTCCCCGAAGCGCCGGGTCAGTCCCCGCACCCGCAGGCGTGGCGGCGGCGACTTCTTGCGGGACATGCCCCCAACGTAGGTGGCTAGGCTGGGCGGGTGCAGCAGCGGGTCGGCTTCGTGAAGGGACACGGCACGGAGAACGACTTCGTGCTCCTGCCCGACCCGGAGAACGCCCTGGGGGACCTGCCGGCCGCGCTCGTCGCCCGGCTCTGCGACCGCCGGGCCGGCATCGGCGGTGACGGCGTGCTCCGCGTGGTCCGGACCGCGTCCTACGACGATCCCGCCGCCGTCTCCGCGCGCGGCGAGGCCGAGTGGTTCATGGACTACCGCAACGCCGACGGCTCCACCTCGGAGATGTGCGGCAACGGCATCCGGGTGTTCGGCCGGTACCTCGTCGAGCACGAGGACGTCGACACCTCGGTCCCGCTGCCCGTCGCCACGCGTGGGGGCACCAAGGTGCTCACCTTCCCCGCCGGCGACGCCGGCCTCGTCACCGTCGACATGGGCAGCGCGAAGGTGCTCGGCGAGACGAAGGTGGCCGTCGGCACCCGCGCGTGGAGCGCGCTGCACGTCTCGCTCGGCAACCCGCACGCGGTCGCGTTCGTCGACGCCCTCGACGACGCGGGTCCGCTCCTCGTGGCTCCCGAGCACGACGAGGCGGAGTACCCCCACGGCGTCAACGTCGAGTTCGTCGTACGGCGTGGGCGGCGGCACGTCGCGATGCGGGTGCACGAGCGCGGCTCGGGGGAGACCCGCTCGTGCGGCACCGGTGCCTGCGCGGCGATGGTGGCGGCGGCGTTGGCCGACGAGGCACCGCTGCCGACGTCGTACGTGGTGGACCTGCCCGGCGGCCGGCTGGAGGTCGCCTGGACCGAGCAGGGGCGGGTGCTGCTGAGCGGGCCGGCGGTGCTGGTCGCCGAGGGGACCGTGCGGCTTTCGGGGCTGCGCGCGTAATCCGGTCGTCCCCCGAGGCGTTCCGGGGTTTACTGGGAATCGTCCCGGCCACGCAGACGTTCCCTTTGGTGGATATGACCAACGCACACGAGTACCGCCCCGACGCCGTTCCGACCACCGCCGACCTCGCCGGCTCCGGCGACCCCGGGACCGCCGACATCGACCTCGACGACGCGCTCCTGGAGACCGAGGGCTGGGGCTCCGGCTACGCCGAGGAGCCCGACCCCGAGGAGCGGGCGGAGGGGGCCGACGGGTCCGGCGGGGACTACGACCTCGCCGAGCGGCACGCGCTGCGCCGGGTCGCCGGCCTGTCGACCGAGCTCGAGGACATCAGCGAGGTCGAGTACCGCCAGCTGCGCCTGGAGCGCGTCGTGCTCGTGGGCGTGTGGACCGAGGGGTCGGTCGAGGACGCCGAGAACTCCATGGCCGAGCTGGCGCTGCTCGCGCAGACCGCGGGCTCCCAGGTGCTCGACGCGCTGTACCAGCGGCGCCAGAAGCCCGACCCGGCGACCTTCATCGGGCGCGGCAAGGTCGACGGGCTGCGCGAGGTGGTGCAGGCCAGCGGCGCGGACACCGTGATCTGCGACGGCGAGCTGGCCCCCAGCCAGCTGAGGAACCTCGAGGACCGCGTCAAGGTCAAGGTCGTCGACCGCACCGCGCTGATCCTCGACATCTTCGCCCAGCACGCCAAGTCCCGGGAGGGGCAGGCGCAGGTCGAGCTCGCCCAGCTCAGCTACATGAAGCAGCGGCTGCGCGGCTGGGGCGGCAACCTGTCGCGCCAGGCCGGTGGCCGCGTGGGCTCCCAGGGCGGCGGCATCGGTGGGCGCGGTCCCGGCGAGACCAAGATCGAGACCGACCGCCGGCGGATCAACACCAAGATCGCCAAGCTGCGCCGCGACCTCGCGCACATGCGGACCACCCGCGACACCAAGCGCTCCGAGCGCCGGCGCCACCTGGTCCCGTCGGTCGCGATCGCCGGGTACACCAACGCGGGCAAGTCCTCGCTGCTCAACCGGCTCACCGACGCGGGCGTGCTCGTCGAGGACTCGCTGTTCGCCACCTTGGACCCGACCACGCGGCGCACCCAGACCTCCGACGGGCGCGTCTACACGATGTCCGACACGGTCGGCTTCGTCCGGCACCTGCCCCACCAGCTCGTCGAGGCGTTCCGCTCGACGCTGGAGGAGGTCGCCGACTCCGACCTCGTGCTGCACGTCGTCGACGGCTCGCACGCCGACCCCGAGGGGCAGCTCGCCGCGGTCCGCGAGGTGTTCGCCGAGATCGGCGCCGACAAGGTGCCCGAGCTGGTGGTCATCAACAAGGCCGACGTGGCGGACCCGATGGTCATCGCCCGGCTGCGCCAGCGCGAGCCGCACTCGGTCGTCGTGTCGGCGCGCACCGGGGAGGGCGTCCCTGACGTCCTCGCCGCCGTGGAGGCCGACCTTCCGCGTCCTGCCGTCGCGTTCGAGGCGCTGCTGCCCTACGACCGCGGCGACCTGCTGAACCGGATCCACACCTCCGGCGAGGTCGAGCACGTCGAGCACACCGCCGACGGCTCCCTGGTGCGCGGCCGGGTGCACCCCGCCCTGGCCGGCGAGCTCACGCCGTACCTCACCTCCGCCTGACCCGCCCCGCCACTGCTTGCGCGGTCCGCCGGCGGGGGGCCGCCGAGGCGTCCCGTTCCGTGGTGGGGTCTGCGCCGAGGCGTCCCGTTCCGTGGTGGGGTCTGCGCCGAGGCGTCCCGTTCCGTTGTCGGTGGTACGCCGAGGCGTCCCGTTCTGAGGGGTCCTCGCGCCCACCGACCGGGGCGTACGGCGGGACGCGTCGGCGCAGTGACCGGTGTGGTCGCGGTCGGTCCGGGTACCCCGACGCCCGGAAGTGCCATGCAGGGAGGAGCGCGGGTGGTCCGGCGGTACGAAGGCAGCTACGGACTCGCCGTCGGCATCGCGCTGCTCGGTCTCTGCCCCAACATCGTGCTCAGCACCGCCGCCGTGGCCGTCGACCCCCTCGTCGGGAAGGCGCTCGGCGCCGGGCGGCTGGAGCTCCAGCTCACCGAGGAGCTCAGCAACGCCGGATACGCGTTCGGCGCGGTGCTGGCGGCCCAGCTGGGGCAGCGCTACGTCCAGCGGCACCTGTTCCTCGGCTACGAGGCCCTGTTCGTGGTCGGCTCGGTGCTGGCGGCGGCGGCCCCGACCCCGGAAGTCTTCCTCGCCGGCCGAATCCTGCAGGGCGCCGCAACCGGCTTCATGCTCGTCGCCGCGCTGCCCCCACTGGTCACCCGGTTCGGCGTCGGCCGGCTTCCCGTCACCGTGGCGATCGTGAACGTGGGACTGTTCGGGGCCACGACGATCGGCCCACTGGTCGGCGGCGTCGTGGCCGCGTCCGGCGGCTGGCGTGGGCTGTTCGCGGTGACCGCGGGCATTGGCGCGATCGGCTGGGCGGTCGCGTGGCTCGGCTACGTGCGCTTCGACCCGTTCGACCCCGACCTGCCCGTCGACGTACCGGCGATCTCCTTGTCGCTGGTGGCCACGGGGCTCACGTTCGCCGGCACGTCGGTCCTCGTGGAGGCGTCCTTCACCTCACCGGAGTTCGTGGTGCCGTTCGTGCTCGGCATCGCGGCGCTGCTGGTGCTGATCGTCGTGGAGTACCGCAAGCGCGTGCCGCTGATGCCGGTCGAGGCGCTGTCCACGCAGCTTCCGGTCACCGGCACCGTCGTGGCGATGCTCGCCGGCGCGGTGTTCGTCACGGCGCTGCAGCTGGTGCAGACGTCGTTGAGGCAGGTGGGGGGAGCCGACCCGCTTCGTGTCGGCGCGGTGTTCTGGCCCATGCCGGTCGGGTTGCTCCTCGCCGCCGTGGCTTTCGGCGCGCTGTTCCGGTCCAGATGGGTGCCGGTCCTGGTGAACGCCGGGCTCGTCTGCCTCATCGCGGCCACCGCGCTGCTGCTGGTGAGCGGCACGTCACGACCGGGGCCCGCGATCCTGTGGTCCGCATGGCTGCTCGGGTTCGGAGCCGGGGCCACCGTGTCGCCGGGACTGTTCCTGGCGGCGCTCGGAGTGCCCTCGCAGCTGCTCGGCCGCGCGTTCGCACTCGTGGAGCTGCTTCGGTCCGCGGCCGCGTTCGCCGTCGCTCCGGTCGTGGTGGCCATCACGCAGGCGAACTCGGACCTGGCCGCCGGGATCACCACCGGGCTGCTCATCACGCTCGGAGTCGCCGTCGTCGCCCTGCTGGCGTCGCTGCTGATCCCGGCCCTGTCCGGTGCGCGGCTGCGCAAGCCCGACCTCGTCGGGTGGCTCGAGGACGGAGAGCAGGCGTTGGCCTCGCCCACGACTGCGGTGCACGTCGTTCCGGGGCTGGAGGACGAGAGCGCCGAGCCGCTGCTGCCACGCCGCCGCTCCGGCCGACGTCACGATCGCTGAGGCGTCCCGTCCTGTGGTCGCCGGTGCGTCGAGGCGTCGTGTCGTGTGACTCGCGCTCGCAGAACGGGACGCCTCGGCGTACAACGGCGCGCAGGACGCGACGCCTCGGCGTACAACGGCGCGCAGGACGCGACGCCTCGGCGCACAATGGCGCGCAGGACGCGACGCCTCGGCGCACAACTGCGCGCAGAACGGGGCGCCTCGGCGCACAACGGCGCGCAGGAGGGCGCCTCGGCGTGCCAGGGAGCGCGGGACGGGACGCCTCGGCGTACGGCGTGGGTGTGGCGTTTGCGCGGTGCGACGACGGGTATACGCCCGACGTGCACGAAGCCGCCGAGACCAGGGAGACCAGGGAGGCCGGGGAGGCCGGGGTGGCTAGCGGGGCGACAGAGGCCATGGAGGCCACCGAGGCCAAGCTCACCCTGACGGTGGACGGGTCGGCGCGCACCGTCACGGTCGACACCCGGACCAGCCTCCTCGACGCACTGCGCGAGCGGCTCGGCGTGACCTCGCCGAAGAAGGGATGCGACCACGGCCAGTGCGGCGCCTGCACCGTGCTGCTCGACGGTCGCCGCACCCTCAGCTGCCTTTCGTTGGCGGTGGCGCAGCAGGGTCGGGACGTGGTCACCGCCTCGGGCCTCGACGACAGCGGCGACCTGCACCCGATGCAGGAGGCGTTCGTGGAGCACGACGCCCTGCAGTGCGGCTACTGCACCCCCGGCCAGATCTGCTCGGCCGTCGGCGTGCTGGAGGAGGCCGCGGCCGGACACCCGAGCCTCGTCACGGACCCGGACGTCCCCGCTGGCAGCGCCGTGCCGCTCACCGACGACGAGATCCGCGAGCGGATGAGCGGCAACCTGTGCCGCTGCGGGGCGTACGTCGACATCGTGGCCGCCATCCGCGACGTGGCCGCACAACGGCCCCCGGTGCCCTCACGGTGAGGCCGTTCACCTACGAGCGGGCCCTCGACCCCGCCGACGCGGTCGCCCGCGTCGCCGCGCACCCGGACGCGGCCTACCTCGGCGGTGGCACCAACCTCGTCGACCACCTTAGGCTGGGCGTCGCGGCCCCCGGCCGGCTCGTGGACGTCAGTCGGCTCGCCCTCGACCGGGTGGAGAGCCGTGACGACGGCGGCCTGCGGATCGGTGCCGCCGTCCGCAACAGCGACCTCGCGGCGCACCCGTCGGTCCGGCACGACTTCCCGGTGCTCTCGCAGGCCCTGCTCGCCGGCGCCTCAGGTCAGATCCGCAACATGGCCACCACTGCGGGGAACCTGCTGCAGCGGACCCGCTGCCGCTACTTCCAGGACGTCACCACCCCGTGCAACAAGCGCGAGCCCGGCTCCGGATGCCCGGCGGTGGAGGGGCGCAACCGGACGCTGGCGATCCTCGGGGCCTCCGAGCACTGCGTCGCCACCCACCCCTCCGACATGGCGGTGGCGCTCGCCGCGCTCGACGCGGACGTCGTGGTGCTCGGCCCCTCCGGCGAGCGCCGTATCCCGATGGCCGACCTCCACCGCCTGCCCGGCGACGAGCCGGCCCGCGACACCACCCTCGACCCCGGCGAGCTCATCACCGCCGTGGAGCTGGCCCCCCTCCCGGCCGCTCGGCGCTCCGCCTACCGCAAGGTGCGCGACCGGGCGTCGTACGCCTTCGCGCTCGTCTCGGTCGCCGCCGTCCTCGAGGTCGAGGACGGCGTGGTGCGCGAGGTCCGGATCGCCCTGGGAGGCGTCGCGCACAAGCCCTGGCGCGCCACCCGGGCCGAGGAGGCGCTGCGCGGGCGCGAGGCGACGGCGGAGGGCTTCCGGGCAGCCGCCGAGGCCGAGCTCGGCGCGGCCAGGCCGCTGAGCGAGAACGCCTTCAAGGTGCCGATGGCGCGCAACGCCATCACCGCGACGCTGCGCGGGCTCGTCCGCGCGGCAGGGGAGCGAGCATGACCCTCACCGGGACCCCGCCAGCCGTCGGAACAGCCGTCGGCCCAGCCGTCGGCCCAGCCGTCGGAAGGGGGGTGCGGCGCCTCGACGGCAGGGTGAAGGTGCGCGGCATGGCCCGCTACGCCTTCGAGCAGCTGGCCGAGAGCCCGGCCTACCTCCACCTCCTGCAGTCCACCGTGGCCCGCGGCCGCGTGAGCGACGTCGACGCGAGCGAGGCCGAGGCGCTGGAGGGCGTGCTGCTCGTGTTGACCCACCTCAACTCCCCGAAGCTGGCCGACACCTCCGACGGCGAGTACACCGTGCTCCAGTCGCCCGGGGTCGCGTTCCGAGGCCAGATCGTCGGGTGCGTGGTCGCCACCAGCCCGGAGGTCGCCCGGCACGGCGCCGAGCTGGTGCGGATCCGGTACGACGAGCACCCGCACGACACGCGCCTGCGCGAGGACGACCCGGACCTGTACGCGCCGGACGAGGTCAACGCGTCCTTCCCGACCGACACCGACGAGGGACCCGTCGAGGAGGCGCTGCGGTCCTCGGCGGTGGTCGTGGACCAGAGGTACTCCACGCCGATGGAGCACAACAACCCGATGGAGCCGCACTCCTGCATCGCGACCTGGGACGAGAGCCAGGAGCGGCCCACGCTCACCGTCTACGACTCGACCCAGGGTGCCCACGGGGTGGCGAGCACGCTGGCCAAGGTCCTCGGGCTCGCGCAGCAGGACGTGCGCGTCATCTCGCCCTACGTCGGCGGCGGCTTCGGCTCCAAGGGTCTGCCGCATGCGCACAACGTGCTGGTCGCGCTGGCCGCGCGGACGCTGCCGGGACGACCGGTCAAGCTGGCGCTGACCCGGCAGCAGATGTTCTTCCTCGCCGGCTACCGCACCCCGACGCTCCAGCGGGTGAGGATCGGCGCGGACGCCGACGGCCGGATCACCGGGCTGGTGCACGAGGCCGTCGAGCAGACCTCGCGGATCAAGGAGTTCGCCGAGCAGACCACGGTGGTCAGCCGGAACATGTACGCCGCCCGCGCCCGCCGTACCTCCCACCGGCTCGCCGCGCTCGACGTCCCCGTGCCGTCGTGGATGCGCGCTCCCGGCGAGGCTCCCGGGATGTATGGCCTCGAGCACGCCATGGACGAGCTGGCCGAGGCGTGCGGCCTCGACCCCGTCGAGCTGCGCATCCGCAACGACCCTCCCGCCGACCCGGAGACCGGCAAGCCGTGGTCGGGCCGCCACCTCGTGGAGTGCCTGCGCGTCGGCGCCGAGCGGTTCGGCTGGTCGCGTCGTGGTCCCACCGGCTCGCGGCGGGACGGGGACTGGCTGGTCGGGTTCGGCGTCGCGTCGTCGACGTACCCCGGCAACGTGATGCCGGGCTCGGTGGCCCGCGTCCGGTACGGCGGGCGGGGGCACTACGCGGTGCACATCGGCGCGGCCGACATCGGCACCGGGTCGTGGACGGCGCTCAACCAGGTCGCGGCCGACGCCCTCGGGCTGGCGATGAACCGCGTGCACCTCGAGATCGGCGACACCGCCCTCCCGATGGCCACCGTCGAGGGCGGCTCGTCGGGGATGGCATCGCACGGGTCGGCGAT
This sequence comes from Nocardioidaceae bacterium, assembly GCA_025927955.1. GTDB lineage: Bacteria > Actinomycetota > Actinomycetes > Propionibacteriales > Nocardioidaceae > Nocardioides_B. Next base: position 15,217 of record JAICKK010000038.1, read on the forward strand.
CCTCGAGGCGTGCCGCAGGTTCCGCGAGGAGCACGGCGAGTCCCCCGAGCCCGGCGCGACCACGGAGTCCGCCGCCGCCGAGCACCCGGAGGCGAAGGAGTACGCCACGCACTCCTACGGCGCCCAGTTCGTCGAGGTCCGCGTCGACGCCGACACCGGCGAGGTGCGGGTGCCCCGGATGGTCGGGGTCTTCTCCTGCGGCCGGATCGTCAACCCCCGCACGGCCCGCTCGCAGTTCCGGGGCGGCATGGTGTGGGGCCTGTCCATGGCGCTGTTCGAGCACAGCATCGTCGACCACCGGTTCGGCCACGTGATGAACCACGACCTCGCCGACTACCACGTCCCCACGAACGCCGACGTCGTCGACATCGACGTGTCCTGGCTCGACGAGACCGACCTCCACCTCAACCCCCTCGGCGTTCGGGGCATCGGCGAGATCGGCATCACCGGCACCGCGGCCGCCGTCGCCAGCGCCGTCCACAACGCCACCGGCATCCGGGTCCGCGACCTCCCGATCACCCCGGACACGCTGGTTCGCTGAGGCGTCTTGTTCTGCGGTGGGGTTGCGGCGAGGCGTCCCGTCTTGTGGCCGACGCCGGTCGAGGTGCCCGAGCTGCCAGGGCGGGCGCCCCGAGGCCCGGCACCCAACGGGGACAGGCACGTGCAGATCCCTCGGCTGGCGTGTCTCGTCGGCCGAATGCGTGCCCCGGCCCGCAAGACGAGGCGCCTCGGCGTCCTCCCGAGCACGAGACGGGACGCCTCGGCGTCCTCCCGAGCACGAGACGGGACGCCTCGGCGTGGTCCCGACCGCAAGACGGGACGCCTCGGCGCCCGCCCGATCGTAAGACGGGACGCCTCGGCGCACCCTGGGCCACGGAACGGGACGCCTCGGCGAGGACCGGGACCGCGACCCGCACAGCAGGGCGCTGGACGGCTGGGGACGAACGCCGACCGTCGTCGGCGCGGGCGGATAGGGTTCTTCGGTGCCCAGTCCCGACGCCCCGCCCGGTCCGGTGCGGACGTCGAGGGTCCGGAAGGTGCTGGCCTCGGCGGTCGACGCGCTCGGCGGCGAGGAGCGGCCCGGCCAGGTCCAGATGGCCGAGGCCGTCGCGCGGTCGATGTCGACCGGCGAGCACCTGCTCGTGCAGGCCGGCACCGGCACCGGGAAGTCGTTGGGGTACCTCGTCCCGTCCCTGCTGCACCAGCGCCGCGTCGTCGTCGCCACCGCCACCCTGGCCCTGCAGCACCAGCTCGTCGAGCGCGACATCCCGGCGCTCCTCGACGCCGCCGAGCACGTCCTTCCCGGGTCGTCAGGACGCCCGTCGTACGCCGTGCTCAAGGGCCGCGCCAACTACGCCTGCCTGCACCGGGTCCGGGAGGGGGTCCCCGACGAGCAGGGAGCGCTCGTGGACCTGCCGGAGGGGTCGATGGGCAACGAGGTGATGGCGCTGCGCTCGTGGGCCGAGGAGCAGGTCGCCACGAAGGGCCCGGGCGACCGCGACTCCGCGCCCCGGCACTCCGACCGGGTCTGGCGCCAGGTGTCGGTCACCCACCGCGAGTGCCTCGGGGCCGCCAAGTGCCCGTTCGGCGAGGAGTGCTTCGCCGAGCGTGCCAAGGAGAGGGCCGCGCACGCCCAGCTGGTGGTCACCAACCACTCCCTGCTCGCGATCGACGCCATCGAGGGCGTCCCGATGATCCCCGAGTACGACGTGGTCGTGATCGACGAGGCTCACGAGCTGGCCGCCCGGGTCACCCAGGCGGCCACCGACGAGCTGTCGGTGCCCGAGGTCGAGCGCGCCGCACGCCGGGCCCAGCGGCACGTCGAGGGCACCGAGGCCGACGACCTCGCCGACGCGGCCGACGCGCTGCGCAGCGCCTTCGACGCCAGCGAGCCCGGCCGGCTCGACGGCCTGTCGACGGCCCTGGCCGACGCGCTGGCACTGGTCCGCAACGCGGCGCGCCGGGTGCTCTCGGCGTTCCCCAAGGAGTCCGGGGACAGCGAGCCCGACGCCGGTCGACAGCAGGCCCGCGCCGCCGTACAGGAGATCCACCAGCACGCCGAGCGGATGGCCGCGGACTCCGAGGCGGACGTGCTGTGGCTGACCGACCGGGACCGGGCCCGCGGGGGGCAGCAGCTGTGCGTGGCGCCCCTGCAGGTGTGGGGTCCGCTGCGTGAGCGGCTGCTGTGGGCGAAGACCGTCGTGCTCACCAGTGCCACGCTCATGCTCGGCGGCGACTTCACGTCCATCGCCACCTCGCTCGGGTTCAAGGCCGAGGAGCGGGTCGACCACTCCCTGCCGGCCTCCCCGGCCCCCGCCGCGGAGCCGGGTCGGGAGGACGACGACGCGCTGCCGTGGCGCGCGATCGACGTCGGCTCGCCGTTCGACTACGCCCGGCAGGCCATCTTGTACGTCGCCCGGCACCTGCCACCGCCGGGTCGCGACGGCCTCGGCACCGCCCAGATCGACGAGATCGTCGCCCTGGTCGACGCGGCCGACGGCCGCACGCTCGGCCTGTTCTCCAGCCGTCGGGCGGCCGAGACCGCCGCGGAGGCGGCCCGGCAGCGGCTGCCGCACCTGACGATCCTGGCGCAGGGGGACGCCCAGCTGCCGGAGCTGGCCCGGCTGTTCACCGAGGACCCGCACACCTGCCTGTTCGGGACGCTGAGCCTGTGGCAGGGGCTCGACGTCCCCGGCGACACCTGCCAGCTGGTGATCGTCGACCGCATCCCGTTCCCGCGGCCCGACGACCCGCTGATGTCGGCGCGTCAGCGTGCCGCGGACCGCGCCGGCGGCAACGGGTTCATGCAGGTGGCGGCCACGCATGCGGCGCTGCTGCTCGCCCAGGGCACCGGCCGGCTGATCCGGACCACGAGCGACCGCGGCGTGGTGGCGGTCCTGGACCCCCGGCTGGTGACCGCGCGCTACGGCGGCTTCCTGCGGGCATCCCTGCCGCCGATGTGGTCGACCACCGACCACGAGGTCGTGCTCGCGGCGCTGCGGCGGCTCGCCTCCTGAGCTCGCCGCTGTCAGGATGACGCCCATGGGCACCTATGTCGTCAGCGACGTGCACGGCCACCTGGCCGACCTGCGCGCGGTCCTGACGCAGGCCGGCCTGCTGCGAGAGGACCGCTGGGTCGGGGGCCCGGACGGCGACGACGACCTGTGGATCCTCGGCGACCTGGTCGACCGGGGGCCGGACGGGATCGGGGTGGTCCGCCTGGTCCGCTCGCTGCAGGAGCAGGCGCCGCAGCACGTGCACATGCTGCTGGGCAACCACGAGTGCCTGATGCTGGGGGAGAGGCTGTTCCCGACCTCTCGTTTCGGTGAGGTCTGGCTGCTCAACGGCGGGCGTCTGGAGGACCAGGAGGGCCTCGGGGACGACGACGTCGCCTGGTTGCGCGCGCTGCCGGCGATGGCGGTCGTCGGGGACGACCTGCTGCTGCACTCCGACACCACCAGCTACCTCACCTGGGGCCGCAGCGTCGCGGACGTCAACGCCACCCTTCGGGGCCTGCTGGCAGGCGACGACGCGAGGCAGCACTTCGACGTGTTCGCCGCGCTCACCAGCCGCTACGACTATGTCGGCGAGGAGGGCGTCGACACCGCCCGCCGCATGCTGGAGACCTTCGGCGGGCAGCGGATCGTCCACGGGCACAGCATCATCGGCACGCTGGTCGACAAGCCGTCGTACGAGATCGACGGACCGCTGGTGTACGCCGACGGGCTGGTCGTCGCGATCGACGGCGGCCGGTACGACGGTGGGCCGCTGCTGCTGGTCCGGCTGAGCTGAGCCTCAGCGGACCGCGGTGACGCTGAACAGCGTCGGGCGGAAGTCGTCGGACAGCTTGACGCTCGTGTTGACCAGGTCCAGGTCGAGGAAGGACACCCGAGAGCGGTCGAACACGAAGCTCGTGGTCGCCTCTCCGCTTCGGTCCAGCCTGACGGCGTGGACGGTGATGGTGCCGTCGGGGTGGTGGGTGACGACCTGCGCGAGGGACCCGCGGGACCGGTCCGCCATGTCCAGGTGGAGCCGCAGCCGCCAGGCGCCGTGCAGGGTGGTGGCCGGGCGGAAGCGGACGAAGGCACGTGAGAGGTGGCTCAGCTGCGCACCCCAGACGCCGGTGCCCGGGTGCCTGCTCCCCAGCAGGAAGGACTTGGCGGTCCGCGCGGGCGGGTAGAAGGCACCTTCGGCGAAGAAGTGCCGAGGGTTGCGGGTCCAGGTGCCGAAGCTGCGGAACGCGGCCGTCAGGCTGGTGTGCCGTGCGGCCAGCGTGGCGGACAGGGCGCCCAGCGACGACGTCGACGCGGCCCGGTTCCACACGCCGCGGATCACGCTCGGGTCCTCGCCGGCTCCGGGGCCCTGCCACTCGCTGAGGAACCGCCAGAAGATCCACCCGCCGTAGGGCGAGTAGGCGGGGTCGAAGTTGGCGTAGTTCAGCGGCAGCTCCGGGTCGGTCAGCGGGCTCTGGGCGAGGTACTGCCGGTTGTCGTCGACCTCGTCGAAGACCTCGTCCTCCATCCAGGCGGCCGTGCCCTCCATCAGCCAGGGGCTCTCGTAGGAGTCGTAGGAGAACTGCACGGCGTGGAAGAACTCGTGGGCGGCGGTCACCTCGAAGTTCTGCCTGGGGCTGCGCCGCTGGAACGGAGCCTCCGCGTAGTCGTTCTCGAGGACGCAGTAGCCCGGGCTCCGACGGTTGCTGGTGTCCGGCGCGCAGTACCCGTAGAGGCCGTTCGTGTCCGTGGCCAGGTCCTGCAGGTAGACGTCGAGCTTGCCGTCGACACCGTGCTGCGCGAGCGCCGAGTCGTCCATCGGGCGGTGGTAGCCCAAGGTGGCGACCTCGGTCGACCAGACCTGCGCGAAGATCTCCTGTGCCTGGTCGACGTAGTCGGGGATGGCGTTGGCGTTGGCGTCGGTGGTGGCGACCCGGTCGCGGGTGGACGTGACGTAGTGGATGCAGACATGGGCGTCGCAGACCGGTTGCTGCTCGCGCACGGTGTACGCGTGCTCGCCCTTCCGGGGCTTCTTGCCGTACGTCGGACGCGCGAGGATCGCGCGCGCGGCCCGCCGGTCGGCGCTCGAGGTCAGGTCGTGGACGTGGTGGCGGAGCTGGGTCAAGACGAGCGTGGCGTCACGTCCGTGGTGCCAGGTGGCGCCGTGGGCGCCGCTCGTGCCACCACGCTGGAACAGGTCCCGGGCGTGGCTGAGCGCGGTGCGGGCCCTGACCGCTGGCGCCTGTGGGGCCGACGCGACGGGGGCGGGCACGTCCAGGCTCTGACCGGGCGTCGTCCCGGTCGGCGCCTCCGCGCCCTCTGACGGCTGACCGGCCAGCGCGTCCGAGGCCGGCGTGGCCGAGGCCGGCGTGAGCGACGAAGGGGCCGACGGAGCGACGGCGACGGTGGCGCCTGCGGTGGCGACCCCGGCGACGGTGTCCGCGGCAGGCTGAGCGGACGCGACCGCGGGGGCCAGAGCCAGGACGCCGGCGACGGCGCCGAGCCCGAGGGAGAGGAGGCGTGTGCGCACGGTGTCCCTGTCGTTCGAGGTGGAACGACCAGGGTAAGGCGCAGTATGTCCGGATTGCGCGAGAAACGCCGGTTTCCGTTGGGTGGCCGTCCGCTACATGCGGCGCAGGACCGCCGTCACCTTCCCCAGGATCGTGGCGTGGGTGCCGTCGATGGGGTCGTAGGACTCGTTGTGCGGCAGCAGCCAGACCTGGCCGTCGCGCCGCTGGAACGTCTTGACGGTGGCCTCGCCGTCGAGCAGGGCGGCCACCACCTCGCCGTTCTCGGCGGTCGGCTGCTGGCGCACCACGACGTAGTCGCCGTTGCAGATGGCCGCGTCGACCATCGAGTCGCCGGAGACCTCGAGGAGGAACAGCGTCCCGTCGCCCACCAGGCTCTTCGGCAGCGGCATGATCTCCTCCACCCGCTCCTCGGCGAGGATCGGGCCACCGGCGGCGATGCGACCCACCATGGGGACGTAGGTGGCCGCCGGCATCGCGTCGCCCATGCCGGTCTCGTCGACGCCCTCGGCGACCTCGGGGGTGTACACCCACAGGGCGCGAGGACGGTGCGGGTCCCGCTTGAGGAAGCCCTTCTCCTCGAGCACGCGCAGCTGATGGGCCACCGACGAGGAGCTGGTGAGCCCGACCCGCTCGCCGATCTCGCGCATGCTCGGCGGGTACCCTCGCAGCTCGATCGAGTCCCGGATGACGGTCAACACGCGCTGCTGGCGCGGGGTCAGCCCGGTGGCGTCCGGGGGGCCGTCGGGCAGCTCGGCCACCCCCGTGCCCGACGCGTTCCCTGCCTTGCGCTTGCCTGCCATGCCCGCTCCTTCTCCGCCGTCGTGACCCGGCTGTGGCCGGTGAGGTCACCGTAGCGCCGCCGGCGCGGTGGTTCAAACACGTGTTCGAACGGCGTGTCGCGGCCCGCCCGAACGTCTCGCTCGAACGTCCGTTCGACCCAGCCCTTGTGCCGTTCGAACATGTGCTCTACCGTCGAACCTGTGTTCGACCGAGCCGGCTCTCGAGGTCGCCGTCGCAGAACTGTCGGTGGCCCTCGGTAGACCTCCTCCATGGACACCTGGCACCACCCGCCCCACTCCCCACGGAGGCCCCAGATGAGCACCATCGCGATCCAGCCGCAGATCCATCCGCAGGTCCAGCCGCAGGTCCAGCCGCAGGATCGCACCGGTGGCGCGCCGAGCGGTCGGCCGTCCACCTCGTCCCGTCGCGTGCCGGGGCCGGCGTCCCTCCGGCTGACGCGACGAGGGCGCGTGACGGTCCTGCTCGCGCTGGTGCTGATGCTGCTGGTCGCGGTGACGGTCCTCGGCTCCCAGTCGGCCGCCACCGACCATCCCGGCGCGCCGGTGCCCACCCGCACCATCGAGGTCCACCAGGGCGACACCCTGTGGGGGATCGCGGCCGCGGTGGCCGCGCCGGGTGAGGTGCGCGAGACCGTCCACGAGATCGAGGAGCTCAACGCGCTCAGCGGCCCCGCCCTGTCGGTGGGGCAGGTGCTCGCGGTGCCCGCCGGCTGACGGCCGGCGCCCACAGACGTGCCGACGACCTCCTCGACCCGGGTCGGGCGGCATGAGGGGAACCGGGGGCGGGTCCGCGGCACTCCACCGCGACCCGCCCCCTCCCCGTCCCGGACGCTCGCGGACCTCTCAGTGGTAGTTGCCGGAGAGGACCGCGGTGGCCTCGACCACGCGCAGCGGGGCGGCCGGGCCCGAGATGGTCACGGCGCCGGGGATCGTCTGCCAGGCGCCCCCGCTCACGCTGAACCGCGCCGAGTAGGTCACGTCCACGCTGGTCTGCACGGTCACGTGGGCGTCGGTGTACTCGTGCGTGACGTCCATGGCCGGGTACGGCGCCCCGGGCGTCGTCGTACGGGCGCCGGTGCCGTCACCGAAGTGCCAGGTGAACGACTCCGGCGTCGCCACGATCTCCACGACCTGGCCCAGGAGGGTGACCGTCCGGCTGAAGGGTTGCGGCTCGGTGTAGAAGATCGTCGGGAAGTTGACCAGCGTCTTGACCTCCGGCTGGGTGTGCGCTTCGAGGGAGGGCAGGCCGACCCGTCTCAGCTCGGTCAGCACCGTTCCCGTGGTCACCTGGGGAAGTACCACCGGCTGGATCGCCGGGCCGCTCTGGCAGGTGGGGCAGTAGAAGCCCGCGGCTCGGCCGCCGTTGTCGCAGTAGATCCGGCCGGCGGCGTCGGGCGCGCACAGCAGGGTGGGCTG
>JAICKK010000228.1 GCA_025927955.1 Nocardioidaceae bacterium
CCGAGGAGCCCACGCCCGGCCAGCAGCGCTCGGCGGGTGGCGCGGACGAGGCGACCGGAAGGCGGCAGGCGTCGGAGCGGGCCGGCTCGGGCGACGGTCCCTACGTGACGCCGCTCGTGCGGAAGATGGCGGCCGAGCACGGCGTGGACCTCGCCGGCCTCGAGGGCAGCGGCGTGGGCGGCCGGATCCGCAAGCAGGACGTGCTCGACGCCGCCAAGCGCCAGGAGGAGCAGCCCGCCGCCCAGCCGGCGGCCCAGCCCGCCGCGTCCGGGGCCGGCGCCTCCGGTGGCACCGCGACCCCTGTGAGCCCCAGCCCGCTGCGTGGCAAGACCGAGCCGATGAGCCGGCTGCGCAAGGTGATCGCCAAGCGGATGGTCGAGTCGCTGCAGGTCTCCGCCCAGCTGACGACGGTGGTCGAGGTCGACGTGACCTCGGTCGCACGGCTGCGCGACCGCGTGAAGGCCGACTTCGCCGCCCGCGAGGGCGTCAAGCTGTCCTTCCTGCCGTTCTTCGCCAAGGCGTCGATCGACGCCTTGAAGGCGCACCCCTCGCTGAACGCGGCGATCGACACCGAGAAGGGCGAGGTGACCTACTACGACCACGAGAACCTCTCGGTCGCGGTGGACACCGAGCGTGGGCTGCTCACCCCGGTCATCAAGGACGCCGGCGACCTCTCGATCGCGGGCCTGGCCCGCAAGATCGCCGACATCGCGGAGCGGACCCGCAACAACAAGATCGGGCCCGACGAGCTCGCCGGCGGCACCTTCACGCTGACCAACACCGGCAGCCGCGGCGCGCTGTTCGACACCCCGATCATCAACCAGCCCCAGGTCGCGATCCTCGGGACCGGCGCCGTGGTCAAGCGCGCGGTGGTCATCGACGACGCGAACCTCGGGGAGACCATCGCCGTCCGCCGGATGGTCTACCTGGCGCTGACCTACGACCACCGGATCGTCGACGGCGCCGACGCGGCCCGCTTCCTCGTCGACGTCAAGCAGCGGCTGGAGACGGCCCAGTTCGACGTCTGAGGGGCTGGACCTCGTGAGGGTGGTGCTGGCGGGTGCCTCCGGCTTCCTCGGCACCGCCTGGCGCGACCACCTCGCGCGAGAGGGCCACGAGGTGGTCCGCCTGGTCCGTGGTGAGGCGCTGTCCGCGGGCGAGTCCCACTGGGACCCGTACGCGGGACGGGTCGACCGGTCCGTGGTCGAGGCGGCGGACGTCGTCGCGAACCTCGCCGGGGCACCGCTCGCGCACTGGCCGTGGACGGCGTCGTACAAGATGACGTTCACCGCCAGCCGGGTCGCGACCACCCGCACCCTGGCCGAGGCGGTCGCCGGCTCCGAGCGGCTGCCGATGCTCCTGGCGCAGAGCGGGATCGCCGGGTACGGCGACCACGGCGACGCGGTGCTCACCGAGGAGTCCTCGACGGACGCGGACACCTTCATGGGCGAGGTGACCCGCCTCTGGGAGGACGCCACCCGGCCGGCGTCGAGAGCCGGTGCCCGCGTGGCCGTCATGCGCACCGGCGTCCTCCTGGACCGTCGGGGCGGGGCGCTCGCGCTGCTGCGGCCGGTCTTCCTGGCCGGCCTCGGGGGTCCTGTCGGCCGCGGCAGCCAGTACCTCTCGACCATCTCGCTTCGCGACTGGGTCCGGGCCGCGACCTGGATCGCGACCGGCGAAGGCTCCGCGGGCGTCTACAACGTCTCCGGGCCGGGCGCCACCACGAACGCCGACTTCGGCCGTGAGCTGGGCAGGCTCCTGCACCGGCCCTCGGTCGTTCCCGTGCCCTCGGCCGCGGTCCGGCTGGCCGCCGGGCCGGTCGCCTCCGAGCTGCTCGGGTCGGCCCGGGTCGAGCCCGCGCGGCTGCTCGAGGAGGGGTTCGTCTTCGACCACCCGACGCTCCGGGACCGGCTCGAGGCGGGCCTGGCCTGACCGCTGCCGAGCGGCCGACGGGCTACCCGGCGTCCGGGGCCTCACGCACCGCCGCCATCCGCCAGCGACGGTCGCCGCCGCGCACCAGCGTGAGCTCGCGGGTGCTCGCGCGGTCCCGCGGCAGCAGTGCGCGACCGCCGCGCCCCCGGGCCACCGCCCCCGTCAGCCGGTCGGTCACCCGCAGGGACACCCGCTCCGGCGAGGCGCCCAGGACCGAGAGCGCGAGGACCTGCGTGCGCATCCCGCTCACCCGCAGGCCCCGGCGGGTCCACCCGTGGAGCACGCGGAGGTCGGCGGCGCCGACCGCGGCGCCGGGCACGTACAACGCCCGCAGCTGCGGCGCGCTGCCCCTCGCATACGCCGCGGACCGCCCCCGGTCCCAGTCCCGCAGCAGCCTCAACGCCTCGGCCTCCGCCCTCCCGGCCCTCCGCGCTGCCGGCGCCCGGGTGCCGGCGTCCCGGCCCGCCGGAGCGAGCAGGACCAGCAGGGCGACGGCCAGTGCCAGCACGACGCCCGAGACGAGCAGCAGCGTGCACACCCGCCGTACGGTCACTCCTCGAGTCTGACCGATGCCGGACTTCCGCGTCGGCCGTCATCCACAGGCCCCGGGCCGTCGGTTGCCCCTGTCTCACGTGGTCGCCCTGCACCGCCGAGTCGGCGCGCCTGCACCCCCGGACCTCGCCGAGTCGGCGCGTCTGCACCCCTTGCCCTGGCCCACGACGGTTGTCGTCCACGTGGACGACAACCGCAGCCTTCACGGCGATTCTGACGCCGATATCGTCCACCTGGACGACATCCGCACCCGTTCCCCGCCGCGAGCGCCGACAGCACAGCCGGCGCGCGGTCGGGTCTGGACCGACGGAGCGAGGTGGTGGAGGAGCGCAGCGGGGGAGCCGCCGAGGGAGGGAGGGAAGACCCGACCCCCGAGCGCGCCGGACCCGCGCGAGCGGAGCGAGCGGAAACAGCGCGCCGGCACGCGCGAAGCGGAGCGAGCGCAGACAGCACAGTATCCTCGACGGCGTGCCAGACCTGGACTTCCGCACCGTGGGCTTCGGGCCCGAGGCCGTCGACTACGTCGAGGCGTGGGACCTGCAGCGGCAGGTGCACGCCGGGGTGGTGGGAGGCGGCACCGGCACGGTGCTGCTGCTCGAGCACCCACCGGTCTTCACCGCCGGCAAGCGCACGGAGCCGCACGAGCGACCGGTCGGGGTCGACGTCCCGGTGCTCGACGTCGACCGCGGCGGGAAGATCACCTTCCACGGGCCCGGCCAGCTGGTCGGCTACCCGATCGTGCGGCTCCCCGACCACGTCCGCGTCGTGGACTACGTGCGCCGCCTCGAGGAGGCGCTCATCCACACCTGCACCGACCTCGGCGTGACCACGGCGCGAGTGCCCGGGCGCAGCGGCGTCTGGGTGGCCGCGGACGGGCACCCCGGGGGCCGGCCGGAGAGGAAGATCGCCGCCCTCGGCATCCGCGTCAGCCGGGGGGTCACCATGCACGGGTTCGCGATGAACTGCGACGTCGACCTGTCCTGGTACGACACCTTCGTGCCGTGCGGCATCAGCGACGCGGGCGTCACCAGCCTGAGCGTCGAGCTGGGCCGCGACGTTCCGGTCGAGGAGGTCGCGCCGGTGGCCGAGCGGCACCTGCGCGAGCTGCTGGCCTGGGCGCCGTACGACCACACCCCGGACTACGCCCCCAAGCCGGAGCCGGGGCGCCGGGTCCCGCTGCTGACACCCGGCGGGTGACGGCTCCGCCGGGGTTGGGACCGCCCCACGGCCGCGGCGTAGGGTGGCGGGCGTGACATCCGCCCCGATCGCTCCTGAAGGCCGCCGGCTGCTGCGCCTGGAGGTCCGCAACGCCGAGACCCCCATCGAGAAGAAGCCCGAGTGGATCAAGACGCGGGCCCGGATGGGCCCGCAGTACCGCGAGCTCCAGGGGCTGGTGAGGTCCGAGGGGCTGCACACGGTCTGCCAGGAGGCCGGCTGCCCCAACATCTTCGAGTGCTGGGAGGACCGCGAGGCCACCTTCCTCATCGGCGGTGACCAGTGCACCCGACGCTGCGACTTCTGCCAGATCGACACCGGCAGGCCCGAGCCGCTCGACCGCGACGAGCCCCGACGGGTGGCCGAGAGCGTGCGGAGCATGGGGCTTCGGTACGCCACGATCACCGGTGTCGCCCGCGACGACCTCCCCGACGGGGGCGCGTGGCTGTACGCCGAGACGGTCCGCGCGATCCACGAGCTCAACCCGGACACGGGGGTGGAGAACCTCATCCCCGACTTCAACGGCAAGCCGGACCTGCTGCGCGAGGTGTTCGAGTCGCGCCCCGAGGTGCTCGCGCACAACGTGGAGACGGTGCCGCGGATCTTCAAGCGGATCCGCCCCGCGTTCCGCTACGACCGCTCCCTGGACGTGCTCACCGCAGCGCGCGAGTTCGGGCTGGTCACCAAGTCCAACCTGATCCTGGGCATGGGCGAGACCCGCGAGGAGGTCTCGCAGGCGCTGCGCGACCTGCACGCGGCCGGCTGCGAGCTGGTGACGATCACCCAGTACCTCCGCCCCTCCCCCCGCCACCACCCGGTCGAGCGGTGGGTCCGGCCCGAGGAGTTCGTGGAGCTCAAGGACGAGGCCGACGCGATCGGCTTCGCCGGGGTGATGTCCGGTCCGCTGGTGCGCTCCTCCTACCGTGCGGGACGGCTCTACCAGCAGGCGATGGAGGCCCGCGGCGGGCAGGCGCTCCGGCCGGCCCCGCGGTCCGCCTGACCGGATCGCCGGCAGGCGCCTCGAGACCTCCCGGGTCTGCGAGAATGTGGCGACCGCTCGTCGACGTACAGAACAGCTGAGGCTCACCCGATGGCAAAGGCAAAGGCCGACAAGCCGGGCAAGAACCCGGACAGGAAGGCTGAGGAGAAGCAGGGCCGCCTTCGGCAGATCGCCCTGGTCTACAAGCTCTCCAAGGAGACCGACCCGAGGCTCGGGCTCATCCTCCTCGGGGTCTTCGCGGCGACGGCCGCCCTGGCGTTCGTCGTGCTCTTCTTCCTGCTGCCCGGCGGGTGGGTCTTCGACATCGTCCCCGCCGTGCTCCTCGGCCTGCTCGCGGCGATGATCGTGTTCGGCCGCCGCGCGCAGCGCGCGCAGTACCGCCAGATCGAGGGGCGGCCCGGGGCCGCGGCCGCGGCGCTCAACCAGCTGCGGCGGGGCTGGAAGGTCGACCCCGCGATCGCGTTCAACAAGAGCCAGGACCTCGTGCACCGGGTCGTGGGGCCGCCCGGCATCGTGCTGGTCGGCGAGGGCAGCCCCGCGCGCCTCAAGGCGCTGCTGGCCTCCGAGCGGCGCCGGCACGAGCGGGTGGTCGCGGACACCCCGATCCACGAGGTGCTCAGTGGGGACGCGCCGGGCGCGGTGCCGGTGCCCAAGCTCACCCGGCACGTGACCAAGCTCGGCCGCAGCATCAAGCCCGCGGAGATGACCGACGTGCTGCAGCGGCTCAAGGCGCTCGACGCCCGCCGCTCCCCCGTGCCGATCCCCAAGGGACCGGTGCCCACGAGCCTCAAGGGCGCCCGGCAGAACATGCGCGGCCGCTGACCCGCGCACCCGAGCAACCAGGAGGTA
>JAICKK010000015.1 GCA_025927955.1 Nocardioidaceae bacterium
CAACCAGCCGTGGGGCGGAGCTGGTTCAGCGGTGCTCGTCCGCGTAGTGCGCGGCCAGCAGGTCCTCCCCCCAGTCGCGCCGCACGTCGCGCACCACCGTGTGCACGTGGTTGGCGCCGTCCTGGGTGTTGTCGAGCTCGACGAGGAGGCTGCCGGCCCGCAGCGCGTAGTAGTGCGGCTCGCCAGGGTCGGTCCCGCCCAGCCACGCGAACGTCGCCTCCTCCGGTACGACGAGGGCGGCCGGGTCGCTGCGCCCGGCGTACCAGTCGAGCAGCGCGGCCAGCCGGGCCTGCTGGCCGGTGTCGAGCTCGGCGTAGGCGATCCCCGACGGTACGGCGGAGAGGTCGGCGCGCGTCGCGTTGCCGGTCAGGATGTCCGAGGGAGGCTCGCCGGAGAGGACGGCGCGGGCTCGCTGCGCCTCGTCGAGGGAGACGACGAGCTCGCGGGCGAGGTCCTCCTCCTCGGGCAGCGCGCGGCTGCCGTCCGGGGCGACCGCGGGGTTGGCGCCCAGGAACAGCGGCAGCACCACCGACGAGGAGCCGACCACGGTGGCGTGGACGCAGACGTGGTGGCCACCGACCCGCCAGCCCCACGGCCGGCTCCCCTCGGGGTCGCCGAACACGGCGAACCAGTAGTGCAGCGGATGGCGACGCTCGTAGCCGCGCCGCCGCCGGCTCCTCTCCAGGTCGTGCAGCACCGACTCGAGCGCCATCACCGCCCAGGCGCTCGCGAAGCCTCGTTCGCTCAGCCCGGTGCGGAGCAGGGCCAGCGCGGCGTCGCGCTGCACCTGATCCATGTCGGCGAGGGCCAGCCCCGGACGCGTGCCGGGGGTGTACTGCCAGCGCACCCGCTGCGGCGAGTCCCAACTGAGGGCCAGCGCTCGCCGCTGATCGTCGGGGACCAGGTCGGTGAGGGCGGCCGCGGCCTCTGCGGGCTGCACGTCAGGCGGTCGCGTCGTCCGCGGCGGAGCGGCCCGCCTCGAGCCGCGCCACCGGCACCCGGAACGGCGAGCAGGAGACGTAGTCCAGGCCGACCTCGTCGAAGAAGTGGATGGAGTCCGGGTCGCCGCCGTGCTCCCCGCAGATCCCCAGGTGCAGGCCGGGACGGGCCTTGCGACCCTGCTCGGCGGCGTAGCGGACCAGCCGGCCCACCCCGTCGGTGTCGAGGGACTCGAAGGGCGACACCCCGAAGATGCCCTTCTCCAGGTAGGTGCTGAAGAACGACGCCTCCACGTCGTCGCGCGAGAACCCCCACGTCATCTGGGTCAGGTCGTTGGTGCCGAAGGAGAAGAACTCGGCCGCCCCCGCGATCTCGGCCGCGGCCATCACCGCGCGCGGCAGCTCGATCATGGTGCCGACGGCGAAGTCGGGTCGCACGCCGGTGTCCGACTCGATCTCGTCGGCGACCTCCTCGATGTCGGCGCGCACCAGCTCCAGCTCCTGCACCGTCGCCACCAGCGGGATCATGATCTCCGGGTGCGGGTCGCCGCCCGCCTTGATGCGCAGGGCCGCGGCCTCGAGGATCGCCCGGGTCTGCATCTTGAACAGGCCCGGGATCACGATGCCGAGCCGGACCCCGCGCAGCCCCAGCATCGGGTTCTCCTCGTGCAACCGCTTCACCGCGTCGAGGAGGTGGTGCTCCTTGGTGTCGCGGTTCCCACGCTCGTCGTGCAGGGCCACCTCGACGGCCAGGTCGGTGTAGTCGGGCAGGAACTCGTGCAGCGGTGGGTCGATCAGCCGGATGGTGACCGGCAGGCCGTCCATCGCCTCGAGGATCCCGGTGAAGTCGTCGCGCTGCAGCGGCAATAGCTCGGCCAGCGCCTTCTCCTGGTCCTCCGTCGACTCGGCGACGATGAGGTTCTCCACCAGCGCCTTCCGGTCGCCGAGGAACATGTGCTCGGTCCGGCACAGGCCGATGCCCTGCGCGCCGAACCGGCGCGCCCGGGCCGCGTCGTCGGGGGTGTCGGCGTTGGCGCGCACCCGCAGCCGGCGCCGGGAGTCCGCGTGCTCCATCAGCCGGGAGACGGCCCGCACCAGCTCGTCCTCGGGGTCCGGGTCGTCGCCCTCGAACCAGCGGACGACCTGGGAGTCGACGACCGGCACCTCTCCGGCGAACACCTCACCGGTGGTGCCGTCGATCGAGATCAGGTCACCCTCCGCGATGGACGCCCCGTCGCGGGTGGTCAGCTTGCGCCCCTTCGCGTCGACCTTCAGCGAGTCGGCGCCGCAGACGCAGGTCCGCCCCATCCCGCGGGCCACCACGGCCGCGTGCGACGTCTTGCCGCCCCGGCTGGTCAGGATGCCGCGGGCCGCCACCATGCCCCGCAGGTCGTCGGGGGTCGTCTCCCGGCGCACCAGGATCACGTCGTCGCCGCGCTCGGTCCACTCCACGGCCGTGCCGGAGTCGAAGACGGCCTTGCCGACGGCCGCGCCGGGAGAGGCGTTCATCCCCTTGGCGATCAGCTCGCGCTCCGCCGACTCGTCGAAGCGCGGGAACATCAGCTGCGCCAGCTGGGCGCCGGTGACCCGCGAGAGCGCCTCGTCGAGGTCGATCATCTCCTGGTCGACCAGCTGGCAGGCGATCCGGAAGGCCGCCCCGGCGGTGCGCTTGCCCACCCGGGTCTGCAGCATCCACAGCTTGCCGCGCTCGACCGTGAACTCGATGTCGCACAGGTCGAGGTAGTGCTCCTCGAGCTTCGCCATGATGGCCAGCAGCTCGTCGTACACGCCCTTGTCGATGCGCTCGAGATCGGCCAGCGGCACGGTGTTGCGGATCCCGGCGACGACGTCCTCGCCCTGGGCGTTCTGGAGGTAGTCGCCGTAGACGCCCTGCGCGCCGGACGCGGGGTCGCGGGTGAAGGCCACGCCGGTGCCCGAGTCGTCACCGCCGTTGCCGTACACCATGCTCACGATGTTGACCGCGGTGCCGAGGTCGCCGGGGATGCGCTCCTGGCGGCGGTAGAGCACCGCCCGCTCGGTGTTCCAGGACTCGAAGACGGCGCGGACGGCGAGGTCCAGCTGCTCGCGCGGGTCCTGCGGGAACGGGCTGCCGCTGTGCTCCTCGACGAGCCTCTGGTACGTCGAGACCAGTCGGCTCAGCTCCTCGGCGCCGAGGTCCACGTCGGTGTCCGCGCCGCTGGAGCGCTTGAGCTCGTCGAGCGCCTCGGCGAACACCGCCGCCTCGATGCCGAGCACCGTGGTGCCGAACATCTGCAGCAGCCGACGGTAGGAGTCGTAGGCGAACCGCTCGTCGCCGTCGGCGAGCGCCGCGAGGCCGTGGACCGACTCGTCGTTGAGACCGACGTTGAGGACGGTGTCCATCATCCCGGGCATGGAGAACCTCGCACCGGAGCGCACCGAGACGAGCAGCGGGCCGTCGGGCTGCCCCAGCCGGCGCCCCATCTCCTCCTCGAGGCGCTCGAGGTGCTCGGAGACCTCGGCATCGAGGCTGTCGGGCAGCTCGCCGGACTCGAGGTAGGCGCGGCAGGCATCGGTGCTGATCGTGAAGCCGGGTGGCACGGGGAGCCCCAGGTTGCTCATCTCGGCCAGGTTGGCGCCCTTGCCGCCGAGCAGGTCCTTCATGTCCCGGCTGCCCTCTGAGAAGTCGTACACGTACTTCGTCATGGCCCGATCATGCCTTGGATGGCGCCAACAGGACATGGACCGCGCACAGACAGCCGGGACACCTGTGGATTGAGCCAGAAGTGTCCCCGCGCATGGGTAGGTTGCGCCGCATGGGCAGGAACAACAAGGCACGGCGAGCAGCCAAGGCGAGGACACGGGCGCGGGCCCGCGCCCGTGGAGGCCCCGGCGAGCGCACCCGGCCGGCCGACGGCGGCTCCGGGTGGGTCGGCGGGGGCTGGTCGGCACCGGAGGAGCCCGCCTTCGACGACGTCGCGGCGGCGGCGTACACGTGGCTGATGGCCGCGGAGCGACGCGGCGAGCCCTCGGCGGCGACGCTCGAGCAGAGCCTGCTCCGGATGTCGCGGACGACGCTGTGCACGGCCGCCGAGTCGCTGCTCCTGGAGCATCTCGGTGCCGTCTGGGCGGCGGGCTGGCAGCCTTCGGAGCTGCGTCGCCAGGGCGTCATCGGCAGCTCGAGCGCGGCCGCTGGCCGGCTCATCGCCGTGGCCATCTCCGCCGACCACGCCCGCCGCCCGGCCCGCACCCTCGACTCGCGCTGGCTCGCGCAGGTGGAGTCCCTGCACCTGCCGGCGGTCGAGGGACGCCCCGGATGGCTCTCGCGGTGGTCCCGCGACGAGGGTCTGGAGCGGGCCGCCCTGGTCGAGGTCGTCCTCGACGCGATGGACAACCTCCTGCGGCTGCCCGCCCTCGAGCCGCTCCTCCCGCCGCCGGGCAGCACCGGGACCTCGCCGGGAGCGGGACGGCGTGGTGGCCAGGTCGACCCGCTGCTCGAGCGGATCCGCAACCTGCTCGCCAAGGCGGAGTCGACGACCTTCGAGGCCGAGGCGACCGCGTTCACCGCGAAGGCACAGGAGCTGATGACCCGCCACGCGGTCGACGCCGCGCTGCTGGCGGGAGCCACGGACACGCCGCCCGGACCGGTGGAGGTCCGGATGCCGGTCGACGCGCCGTACGCGGACGCGAAGTCGCTGCTCCTGCACACCGTCGCGGAGGCGGGCCGCTGCCGGGCCGTCTTCATGCCCCGGGTGAGCATGTCGACGGTCCTCGGTTACGGCGAGGACGTGGCCGGGGTCGAGCTGCTGTTCACCTCCCTTCTCGTCCAGGCCCAGCACGCGCTCGCCGAGGCGGCCCGGCATGCCGCCCCGGGCACCCGGACCCGCAGCCAGTCCTACCGGTCCGCGTTCCTCCTCGCGTTCGCGCAGCGCATCGGGGAGCGGCTCCGGGAGATCAACGACGCGGTGCTCGCGAGCGCGGAGGCCGAGCACGGAGGCAGGTTCCTGCCCGTGCTGGAGTCGCAGTCGGACTCCCTGGACGCGTTCATGGCCGAACGCTTCCGCGACACCGTCACCTCGCGGGTGCGGGGCGGCTACGACGCCGCCGGCTGGACCGGTGGCAGGTTCGCCGCCGACCGCGCACGGCTCACCTTCGGCGAGCTCCCGGACGACGAGCGGCGCGAGGCCCAGCCGGAGCCCACTAGTCCGCGGTCACCCCGGCCCACAGGTTGATGCCGGCCTCGACCGCGTCCTCGTCGATGGCGGCCAGCTCGTCGTCGGTGATCGGCGGGCCGGAGAGCGCGTCGAGGTTGGTGTCGAGCTGCTCCACCGACGAGGCGCCGATCACCGCCGAGGTCACCCGGCGGTCCCGCAGCACCCACTGCAGCGCCAGCTGGGCGAGCTTCTGCCCGCGCTTCCCGGCGATCTCGTCGAGGCGGCGGACGTGGCCGAGCGTCGCCTCGTCCAGGTGGTCCTGCGGCAGCGTGCTCTGGTGGCGCGCGGCGCGGGAGTCGGCGGGCACGCCGTCGAGGTAGCGGTCGGTCAGCAGCCCCTGGGCGAGCGCGGTGAACACGATGCAGCCCATGCCCTGGTCCTCGAGCTCGTCGAGCAGGCCCTTCTCGATCCAGCGGTTGAGCATGCTGTACGACGGCTGGTGGATGAGCAGCGGCGTGCCCAGCTCACGGGCGATCGTCGCCGCCTCGCGGGTCTTGGCGGCCGAGTAGGAGGAGATCCCGATGTAGAGCGCCTTGCCGGTGCGCACCGCATGGTCGAGCGCGGTCATGGTCTCCTCGACCGGCGTCTCCGGGTCGAAGCGGTGGCTGTAGAAGATGTCGACGTAGTCCAGCCCCATCCGGGACAGGGACTGGTCGAGCGAGGCCAGGACGTACTTGCGGGAGCCGCCGCCCTGCCCGTAGGGACCGGGCCACATGTCCCAGCCCGCCTTCGTGGAGATCACCAGCTCGTCGCGCAGCCCGGCGAAGTCCTCGCGCAGGTAGCGGCCGAAGTTCTCCTCTGCCCGGCCGTAGGGCGGCCCGTAGTTGTTGGCGAGGTCGAAGTGCGTCACACCGCGGTCGAACGCCCGCCGCAGGATCGCGCGCTGGGTGTCCTCGGGCCGGTCGTCGCCGAAGTTCTGCCACAGGCCCAGCGACAGCGCGGGCAGCTTGAGCCCCGACCGCCCGGTGAAGCGGTAGTCCATCGTGTCGTAGCGGTCCTCGGCCGGGTGGTAGGCGCTCATGGGAGTATCGAAGCATCGGCCGCGGACGCCTCCGCCGCCGGGTCCGGCCCGGCCGCGTCCCTCCTCCGGTCAGCCGGCGCGTCGGGTGGCCTCGAGCACCGCGGGGCGCAGCGCGCTCGGCGTGACCCCCACCTCGTCCAGCGTGGCGCCCACCACCCGGTCGCCGACACGTGCCAGCCCGAGCAGCAGGTGCTCGGGCCGCACCTGCGAGGCCGTCGACTCGCCGGCGATGCGCGTGGCCGCCTCGACCACGCGCCGGGTCGGCCTGATGAACCGCTCGAGCATCGTGTGCCCTCCCTCAGCGCCTTCCGTGCTTCTTGTGGGCCGCCTGCCGGCTGACGCCGAGCACGTCGGCGATCCCCTGCCAGGACCAGCCGAGCTCGCGCGCGGCGGACCTGAGCGCCCTCGAGGTGCTCGCAGAGCCGGTCCAGCGCGCGCACCGCGCGCAGCCCGGTGCGCGGATCGTCCGCGGAGGCGGCGGTCGCCAGCTCGGCGGTCCCGGTCATGGGCGTCAACATGCGTTGACACGTCCTGGGCGTCGACCTGGGTTGACACGAGGCCGGGGTGGCAGGGTGGGGACCGTGCGATGGGTGGTCTACGGAGCCGGCGCGGTCGGCGGCGTGCTCGGCGCCCGGCTGCACGAGGCCGGCCACGACGTCGTGCTGGTCGCCCGGGGAGAGCACCGGCGCGCGCTCGTGGAGCGGGGACTGACCCTGAGGACGCCCGAGGGCGACCGGACCCTGCAGGTGCCGACCGTCGGCACCGCGGCCGAGCTGGACCTCGGCGGCCCGACCCTGGTCCTGCTCGCGGTGAAGAGCCAGCAGACGCACGCGGCCGTCGAGGACCTGGTCGCGGTCACGCCCCCCGAGGTCCCGGTGGCGTCGCTGCAGAACGGCGTCTGCAATGAACGGACGCTGCTGCGGTTCTTCGCCGACGTGTACGGCGTGTGCGTGATGATGCCGACCGCCCACCTGGAGCCGGGTGTGGTGGAGCAGGAGAGCCACCCTGTGCCCGGCATCCTCGACGTCGGCCGCTGCCCCGGCGGCGTCGACGCGACCACGCGGGTCGTGGCCGAGGCCTTCCGCTCCGCCGGGTTCGTGTCGCAGCCCCGCGAGGACATCATGGCCTGGAAGCACCGCAAGCTCCTGGCCAACCTCGCCAACGCGGTCCAGGCCTGCTGCCGGCCGGGCCCGGCGGCCGAGGAGCTCACCGCCCGCGCCCGGGCCGAGGGCGCGGCCGTGCTCCGCCGGGCGGCCGTCGCGGTGGTGGGCGAGGAGGCGGACCGCGAGCGGCGCGGCGACATCCTGCGCAGCGGCGGCGCCGGCGGCCGCAGCGGGGGGTCCTCCTGGCAGAGCCTGCGCCGCCGTACCGGCAGCATCGAGTCGGACTACCTCAACGGCGAGGTCGTGCTGCTGGGCCGGCTGCACGGCGAGCCCACCCCCTGCAACGAGCTGCTGCGCCGTACCGCCGTCACGATGGCCCGCGAGGGCGCGGCACCGGGGTCGCTGGACGCGCGCGACCTGCTGGCGACCCTGGGCGAGCGCTAGCCCGCACGCACCTCGAGGACCCGGAACCCCTTGGCGCTGGCCAGCCTGACCGTCGGGTGACCCTGCTCGTCCAGCCACCGCTGCAGCGAGTCGGCACCGAGGTTCCTGCCGACCACCAGCACCGCGCGCCCTCCCGGCCGCACCCGCGGCAGCCAGGTCAGCAGCAGGTCGTGGAGCGCCGGCTTGCCGATGCGGACCGGCGGGTTGGACCAGATCTCCTCGTAGGTCTCGTCCGCCGGCACCTCTCCCGGCGTCGACACGCGCACCCGGTCGCCCAGGCGCAGGGAGGCGGCATTCTCCCCGGCGAGCCGCACCGCCCGCTCGTTCACGTCGACCGCGCGTACGACGGACCCGGGCACCGCCGTGGCCAGGGCGAGCGCGATGACGCCGTACCCGCATCCGAGGTCGAGGTAGCTGCGCGCGGTCGGCGGCTCGGTCTCGCGGAACAGCACCGCGGTGCCGACGTCGAGCCGACCCTGGGCGAACACGCCGGACCCGGAGACGAGCCGCAGCTCGTGGCCCCACACCCGCGCGGTGACCGGCTGCCGACGGAACGGCACCGACGGGTCGGCCGAGAAGTAGTGCTCACCCACCGGGCTCACCGTCACGGCCGCCCGCAGGGACCCGGAGCCGTCTCGTGGCGGCGGCGCGGGCGCCCAGCTCGTCGTCGGGCGGGTAGCAGACCTCCTCGAGCGTGAGCCCGTGCGCGTGCAGCACGGTGACGGCGCCGTCCCGCACGCCGCGGCGCAGGCGCTCGCCGGGCCAGCCCGCGTCCCGCCGTCCCTCCCCGACCGCGACCAGGGCGCCGACGAGGGCGCGCACCATGTGGTGGCAGAAGGCGTCGGCGCGCACGGTCGCGACCGCGACCCCGGAGTCGTCCCGCCCCCAGCCCAGCTCGAGCAGGGAGCGGACCGTGGTCGCCCCCGCGCGGGGCCGGCAGAAGGCGGCGAAGTCGTGCTCGCCGACCAGTGCCCGGCTCGCCCGGTTCATCGCCTCGAGGTCCAGTCGTCTCGGCCAGGTGAGCACGGTGTGCCGCACGAGCGGGTCGACGAGCTCCGGCGCGTCGGCGATCCGGTAGGCGTACCGGCGCCAGGACGCCGAGAACCTCGCGTCGAAGCCGGCCGGGGCCTCCCCGGCTCTGCGCACCCGGAGGTCGGCAGGCAGAACCCCGTTGACCCGGCGCAGCAGCGCCTGCGCCGGCGGTGCGGAGCTCCGGCCGGCGGCGGCGGAGAGGACGCCGGGCTCCACGTCGAGATGGGCGACCTGTCCACGGGCGTGCACGCCGGCGTCCGTCCGCCCCGCGCAGGTCACCGTCACGGCCTCGAGGCGCAGCACCTGGGCGAGCGCGGCCTCGAGCAGTCCCTGGACGGTGCGCAGGCCCGGCTGCGCGGCCCAGCCGTGGAAGGCCGTGCCGTCGTAGGCGAGGTCGAGTCGTAGCCGCACCTGGGCATCCTCGCAAACCGGCGCTCGGCTTGCGCCGGCGGATGTGTACCGCTACATTCAATACAACCCTTGGGACAAAGGACGCAGCGATGGGACCCCTCGCCAGGACGGCCGTCTACGTCGTCCTCACCGCCGGCATCGTCACGGCGAGCCGCTGGCGGACGGCCCGGCCGCGAGCGCAGCAGCGGATGGACGAGATCTGGCGGAGGACCGGTGTGACCCTGGGCCCCGAGGCGGCCGCCCGGCTGCTCCCGGTGATGGTCAGGCGGACGGCCTGGCCGTTGTTCGGCGGGGTGCTCTGCTACCTGGTCGCCTTCGTCCCGATGTCCGTGCTGCTGGAGTGGAGGCCGGGCGCGGAGCGTGGCCCCTGGGGGCCGGTCAGGGACGGATCGCCGCTCAGCGTGCTGCTCACCATCGCCGTGTGTGGGTTCGCCGCTGTGACGGGCAGCCTCCTCGGCCACCTGTTGGTCGGCCACCGCAGCTTCCCCCGAGCGCCCGGCGACGTGCGGTCCGCGCGCGCGAGTGCTCGCACGCCCTCCGACTACGTCGCCCCGGCACTGCTGTCCGCATGGCGCCGCTCGACCCTGGGGGTCACCATCGTCCTCGTCCTGGACGCCAGCGTGCTGCCGGCTCGGGAGGCGGCCGTCGGCCTCGTCGTCCTGACCCTCCTCGCCCTCACGCTGCTGCTGGCCGGCGGCTCGTGGCTGGTCCTGCGGGCCCTGCTCGACCGGCCCCTGCCGAGCGCGTCGCGCGACGAGCTGGTGTGGCGTGAGGCGGCGCTCTCCGACTCGATGCAGCAGATCGTCGGCGGGGCGGCGCTGGTCGGCCTCCTCGCGTTCGTCACCGGGGTGGGCGCGGTGTACCTCTTCCTGCATCAGGTGCCGCTGTGGTCCGCGGCCGCGGCGGTGGTGCTCGGCGTCACCGGGACGGCCGCCTGCGGGCACCTCGCCTGGCGGGCATGGCGGCACCCCGCACCCTCGGCCCTGCAGTGGCGAGGCGTCGCCGAGTGACCCTCGAGATCGACACCTCCTCCAGCGTGCCGCCGTTCGAGCAGCTCCGCAGCCAGATCGCGCGTCAGGTGTCCGGCGGCAGGCTCCCGGCGGGCACCCGGCTGGCCACCGTCCGCCAGATGGCCGCCGACCTGGGCCTGGCCGCCAACACCGTGGCCCGCGCCTACCGCGAGCTCGAGGCCGACGGGGTCATCGCCACCCACGGCCGGCGCGGCACCTTCGTGAGCTCCGCGGTGCTGGACGAGCCCACCGAGCAGGCGCCCTCCCTCGCGTCCACGTACGCCCGCACCGCACGTCGCCGCGGGCTCACGCTCCCCGAGGCGCTGGCGCTGGTCGAGCGCGCCTGGTCCCGCTGAGCCGCACTGCGCGCTCAGGAGAGCCGACGGGCGCGTGCCAGCGTCGTCTGGACGAGCACGACCAGTGCCAGGAAGACACCGTTGGCGAGGTCGGAGGCGGACGAGCCGTACTTGGACAGGTGGACCCCGATGAGGTTCTGGATCACCGCGAGCAGCAGCACACCGGCCGCCGTCCCCGCCACCGACCCGGCGCCGCCGGTCAGCAGCGTGCCGCCGATCACGACCGCCGCGATGGCGGTGAGCTCGTAGCCGACGCCGATGTTGGTCACCCCGGACTGCAGGCGCGCGGCGTTCAGCGCCCCGGCCAGACCGGCGAGCGTTCCGGACAGCACGTAGACCAGGGTCTTCGTGCGCGTCACCGGCAGCCCCATCAGCATGGCGGCGTTCTCGCTGCCACCCAGCGCGAACAGCGCCTGGCCGAACCGCGTGCGGGTGAGCAGCACCCCCCCGAGCACGAACAGCACGACCGCGGTCCCGATGGGCACCAGCGCCCCGTGGCCGAGGGCGACGAAGGCCGAGTCCCGCGGGACCAGGTACGTCGTGCTGCCCTCGTCGGAGATGGCCTGCAGCAGCCCGCGTGCGAACAGCAGCCCGGCGAGCGTGACGATGAACGGCGCGAGTCGGGCCCGGCTGACCAGCAGCCCCTGGATCAGGCCGATGGCGCCCGAGACGGCCAGCGGCAGGAGGAGCCCGACGGCCAGGCCGCCGTGCAGCGACCCCCAGGCGGCGAGCACGCCCCCGAGGGCGAACACGGACCCGACCGACAGGTCGATGCCCCCGGTGATGATCACGAACGTCATGCCCAGGGCCAGCAGCGAGGTGTAGGCGTTGCCGACCAGGATGCTCTGGAAGTTCCCGGTGTCGGCGAAGCCGTGGGAGAACACCGAGGCGAGCACGACCACGAGCACGAGGACCGCCACGCCTCCCTGCTGCTGGGCGAGCCCGGTGAGCCGCTCCCGGCGGGACTCCGTGGGCGGGGACGCCGCCGCTGCCGCGTCGCCCGGTGTCGATGCCGTGGTGGTCATCGTCCGGACCGTCCTCTCGCCGCGTAGACCGCCCCGACGATGATCACGGCCTCGACCATCTGCTCGTAGGAGTTCTTGATGTTGTTCTGGATCAGCGTGGCGGTGATCAGCTGCATGAAGACCGCGCCCGCCACCGTGCCGAGGACCCGGATCCGGCCCCCGCTCAGCGGCGTCCCGCCGACCACGACCGCGGTGATCGCGCTGAGCTCGTAGTTGAGCCCGTAGTTGGCCGGATCCGCGTAGCCCCCGTGGCCGACCAGGAACACGCCGGCGAGGGCAGCGAGGACGCCCGAGGCGACGTACACGGTCACCAGGACCCGGCGCACCGGCAGGCCGCTGAGCGCGCTGGCCGCCCGGTTGTCGCCCACCGCCATGAGCTGGCGCCCGAAGGTCGTGCGCCGGACCACGAACATCACGATGACGACGATCACGAGCGCGATCACCAGCATCTGCGGGACGCCGAGCCAGCTGTTGAGGCCGAGCCCGAGGAGCACGGGGTCGCTGATCGACTTCGCCGTGGCGCCGTTGGCCATGACCGCGAGTCCCCGCAGGCCGATCATCAGCGCCAGGGTGGCCACGATCGGCTGCACCCGGGCGAAGGCCACCATGCCACCGGCGAGCAGGCCCGAGAGCGCCCCGGCGACGAGCGCGACCAGGATGGAGGCGATCGAGCCGTAGCCGAGGTAGAGCGGGATCACCGCGGAGGCGACCGCGATGACGGCGCCCACGGACAGGTCGATGCCCTCGGTGGCGATCACCAGCGCCATGCCCAGCGCCACCACCAGGACCGGCACCGCCTGGAAGGTCTGGACCCGGAAGTTCTCGACGCTCAGGAAGCTCGGCTTCAGGGCGGTGTTGATCGCGAGCAGCACGACGATCGCCGCGTACACGCCGTACTCCTGGAGCCACCCGAGGACGCGGCCCTTGTTGAGCCCGGCCTTCGGAGCGGCGGAGACCTCGGCCGTCCCGGTGCTCATGCCTGCGCCCCGTCCCCGGCCGTCGGCGAGGGGTCCCCCTCGGCGAGGGCGGTCATCAACGCTCCCTGGCTGACCGCGTCCCCTGTCAGCTCGGCCACCATGCGCCCCTCCTTGAGCACCACGATCCGGTCCGACCCCTCGATCAGCTCCTCGAGGTCGGAGGAGATGAGCATGACCGCCAGCCCCTCCTTGGCCAGCTCGTCGATGAGGGACTGCACCTCCGCCTTCGCGCCCACGTCGATCCCGCGCGTCGGCTCGTCGAGGAGCAGCGCCTTGGGGTTCAGGCACAGCCACCGCGCGAGCATCACCTTCTGCTGGTTGCCGCCGGACAGCTCCCCCACCTTCTGGGCGGGGCTCGAGGCCTTGATCCGCAGCCGCTCGAAGAAGAACTCGACGATCTCGTCCTGCTTGCCCTTGTCGACCAGCCCGGCGCGCGAGATGCGCGGCAGCGCGGCCAGCACGATGTTCTCCCGCACCGACAGGTTCGGGATGATGCCGTCGCTCTTGCGGTCCTCCGGGAGCATCACCACGCCGGCCCGGATCGCGGCCGCCGTCGAGTGGCGCCGCAGCGGGACGCCCCCGACGGCCACCGAGCCGCCGTCGAGCGGCAGCGCCCCGGCGATCGCCCGGGCGGTCTCGCTGCGCCCCGAGCCGAGCAGGCCGCCGAGGCCGACCACCTCGCCCGGTCGCAGGTCGACCGACACCTTGTCCAGCTGGTGGGCCCGGTGCAGCTCGTGGGCGCGTACGACGGGCTCGCCGGCCACGTCGTGGTCGGCGGCGAACGCGGTGGCGCCGTGCTGGCGGACGTCGGTGAGGTCACGCCCGAGCATGAGGGCGATCAGCTGCAGGCGGTCGACCCTGGCCATCTCGTCGACGTGCACGGTCTCGCCGTCGCGCATGATCGTGACCCGGTCGCAGATCTCGTAGAGCTCGTCGAGGCGGTGGCTGACGTAGACGATCGCGATGCCCTGGTCGCGCAGGCGCCGGATCACCCGGAACAGCGTCTCGACCTCGCGGGTCTCGAGGGAGGAGGTGGGCTCGTCCATGATCACCACGCGCGCGTCGATCTGCACCGCCCGCGCGATCGCGACCATCTGCTGCGCGCCGAGCCCGAGGGAGCGCAGCGGCCGGGACGGGTTCACGTCGACCCCGTAGCCCCGCAGGATCTCGTAGGCCTCGCGCTTCATCCGCGCCGAGTCGATGACGCCGAAGCGCGACGGCTCCCGGTTGAGGAACAGGTTGCGCGCCACGCTCATCAAGGGGATGAGGTTGATCTCCTGGTAGATCGTGGAGATCCCGGCGTCCTGCGCCTCGAGCGGACTGCCGAACGCCACCGGCCGGCCGTCGAGGCGGACCTCTCCCTCGTCGACCTGGTACACGCCGGTGACGACCTTGATGAGCGTCGACTTGCCGGCACCGTTCTCGCCGACGAGCGCGTGCACCTCACCGGGTCGCACCCCGAAGTCCACGCCCCGCAGGGCACGCACGCCGGGGAAGGACTTCGACACCGACCGCACGTCCAGGACGAGCTGGGCGGGATCGGCAGGCTGTCGCTGGGCCATCGGAGGCGAGCCCCTTCCGGAGGTCTGGGACCAGGTGTGGCCGGGACGCGGTGTCCCCGCGTCCCGGCCACCGTGCGTGGCAGTGGGCCGTCAGTACACGTCGCCGTTGCTCAACGCCTCCTTGGCGTTGGCCGCGGTGAAGTGGTGGTCGGCGATGATCGTCGTGGTGTGCGTCCCCTTGCCCGAGTAGAAGTCGGAGAGCGCCTGGAAGGCGAGCGGACCGAACCGCGGGTTCGTCTCCACGTCGGCCACGATGACACCCGACACGACGTCCTTGACGGCGTCCTCGATGCCGTCGATGGAGACGATCTTGATGTCCTTGCCGGGCACCTTGCCGGCGGACCGGATGGCTTGGATGGCCCCGAGGGCCATCGTGTCGTTCTCGGCGTAGAGGCCCTTGACGTCGGGGTGGCTCTGGAGGATCTGCTCCATGACCTTCTGGCCGGTCGCCTGGTCGAAGTTCGCGGTCTGGGAGGCGACGATCTTGATGCCGGGGTACTTCGCGGCGATCTCCTTGTTGAACCCCTGGGTGCGGTCCGTCGCCACGTTGTTGCCCGAGGTGCCCTGCAGCACCACGACGTCCCCCTTGCCCTTGAGCGCCTTGCCGAGGTCGTCGGCGGCGATCCTCGCCTGGCCCGCGAAGTCCGAGCCGATGAAGCCGATGAAGTCGCTGCACGCGGTGCCCTGGACGGTCCGGTCGATCGTCAGGATCGGGATGTGCTTGGCCTTGGCCTTGGCGAAGGCCGGCGCGAGACCGTCGGAGTTCTCCGGTGCCACGATGAGCACCTTCGCGCCCTGGGCGATCATGTCCTGGATGTCGGTGTTCTGCTGCGGCACGTTGGCGTTGGCGTTGCGCTGGATCAGCTTGATGCCGAGCCTCTTGGCCTCGTCGGTGATCGACTTGGTCTCGGTGGCCCGGAACGGGTTGCTCGTCGACTCCGACTGCGAGAAGCCGACGGTCACCTTCTTCAGGTCCACCTTGGGCGCGCCGTACTGCTTGGCGGTGCAGGTGGGCCCCTTGGAGCCCGCGTCGGCGACCCGCTGCTGTCCCGCCGCCTTCGTGTCCCCCGAGGGGCTGTCGGACGCCTGGTTGCTCGCGCTCTTCGCGCATCCGCCGGCGACCAGGACGGTGGCGACCGCGGCGCCGGTGATGACGACGAGACGGGCGGACCGCCTGCGTGGTGTAGACGACATCGAGGTGTCTCCTTCGAGAGGGGGCGAGCGCCGACGCGCGGCCGCACGGGTGTCCGTCGTTCCGGGACGTGACGTCGGTCATTCAACGCCCGAGGTCCGCACCTGGTCAACATCTATCAGGAACGTTGCCGATATGTGATCGAACCTGATCGTGCTCGGCCGCTCAGGCGTCCTGGTCGGGCACGGGGGCGACGTGCACCTGCACCCCGACGGCCCTGAGATGGTCGAGCACCGCCGGGTCGGCCAGGCTGTCGGTGACCAGGTGGGTGATCGCCGAGGGGGCGACGGTCTGCACCATCGTCTCGACGCCCAGCTTCGTGTGGTCGGCGAGCACCACCACGTCCTGCGCCGAGGCGACGATCGCGCGGTCGATGCTGGCCGAGAGCATGTTGGGGGTGGAGAGCCCCCGCTCGGCGGTCAGCCCGTTGCCGGACAGGAACGCGTGCCGGACGCCCAGGCGGCTCAGGGAGCGCTCCGCGTCGCTGCCGACCAGGGCATAGGTCGACCCCCGCAGGGTGCCACCGGTCATCACCACCTCCGCGGTCGTGCGCGCAAGCTCCTGGGCGACCAGGATCGAGTTCGTGACCACCGTCAGGTCGGTGAACCGGACCAGCGCTCGGGCGAACTCCTGGGTCGTGGTTCCCGCACCCACCACGATCGCGTCGCCCTCGACGAGCAGCTCGCAGGCGCGCTGCGCGATCGCCACCTTCTCGGCCGCGGCCACCAGCGTCTTCTGCTGGTAGGTCTGCTCGTGCGAGAGCCGCCCCGGCCAGGCCGCTCCCCCGCGCCGGCGGTCCAGCAGGCCCGCCTGCTCCATGGCGCGCACGTCGCGCCGCACCGTCACCTCGGAGGTGTGCACGGCCTCGGCCAGCTCGCGCAGCGACACCACGCCCCGGACGCGCACGTGGTCCATGATTGCCTGCCGTCGTTCGATGGCGAACACGAGCGCCTCCTCTCGTCGACGTGGTCGGCTCCGACCCCGACTATGCAGCCAGCGATCACGTCCGCACAAGATCGATCGACCGCTGGGGACGCCGGGGCGGTCACGAGCCGGGGGGCGACGACTGCCGCCGCCGCGCGGCCGCGCCGAGCGTGCTCTCGCGCTCCTCCAGCCGGTGGTCGGCGACGAGGTCGCGGTCCGGAGCCTGCGGGTCCTGGATCCGACGGGCCAGGCAGTCGAGCGCCAGCCGCGCGATCTGCGCCTTGTCGGGCGCGACGGTGCTCAGCGAGGGGACGCAGTAGCGGCCGTCGAGGATGTCGTCGACGCCCACCACCGCGACGTCGTCCGGCACCCGGCGCCCGCGCTCGGCCAGGGTCCGCATGGCGCCGAGGGCGAGCTCGTCGGTGAAGCAGAAGACCGCGTCGACCCGGCTCGGCCCGTCGAGGAGCCGCGCCATCGCGGCGGCGCCGTCCGGCCGGTGCAGCGTGCTCACCGCGACGACCCGGTCCTCGGCCGGCGGCAGGCCGGCCGCGAGCAGCGTCGCCCGGTGCCCCTGCAGCCTCAGCCGCGCGGTGTCGTTGTGCAGATGCGGCTGGGCGCCGATGGCGGCGAGGTGGCGCCGGCCGAGGGAGAGCAGGTGTCGGGTCGCCGCCTCCCCGGCGGCCACGTTGTCGATCGCGATGTGGTCCAGGCGCCCCGGGGCGGTGCGCTCGCCCAGGAGCACCACCGGGCCGGCGCTGAGGGCGGCGAGCTCCTCGGGGGCCACGGCCCACGGGCTGCAGATCACGCCGTCCACCGACCGCCCGGCCGGACCCGAGACCATCCGGCGCTCCCGGTCCGCCCGGCCGTCGGTCTGGTCGATGTGCACGGCCCAGCCCCGCTCCTCCGCCGCGCGCACCACGAGCGAGGCCAGCTCGGCGAAGTAGGGGGAGTCCAGCTCGGGGACGACCAGGCTGATCGTCTCCGTGCGACCGCGCCGCAGCGACCGGGCCGCGGTGTTCGGCCGGTATCCCAGCTCGTCGATCGCCTCCTGCACCCGGCGCCGGGTCTCCGGGGCGACGTGCGCGAACCCGTTGGCCACGTTCGAGACCGTCCGGACGGACACTCCGGCCCGTGCGGCGACCTCTCGTAGACCGACGGCCATGGGCCCTCCCGACGGCTGCACATCCGGACGAATCGTGGACAGCCTATTGCAACGTTGCATTGCAACGTTGCAAACTAGTCGTGCCAGCAGTCCACGAGATCCGGAGGAACCTGATGACCGACACCGCCACGGCGTCGCGAACCGCCGTCACCGACGCCGATCGCCAGGCAGCCGTCGACGCCCTCATGAGCGACGGGGTCACCGGTCGCAAGGGCGCCTTCACCCGCGAGTTCGTGCAGCGGATGCGCGAGGACGTCGACGCGGCCTTCGCCGAGGCACGCTCCCGGGAGAACGGCGCGGTGGGCCGCGGCCCCAACCGGTGGTACGTCGAGGTGCACCCGCAGGCGTTGCGCGGGTTCGTCGAGCTCGTCGACCACCCGTGGGTGCGGGCGGTGAGCGAGGCCGTGCTCGGGCCGGACTACCGCATCGTGGAGATCGGCTTCGACACGCCCTTCGCCGGCGCCGTCCACCAGCCCTGGCACCGCGACTTCCGGATGCCGGCGGAGACCCGCGACGAGCACCGGCTGACCAGCCTGGCGTTCAACATGACCCTGGTCGACACCGAGGAGGACATGGGTCCCTTCGAGATCGCGCCCGGCACGCAGTGGGACGGCGGCGAGGAGTTCGACCACGAGATGTTCCCGCCGAAGGAGATGTACGGCCGCTACGAGGAGCGGGCCGTGCGCAAGTACCCGCAGATGGGCGACATCTCGGCACGCTCGGCCCTGACCATCCACCGAGGCACCACGAACCACTCGCAGAAGTCACGTCCGGTGCTGGTCCTCGGGATGGACGGCCCGGAGGGCGGCAACGCCGAGCACCACGATCTGGCGGTCACCCGCGAGTACTGGGACTCCCTCCCGCAGCGGGTCCGCGACCACCTCGGCTGCCCCATCGTCGACGAGCTCACGCCGATCACCCAGAAGCACACCATCGAGGGCCTGGTGATGGGCGCCGCCGAGTAGGGCACGCGCAGAGACAGCAGAAGGGCCCGCCGTCCCCTCGGGACGGCGGGCCCTTCTGCTGTCGCTCTCGGCTCACTCGGGCCGGGTCTCCCCCTCGGGCGCCTCGCCCTCGGCGGGCGCAGCCACCTCGGTGGCCTCGGGGGCTGTCGCCTCGGCCGGGGCGTCCTCGGCGGTGGCCGGCTCGGACGGGTCGGCGACATCGGGCGCCGCCTCCGGCTCGGAGTCGGGCGCCGGCTCCTCCACCGCCACCGGCGGGGCCGGCTCGGGCGTGGCCGTCCTCGACGCGGTGGTGGACCGCGTCGAGGGCGTGTAGTCCTCGGTCACCAGCTCGATGACCGCCATCGGGGCGTTGTCGCCCTTGCGCGGGCCGAGCTTGGTGATCCGGGTGTAGCCACCCGGGCGGTCGGCGTAGCGCGGCGCGATCTCCTCGAACAGGTGGTGCACGACGCCCTTGTCGCGGATCTTGGCCAGCACCAGGCGACGGTTGTGCAGGTCGCCCTTCTTGGCCTTGGTGATCAGCCGCTCGGCCACCGGACGCAGCACCCGGGCCTTGGCCTCGGTGGTGGTGATCCGGCCGTGCTCGAACAGGCTGGTCGCCAGGTTCGCGACGATGAGCCTCTGGTGCGCCGGGCTGCCGCCCAGGCGGGCACCCTTCTTGGGGGTGGGCATGTCGGTCCTCGTTCCTCCCGGGCCGTACCAGGTACCCGGGTAGTGCGGGGTGTCGGGGGCGGAGCCCCTGACGGTGGTGGGCGTCGGGGGTGGAGCCCCGACGGTGGGTCAGTACTGCTCGTCCTCCACGAAGCTGTCGTCGTCGTCCTCGTAGGCCGCGAGAGCGGCCTGCGGGTCGAAGCCGGGCGCGCTGTCCTTGAGGGACAGGCCCATCTCGTGCAGCTTGGCCTTGACCTCGTCGATGGACTTGGCGCCGAAGTTGCGGATGTCCAGCAGGTCCTGCTCCGAGCGCGAGATCAGCTCGCCCACGGTGTGGATGCCCTCGCGCTTGAGGCAGTTGTAGGACCGCACGGTCAGCTGCAGGTCCTCGACGGGCAGGGCGAGGTCGGCGGCGAGCTGCTCGTCGACGGGCGACGGGCCGATGTCGATGCCCTCCGCCTCCACGTTGAGCTCCCGGGCCAGCCCGAACAGCTCGACGAGCGTCTTGCCCGCCGAGGCGATCGCGTCGCGCGGCCGCATCGACGGCTTGGTCTCGACGTCGATCACGAGCTTGTCGAAGTCCGTGCGCTGCTCGACACGGGTGGCCTCGACCTTGTAGGTGACCTTGAGGACCGGCGAGTAGATCGAGTCGACCGGCATCCTGCCGATCTCGTTGTCGCCACCCTTGTTCTGCACCGACGAGACGTAGCCCCGGCCGCGCTCGACGACCAGCTCCATCTCGAGCTTGCCCTTGTCGTTGAGCGTGGCGATCACGACGTCGGGGTTGTGCACCTCGACGCCGGCGGGCGGCGCGATGTCCGCGGCCGTCACCACGCCGGGACCCTGCTTGCGCAGGTACATGGTGACCGGCTCGTCGTGCTCGGAGGAGACCACGAGGTCCTTGAGGTTGAGGATGACCTCGGTGACGTCCTCCTTGACCCCCTCGATGGTGGAGAACTCGTGGAGCACGCCGTCGACCTTGATGCTGGTCACGGCGGCACCCGGGATCGAGGAGAGCAGGGTACGGCGCAGCGAGTTGCCGAGGGTGTACCCGAAGCCGGGCTCGAGCGGCTCGATGACGAACCGTGAGCGGAAGTCGCCGACGGACTCTTCCGACAGTGTCGGACGCTGAGCGATGAGCACTTGTTGTTTCCTTCCCGAGCCCGACCGCTATTTGAGGGGCTCGAACCGCAGGAGACGACGTCTCCTGCTGCTGTCTTTTTGTCTTTGTCTTCTGTTGTTGTCGTGCGCCTACCGAACCCTGCGCGGATCCGACCGGCCAGAACAGTCCCAGCCACGAACGGGGGCACGCGGGGGGTGAATCCCCCCGCGGGTGGGGCTACTTCTTGGAGTAGTACTCGACGATCAGCTGCTCCTGGACCGGGATGTCGATCTGCTGGCGCACCGGGACCTGGTGGATGAGGATCCGCATCCGGTTCGGCAGCGCCTCCATCCAGGCGGGCACGATCCGCTCGCCGTGGGTCTCGCGAGCCACGATGAACGGGGTGGTCTCCAGGGACTTCTCCTTGACGTCGATCACGTCGTGCTGGCTGACCTGGAACGACGGGATGTCGACCTTCTTGCCGTTGACCTTGAAGTGGCCGTGCACGACCAGCTGGCGGGCGTGGCGGCGCGTGCGGGCGAAGCCGGCGCGGTAGACCACGTTGTCGAGGCGGCACTCGAGCAGCTGCAGCAGGTTGTCACCGGTCTTGCCGGCGCGACGGCTGGCCTCGTTGTAGTAGTTGAGGAACTGCTTCTCGAGGACGCCGTACGTGTAGCGGGCCTTCTGCTTCTCGCGCAGCTGGAGGAGGTACTCGCTCTCCTTGATGCGCCCGCGGCCGTGCTGGCCCGGCGGGTAGGGACGGCGCTCGTAG
This sequence comes from Nocardioidaceae bacterium, assembly GCA_025927955.1. GTDB lineage: Bacteria > Actinomycetota > Actinomycetes > Propionibacteriales > Nocardioidaceae > Nocardioides_B. The sequence goes on from JAICKK010000015.1 coordinate 20,838, forward strand.
GCCTGGTCGCCGCCGACGAGGTCGACACCCAGCCGGCGCGACTTCTTCGTCATGGGGCCGATGTAACGGGCCATGGTGGGAAATCTCCTTGTCGTGGGCTGGGTGGGTCAGACGCGGCGGCGCTTGGGCGGCCGGCATCCGTTGTGCGGGGTGGGCGTGACGTCCTGGATGGTGCCGACCTCGAGGCCGATCGCACCCAGGGACCGGATCGCCGTCTCACGGCCCGACCCGGGGCCCTTGACGAAGACGTCGATCTTCTTCATGCCGTGCTCCTGCGCGCGACGACCGGCGGCCTCGGCCGCCATCTGCGCGGCGAAGGGGGTGGACTTGCGCGAGCCCTTGAAGCCGACGGTGCCGGCCGAGGCCCACGACACCACGGCGCCCGTGGGGTCGGTGATCGTCACGATCGTGTTGTTGAACGTGCTCTTGATGTGGGCTTCGCCCTGAGCGATGTTCTTCTTCTCCTTGCGGCGCACCTTCTTGGCGCCGGAAGCCTGACGGCCCTTGGGAGGCATACGGTGTGCTCCTTGAGTCTGCTGAGGTCTGGTGGCTGGGTGGCCGGTGGTGCCGGTCGAGGTGCCGGGCCGCTAGGCGGGGCGTCTCCGGACCGGCGTCACCTGGCCTTCTTCTTGCCGGCGACGGTGCGCTTGGGGCCCTTGCGGGTGCGCGCGTTGGTCTTCGTGCGCTGACCACGCACGGGCAGGCCCTGGCGGTGCCGGCGGCCCTGGTAGCTACCGATCTCGATCTTGCGACGGATGTCGGCCTGGACCTCGCGACGGAGGTCGCCCTCGATCTTGTAGTTGGCTTCGATCACGTCGCGGAGCTTCACCAGCTCCTCGTCCCCCAGCGCGTGGACCCGGCGGTCGGGGTCGACGCCGGTCTCGGCGAGCAGCTGCTGGGCGCGGGTACGGCCGATGCCGTAGATGTAGGTGAGTGCGACCTCGATGCGCTTGTCGCGCGGGAGGTCCACACCAACGAGACGTGCCATGGTGGGGCGTCCTTTCGGCGGGGGACGGGTCCCCCTGGGTGTGCACGGCGGTGTCGGTCGTGTCGCGCCCCGGGCGTGGACCCGGGCCCCGGCCGTCCGTCCCGGGGGTGGTTCGCCCGTGCTGCTGGCAGCGGCGGGCTAAGCGATCACGTTTGTGTGTTCAGTTGTGCTGCGGTGCTGCGTGCTGCGTGGTGCCGCGGGCTCAGCCCTGGCGCTGCTTGTGGCGGGGGTTCTCGCAGATCACCATGACGCGGCCGTGGCGACGGATCACCTTGCACTTGTCACAGATCTTCTTGACGCTCGGGTTGACCTTCATGATCAGGACCTCGGAGGCCTTCCTGGTTCGTGGAGCTCGGCTGTCCCGGCCCTCGGGGGGACGGGCTTACTTGTACCGGTAGACGATCCGACCCCGCGTGAGGTCGTACGGCGAGAGCTCGACCACGACCCGGTCCTCGGGGAGGATGCGGATGTAGTGCTGGCGCATCTTGCCGCTGATGTGCGCCAGCACCTTGTGGCCGTTGCTGAGCTCCACCCGGAACATCGCGTTCGGGAGAGCCTCCACAACCGTGCCCTCGATCTCGATCACGCCTTCTTTCTTCGGCATGTCCTCCGCAATCCGTGTCGACATGGGTGTCTGCTCGTCTACCGTTGACCCGGGAACCGCCCCGCCGCACGACGCACGCCGTCGGCGGGTGGACCTCGTGGGTCCGCCGGACGTCCCCTTCCCGAGCAGCCGTCGTAGCGATGAGCACGAGGGTGACCGGGCAGCCGCGGGGCGCCACGAAACAGGCCCACGTTGGGCCGACTGCTCAGTCTACGCCGAACCCGCGACGAACCCCTAATCCCCGGCCGGGTGACCTCCGTGACGTCACGCCGGGCCGCCGGACCGCCCACACTCCCGCCGAAGCTGGCACGGCCCCGGCGTTGCAACAGCGGGGGTGTGCCGGATTCACTGGGGGCCCAGTGAATCGGCGGGCGACCGGCGTCAGCGGCCTCCGAAGGGGACGCCGAGCTCGGCCAGCCGAGCCTCGCCACCGTCGAGGGCGGTCAGCACCCAGGCCCCCCGGGGGGTCAGGGTGAACGTGTGCTCGTAGTGGGCCGCCGGCGCGCCGTCGTCGGTGCGGACGGTCCACTCGTCGTCGTCGAGGCGGGTCCAGGGCTGCCCGGCCACGACCATCGGCTCCACGGCCAGGGCGAGCCCCTCGACGAGCCGGACGCCCTTCCCGGGCCGCCCGACGTTCGGCACGTTGGGCGGCTGGTGCATCGCGGTCCCGATGCCGTGGCCGGTGTAGTCCTCGACGATGCCGAAGTCGCCGCTGGCGCGCACGAAGCTCTCGACCGCGTGCGAGATGTCGCCGACGTGCCCGCCGAGCCGGGCCGCGGCGATGCCGCGCCACAGGGACTCCTCGGTGACCCTCATCAGCTCCCGGGCCGCCGGCGACACCTCGCCGACCGCCACGGTCAGCGCGGCGTCGCCGTGCCAGCCGTCGACGATGGCGCCGCAGTCGATGGAGACGATGTCGCCCTCCGCGAGCACGCGCCCCCCGGGGATGCCGTGGACCACCTCGTCGTTGACCGAGACGCAGATCGTCGCCGGGAACGGCGGGTGGCCGTAGCCCAGGAAGGACGGGGTGGCACCGGCGGACCGGATGGCGTCCTCGGCCACCTCGTCGAGCTCCGCGGTCGTGGTCCCCGCCCGGACGCGGTCGCGCAGCAGCTCCAGGGTGCCGCCCACGACCAGGCCGGCGGCGCGCATCGCGTCGATCTGGTCCGGCGTCTTGATCTCGACGCCGCGGTCGCGGAACAGCATGAGGCGCTGGGCTCGGGTCGCTCGGCGGCTAGGACGCCGCCGCCCCGGCCTGGTCCAGGACCCGGAGCACCCGCGAGGTGACCTCGTCGACCGGCCCCATGCCGTCGACCCGCACGAGCAGCCCGCGCCCGTCGTACACCTCGACCAGCGGAGCGGTCTGGTCGGCGTACACGTCCTGGCGGTGCCCGATGACCTCCACGGTGTCGTCGGCGCGGCCCTCGTCGCGGGCGCGCCTGGCCAGCCGCTCCACGACCTCGTCGCGGTCCACGGTCAGCAGCAGCACCGCGTCCAGGCCGGAGCCCCGCTCGGCGAGCATGGAGTCGAGCTCCTCGACCTGCGAGACCGTCCGCGGGTACCCGTCGAGCAGGAAGCCGTCGGCCGCGTCCGGCTCCGCGAGCCGGGCCCGCACCATGGCGTTGGTGATCGCGTCGGGGACGTAGTCGCCGGCGTCCATGTAGCGCTTGGCCTCGCGGCCCAGCTCGGTGCGCTGGGTGACGTTGACGCGGAAGATGTCGCCGGTGGAGACCGCCGGCACGGCGAGCCGCTGGGCGATGACCTTGGCCTGGGTGCCCTTGCCGGCTCCCGGCGGCCCCATGATGACGAGTCTCACCTGAGGAACCCCTCGTAGTTGCGCTGCTGGAGCTGGCTCTCGATCTGCTTCACCGTGTCGAGCGCGACGCCGACCATGATCAGGATGGACGTGCCGCCGAACGGGAAGTTCTGGTTGGCCTGGACCAGCACGATCGCGATCAGCGGGATCAGCGCGATCAGGCCGAGGTACAGCGAGCCCGGGAGGGTGATCCGGGACAGGACGTAGGCGAGGTACTCCTCGGTGGGCTTGCCGGCCCGGATCCCGGGGATGAAGCCGCCGTACTTCTTCATGTTGTCGGCGACCTCCTCCGGGTTGAAGGTGATGGCGACGTAGAAGTAGGTGAAGAAGATGTTGAGGCCGAAGTACAGCGCCATGTAGAGGGGGTGGTCGCCCTTGACGAGGTACGTCGCGATCCAGTCGGCCCAGGCTGAGTTGCCGCTGAACTGGGCGGCCATCGCGGGCAGGTAGAGGAGGCTGGAGGCGAAGATCACCGGGATGACGCCCGCCTGGTTCACCTTCAGCGGGATGTACGTCGACGAGCCGCCGAACATCTTGCGGCCCACCATCCGCCGGGCGTACTGCACCGGGATGCGGCGCTGCCCCTGTTCCATGAAGATGACCGCCGCGACCAGCGCCAGTCCTATCGCGGTGATGAAGCCGAAGACCCACCACCCCTGGGAGACCTTGACCGCCCACAGGGACGCGGGGAACGTGGCGACAACCTGGGTGAAGATCAGGATCGACATGCCGTTGCCGATGCCCTTGTCGGTGATCAGCTCACCGAGCCACATGATCACCGTGGTGCCGGCCGTCATGGTGATGACCATGATGACCATGGACATCAGCGAGTGCTCCTTGTAGAGCAGCGGCTCGTTGCAGTTCTGCAGCAGCTGCCGGCTGCGCGCCAGCGCCACGATGCCGGTGGCCTGCAGGACGGCGAGCGCGAGCGTCAGGTAGCGGGTGTACTGGGTGATCTTCGCCTGCCCCGCCTGCCCCTCGTTCTTGAGGGTCTCCAGCCGGGGTATCACCACCACCAGCAGCTGCAGGATGATGCTCGCCGTGATGTAGGGCATGATCCCGAGGGCGAAGATGGTGAGCTGGAGGAGCGCCCCTCCGGAGAACAGGTTGATCAGGCTGTAGAAGCCGCCGTCGGCCTTGCTCTGCTGGAAGCATGCCTGCACGTTCGCCGCGTTGACGCCCGGGGTGGGGATCTGCGACCCCAGCCGGAAGACCACGATGATCAGCAGCACGAACAGCAGCTTCTTGCGCAGGTCCGGCGTCCGGAACGCGTTGGCGAAAGCGCCTAGCACCTGGTCCTCTTCTCCATCACGTGCCGTCGTGGGCGCCCGGCAGGCGGGTCCCACGGTGTGGACGGTCATGTCGGGCCACCGCTGGCCCGCAGGGCCTCACAGGGCGCACCCGCGTAGGGCGACCCCGGAAGCCTAACAGGGGCCCGAACCCCTCCGCGGGCGTCTTGGACGATCGCGGCGGGCGGTTCGGGCCCCTGCGCAGCCGGTCCGGCCGTCGGCCGGCCGGTTCAGAGCTGGGTGGTGCTGCCGCCGGCGGCGGCGATCTTGTCGCGGGCCGAGGCGGAGAACGCGTGCGCGCTCACCTGGACCGGGACAGAGATCTCGCCCGAGCCGAGCACCTTGACCGGGTGCCCGTCCCGCACGGCCCCCCTGGCGACCAGGTCCTCGACGCCCACGGCGCCTCCCTCGGGGAACAGGGCGCCGAGACGGTCGAGGTTGACGACCTGGAACTCGACCTTGAACGGGTTCTTGAAGCCCTTGAGCTTCGGCAGCCGCATGTGGATCGGCATCTGGCCGCCCTCGAAGCTCGCCGGCACCTGGTAGCGGGCGCCGGTGCCCTTGGTGCCGCGGCCGGCGGTCTTGCCCTTGGAGCCCTCTCCGCGACCCACGCGGGTCTTGGCGGTCCGGGCGCCCGGTGCCGGGCGCAGGTGGTGCAGCTTGAGCGTCATGTCAGTCGACCTCCTCGACGGCGACCAGGTGCCTGACCGCCTGGAGCATCCCGCGGACCTCGGGACGGTCCTCCACGACGGCGACGTCGCCGATGCGCTTGAGACCGATCGTCCGCAGGGTGTCCCGCTGGTTCTTCTTGCGGCCGATCGACGACCGCTTCTGCTGGACCTTCAGGCGGGCCACTACCGAGCCACCCCCTGGTTCGCTCCCAGGGCACCCTCGGCACGCGCCTTGAGCAGCGCTGCCGGGGCGACGTGCTCGACGCTGAGCCCGCGGCGGGCGGCCACGGCCTCCGGCTCCTCCAGCGACTGGAGGGCCTCGACGGTGGCGTGCACGATGTTGATCTGGTTGGAGGAGCCGAGCGACTTGCTGAGCACGTCGTGGATCCCCGCGCACTCCAGCACCGCGCGCACCGGCCCGCCGGCGATCACACCGGTACCGGGGGCGGCCGGGCGCAGCAGCACGACCCCCGCGGCCTTCTCGCCCTGGACCGGGTGCGGGATGGTGCCCTGCACCCGGGGCACCCGGAAGAAGTGCTTCTTGGCCTCCTCCACGCCCTTGGCGATGGCGGCCGGCACCTCCTTGGCCTTGCCGTAGCCGACACCGACCATGCCGTCGCCGTCGCCCACGATCACGAGGGCGGTGAAGCTGAAGCGACGTCCGCCCTTCACGACCTTGGCCACCCGGTTGATCGCGACGACCCGCTCGATGTAGGCGGTCTTGTCCGCGCCCTGGCCCCGGCGGTCGTCGCGGTTGCCGCGGCCACCCCCTGAGGAGCCGGTGCGGCGCTGGGATCCGCTCATGTGCGAGTTCCTTCCGTGTGGTGTCTGTGCAGTCTGTGGTGCTCGCGCATCAGAACGCGAGGCCGCCCTCGCGGGCGCCGTCGGCCAGGGCGGCGACCCGCCCGTGGTACTTGTTGCCGGCCCGGTCGAAGACGACGCCCTCGACGCCTGCCGCCTTGGCGCGCTCGGCGACCAGCTCGCCGACCCGGCGGGCCTTGGCGGACTTGTCGCCCTCGAAGGCACGCAGGTCGGGCTCCATGGTGCTCGCCGACACCAGCGTCCTGCCGACGAGGTCGTCGACGACCTGGACGCTGATGTGCTTCGAGGACCGGGTGACGACCAGTCGAGGACGCTCCGCCGTACCCGAGACCTTCTTGCGGCCCCGGACCTGGCGACGCAGCCGGGACGCGACCCGGGCGCTCGTGTGCTTGCCGGACTTCAGTGCGACAGCCATGGTCACTTACCAGCCTTTCCGACCTTGCGGCGGATCTGCTCGCCGGCGTAGCGCACGCCCTTGCCCTTGTACGGCTCGGGCTTGCGCAGCTTGCGGATGTTGGCCGCGACCTCGCCGACGAGCTGCTTGTCGATGCCCTGGACGCCGAGCCGGGTCGGCCCGTCGACCGTGAACGAGATGCCGTCCGGGGCGTTGAAGGTGATCGAGTGGGAGTACCCGAGCTGGAACTCGAGCTGGGTCGGTCCCTTGGACAGCACGCGGTAGCCGACGCCCACGATCTCGAGGCGCTTCTCGTAGCCCTCGGTGACCCCCTGGACCATGTTGGCGATCAGGGTGCGGGTCAGGCCGTGCAGCGACTTGCTCTCGCGCTCGTCGTCGGGCCGGGCCACCTCGATCGCGCCGTCCTCGGACCGGGCGACGGTGATGGGCGCGGCGACGGCGTGGCTCAGGCTGCCCTTGGGGCCCTTCACCGTCACCAGACGCTCGGCGAGCGTCACGTCGACGCCCGACGGGACCGCGATGGGGAGCTTGCCAATTCGCGACATGGAAGTTCGTCCCTCCTTCTCTTCGGTCTCGTCGTTACCAGACGTAGGCGAGGACTTCCCCACCCACGCCCTTCTTGTTCGCCTGGCGGTCGGTCAGCAGGCCCTGGCTCGTGGAGATGATCGCGACCCCGAGGCCGCCGAGCACCCTCGGCAGGCCGGTGTGCTTGGCGTACACGCGCAGACCGGGCTTCGAGATCCGGCGGATGCCGGCGATCGAGCGCTCGCGGTTCTGGCCGTACTTCAAGGTCAGCTCGAGCACCTTGCCCACCGTCTGCGCCGAGTCCTCGGCCGGGTCCTCGACCTTCCAGGAGGTGATGTAGCCCTCCTGCTGCAGGATCTCGGCGACGCCGGCCTTCAGCTTGCTGTAGGGCATGGACACGGTGTCGTGGTACGCCTGGTTGGCGTTGCGCAGACGCGTGAGCATGTCTGCGATCGGGTCAGTCATCGTCATGGCCGTCAGGGCCCTTCCTCACCTGGTTTCGGGAACGAAGCGTGCTTCGGGCCCGACCTTCGGCGTTCTCGGTTGTTGTTCGTGGAACAGGTGGTGTGCTTGCCGACCGCAGGGCGCGCCGGTCCGCGGTGCCGGGGGCGGAGCCCCCGACCGGCTACCAGCTGGACTTGGTGACGCCGGGCAGCTCGCCGCGGTGCGCCATCTCGCGCAGACAGATGCGGCACAGGCCGAACTTGCGGTAGACGGCCTTGGGGCGGCCGCAGCGCTGGCAGCGGGTGTAGCCCCGCACCTTGAACTTCGGCTTCCGGGCTGCCTTGACCTTCAGTGCGGTCTTGGCCATGGTGTCGTTCTCCTCAGCGATCTGCGAAGGGGAACCCGAGCTGCCGCAGCAGCGCACGTCCCTCCTCGTCGTTGGTGGCCGTGGTGACCACGGTGATGTCCATGCCCCGCTGGCGGTCGACCCGGTCCTGGTCGATCTCGTGGAACATGACCTGCTCGGTCAGGCCGAAGGTGTAGTTCCCGCGGCCGTCGAACTGCCTGGCGGACAGGCCACGGAAGTCGCGGATGCGCGGCAGGGCCAGCGAGAGCAGCCGGTCCATGAACTCCCACATCCGGTCGCCGCGCAGCGTCACGTGCGCGCCGATGGGCATGCCCTCACGCAGCTTGAACTGTGCGATGGACTTGCGGGCCCGGGTCACCTGGGGCTTCTGTCCCGTGATCGACGTCAGGTCGCGGACGGCACCCTCGATCAGCTTCGAGTCCCGAGCGGCCTCGCCGACGCCCATGTTCACCACGACCTTGGTCAGCCGCGGCACGGTCATCACGTTGGCGTAGTGGAACTGCTCCTGCAGCGCGGGGACGATCTCCTCGCGGTAGCGGGTCAGCAGGCGGGGGCGCTCCCCCGCCGGCCTCGTCGCCGCCCCGGTGCTCTCTGGGCTGGTCGTGGTCATCAGATCTCCTCCCCTGACTTGCGGGCGACGCGGGTGCTGCGCAGCGCGGGGTACGTCGACCCGTCGGACCGGCGCTTGGTCACCTCGTCGCGGCGGTAGCCGACCCGGGTGGTGACCTTCCCCTTGCTGTCGCTGTCCTTCGGCGCGTCGACCAGGAGCATCACGTTGGAGACGTGGATGGCGGCCTCCTGGGTGATGATGCCGCCGGTGCTGCCGGCGCGCCCGCCCTGGTTGACGACCTTGGTGTGCCGCTTGATGCGGTTGACGCCCTCGACGATCACCCGGTCCTCGTCCGACAGCACGGCGATCACCTTGCCCTCGGCACCGCGGTCCTTGCCCGCGATGACGCGGACGACGTCACCCTTCTTGATCTTCAGGTTCTTCTTCTGTCCCTTGGACTGTGCCTTGTGCTGGGCGTTGTCGTGGGCCATGCCTAGAGCACCTCCGGTGCCAGCGAGATGATTCTCATGAAGCGCTTCTCCCGCAGCTCGCGCCCGACGGGGCCGAAGATGCGGGTGCCGCGAGGCTCGCCGTCGGCCCGCAGGATGACGGCGGCGTTCTCGTCGAAGCGGATGTAGGACCCGTCCGGGCGCCGGCGCTCCTTGACGGTCCGGACGACGACGGCCTTGACCACGTCGCCCTTCTTGACGTTGCCTCCGGGGATCGCATCCTTCACGGTGGCCACGATGACGTCGCCGATGCCGGCGTAGCGCCGACCCGAGCCACCGAGGACACGGATGCAGAGGATCTCCTTCGCACCGGTGTTGTCGGCGACCTTGAGCCGCGACTCCTGCTGGATCACTTCGCCCTCTCCAATACCTCGACCACGCGCCAGCGCTTGGTGGCCGACAGCGGCCGGGTCTCCTGGATCCGGACCCGGTCACCGATGCCGCACTGGTTCTGCTCGTCGTGCGCCTTGAGCTTGCTGGTACGGCGCAGCACCTTGCCGTACAGGGCGTGCTTGACCCGGTCCTCGACGGACACGACCACGGTCTTGTCCATCTTGTCGCTGACCACGAGACCCTCGCGGATCTTGCGGTAGGGGCGACCAGCATGCCCCTGGCCGCCATGGCTGCCCTGTGTGGGCGTGTTCTGCTCCGTCACGTTGCTTCCCTCGCTCATGCCGCACCACCTGCACTGTCGTCTGGGCCACCGGCGCCCGGCGGCTGCCGGATGCCGAGCTCCCGCTCACGCACCACGGTGTAGATGCGGGCGATGTCGCGCTTGACCGTGCGCAGCCGGCCGTGGCTCTCGAGCTGGCCGGTCGCGGCCTGGAAGCGCAGGTTGAACAGCTCCTCCTTGGCCTCGCGGAGCTTGGTCTCGATGTCCACGTTCGTCATGTCGTCGAGCTCGTGTGCGGTCGTCGCCATCAGAACTCACCACTCTCGCGGGTCACGAACTTGCACTTCATCGGCAGCTTGTGGATCGCGCGGCGCATCGCCTCGCGGGCCACGTCCTCGCTCACACCTGACAGCTCGAACATCATCCGGCCCGGCTTGACGTTGGCCACCCACCACTCGGGGGAGCCCTTTCCGGAGCCCATGCGGGTCTCAGCCGGCTTCTTGGTCAGCGGGCGGTCGGGGTAGATGTTGATCCACACCTTGCCGCCGCGCTTGATGTGGCGGGTCATCGCGATACGCGCGGACTCGATCTGCCGGTTGGTGACGTAGGCGGGCTCGATCGCCTGGATTCCGAAGTCGCCGAACGCGAGCTCGGTGCCGCCCTTGGCCGCTCCGGTACGCCGGGGGTGGTGCTGCTTGCGGTGCTTGACCCTACGAGGCATCAACATGGCTCAGGCCTCCCCACCGGTGCTCGTCGCGGTCTCGGTGCTCGGCGCGGCCTCGGCCACCGGAGCGGCCGCGGTCTCGGCGGGCGCGTCACCCTGGCCGGTCCTGCCCGAGCGCGTCGGGCGGTCGCTGCGGCTGCCTCGAGTGGGCCGCTCGCCGCGGGCGGGACGACCGCGGCCGGGAGCGCCGGCGCGCGCGGCGGCCTGCGCCTCGCGCTCGGCGCGGGTGCCCGCGACCTCGCCCTTGTAGATCCACACCTTGACGCCGATGCGACCGAAGGTCGTCTTGGCCTCGTAGAAGCCGTAGTCGATGTCGGCGCGGAGCGTGTGCAGGGGCACCCGGCCCTCGCGGTAGAACTCCGAGCGCGACATCTCCGCGCCGCCGAGCCGGCCCGAGCACTGGATCCGCACGCCCTTGGCGCCGCTGCGCATCGAGGTCTGCATGGCCTTGCGCATCGCGCGCCGGAAGGCCACCCGGCCGGCCAGCTGCTCCGCGACGCCCTGGGCGACCAGCTGCGCGTCGATCTCGGGGTTCTTCACCTCGAGGATGTTCAGCTGGACCTGCTTGCCGGTGAGCTTCTCGAGCTCGCCGCGGATCCGGTCGGCCTCCGCGCCCTTACGGCCGATGACGATGCCCGGCCGGGCGGTGTGGATGTCCACGCGGACCCGGTCGCGGGTGCGCTCGATCTCCACCTTCGAGATCCCGGCGCGCTCCATGCCCTTGGACAGCAGGCGCCGGATCGCGACGTCCTCCCCGACGTAGGACTTGTACAGCTTGTCGGCGTACCAGCGGCTCTTGTGGTCGACGGAGATGCCGAGGCGGAAACCGTTCGGGTTGATCTTCTGACCCATCAGGCGTTCCGTCCCTTCTTGTTGGTCTTGGTGGACGACGACCCGCGGCCGGCGTCCCCTGCGTTCTGCGGGCGGGGCTCCACCACGAGCGTGATGTGGCTGGTCCGCTTGTTGATCCGGGAGGCACGGCCCTGGGCGCGTGGGCGCCAGCGCTTCATCGTCGGCCCTTCGTCGACCATGGCCCGGCTGACGACCAGGGTGTCCCGGTCGAGGTCCTCGGTGCCCTCCGCGTTCGCCACGGCGCTCTCGAGGACCTTGTAGACCGTCTCCGACGCCGACTGGGGGGCGAACTGCAGCAGCGCCAGCGCGTCGTCGACACCCAGGCCGCGGACCATGTCCACCACCCGGCGTGCCTTCATCGGCGCGATCCGGACGAAGCGTGCGCTCGCGAAGGCGCCGGGACGCTCGCCCAGCAGGCTCTCGCGTCGGGCGCTGACCCGCCTGCGCTCCATAGTGCTCATCTCTTCGACTCTCTCGTCTTCTCGTCGGCGCTGTCGTGTGCTGCCTTGGTGCTGCGGCTGACCTTGGTTTCGAGGCTCGCAAGCTCGCACCTCAACCAGCGGCCTGCCTCAGCGGCGGCGGCTCTTCCGGTCGTCCTTCACGTGGCCCCGGTACGTGCGCGTGGGCGCGAACTCCCCGAGCTTGTGGCCGACCATGGAGTCGGTCACGAACACCGGGACGTGCTTGCGTCCGTCGTGCACCGCGATCGTGTGGCCGATCATGGCCGGGACGATCATCGAGCGACGCGACCACGTCTTGATCACGTTGTGGGTGCCCTTGTCGTTCTGGCCGTCGACCTTCTTGCTCAGGTGGTCGTCGACGAAGGGGCCCTTCTTCAGGCTGCGAGGCATAAGTTCTTCTGTTCCCTTCCCTGGCCGCTAGCGGCGCTTGCCGGACTTGCGACGACGGACGATCAGTGCGTCGCTCGCCTTGCTCTTGCGGGTGCGGCCCTCGGGCTTGCCCCACGGGGACACCGGGTGCCGGCCGCCGGAGGTCTTGCCCTCACCACCGCCGTGCGGGTGGTCGACCGGGTTCATCACGACGCCGCGGACGGTCGGGCGCTTGCCCTTCCACCGCATCCGGCCGGCCTTGCCCCAGTTGATGTTCGACTGCTCGGCGTTGCCGACCTCGCCGACGGTCGCGCGGCAGCGCACGTCGACGTAGCGCATCTCGCCCGAGGGCATCCGCAGCTGGGCACGGCTGCCCTCCTTGGCCACCAGCTGCGCCGAGTTGCCGGCGGAGCGGGCGATCTTGGCACCGCCTCCGGGCCGCAGCTCGATGCAGTGAACCGTCGTGCCCACCGGGATGTTGCGCAGCGGGAGGTTGTTGCCGGTCTTGATGTCGGCCCGGGGGCCGGCCTCGACCGCGGCGCCCTGACGCAGCCCCTGCGGCGCGACGATGTAGCGCTTCTCGCCGTCGGCGTAGTGCAGCAGCGCGATCCGCGCGGTCCGGTTCGGGTCGTACTCGATGTGCGCGACCTTGGCGGGGACGCCGTCCTTGTCGTAGCGACGGAAGTCGACGACGCGGTAGGCGCGCTTGTGCCCGCCGCCCTGGTGGCGCGTGGTGATCCGGCCCTGGTTGTTGCGGCCGCCCTTCTTGGCGAGCGGACGCACCAGCGACTTCTCCGGCGTCGACCGCGTCACCTCGACGAAGTCGGCGACCGACGAGCCACGACGGCCCGGCGTGGTCGGCTTGTACTTGCGGATGCCCATGGGTATCTCGTCCTCGAACTCAGCTGGCGGTGTGCCCGGTCAGGAGACCGGACCCCCGAAGATGTCGATGCGCTGCCCCTCGGCGAGGCTGACGACCGCGCGCTTGGTGTCCACGCGCCTGCCGGTGCCGAACCTGGTGCGGCGGGTCTTGCCGGGGCGGTTCAGCGTGTTCACGCCGGTCACCTTGACGTTGAACACCTTCTCGACCGCGATCTTGATCTCGGTCTTGTTCGCCGACGGGCGGACCAGGAAGGTGTACTTGTTGGCGTCGAGCAGGCCGTAGCTCTTCTCGCTCACCACCGGCGCGATCAGCACGTCGCGGTGGTCCTTGTGGAAGTTGCTCATACGGGGTCCCCTCGGAATCGTGGGCTGGAGGAGCGCAGCGGGGGAAGGCCGGGATTTCCTGGGGTGTTCACGCGGACTCCTCCTGGGTGTCGGCCTCAGGTGCTGCCTCGGTCGCCGCCTCAGGTGCCGCAGCGGCGCCGGTCGAGGCCGTGCTGGGCGACCCGGCGCGGGCGAGGAACGCGTCGTAGGCGCCCTTGGTGAACACCACGTCGTCGGACAGCAGCACGTCATAGGTGTTGAGCTGGTCGACGGCGAGCAGGTGCACGGTGTCGACGTTGCGCAGCGACAGCCAGGTCAGGTCGTCGCCGCGGTCGAGGACGACCAGCGTGCGGGGACGGGCGGTCAGGCCACTCAGTGCCGCGAGCGCCGCCTTGGTGCTCGGCCGCTCGCCGCTCACGAAGCCCTCGACCACGTGCACCCGACCGGCGCGGGCGCGGTCGGAGAGAGCCCCCCGCAGCGCGGCCGCCTTCATCTTCTTGGGCGTGCGCTGGTCGTAGCTGCGCGGGGTCGGGCCGTGCACCGTGCCGCCGCCGGCGAACTGGGGTGCGCGCACCGAGCCCTGCCGGGCGCGGCCGGTGCCCTTCTGCTTGTAGGGCTTGCGACCACCGCCGCGGACCTCGCCGCGGTTCTTGGTGTCGTGGGTGCCCTGGCGAGCGGCGGCCTGCTGGGCCACCACGACCTGGTGGATGAGCGGGATGTTCACCTGCACGTCGAAGATCTCCGCGGGCAGGTCGACGTCCAGCACCCGTGCGGTCGTCTGTTCGGTCGTGTCGGCAGTCATGACGCGCTGACCTCCTCGGTGCGTGCCTTCGCGGCCGAGCGGATGACCAGGAGCCCGCCCTTGGGCCCGGGAACGGCGCCCTTGAGGAGGATCAGCCCCTTGTCGGCGTCGACCGCGTGCACGGAGATGTTCTGGGTGGTGACCGTGTCGCCGCCCATGCGGCCGGCCATCCGGACGCCCTTGAAGACGCGGCCGGGGGTGGCGCAGGCGCCGATGGAGCCGGGCTTGCGGTGGTTGCGGTGCGCGCCGTGCGACGCGCCGACGCCGGCGAAGCCGTGCCGCTTCATGACGCCCGCATAGCCCTTGCCCTTGCTGGTGCCGCTGACGTCGACCTCGTCACCGGCGGCGAACAGCTCGGGGCTGAGCTCCTGCCCGACGGAGTACGACGCGGCGTCGGCCGTGCGGATCTCGACGACGTGGCGGCGGGGGGTCACACCGGCCTTGGCGAAGTGACCGGACCGCGGCCTGGTGACCTTGCGGCCGTCGATCTCGCCGAAGCCGATCTGCACGGCGTTGTAGCCGTCGGTCTCGGGCAGGCGGACCTGGGTGACCACGTTGGTCCCGGCCGCGACCACGGTCACGGGCACGACGCGGTTGTTCTCGTCCCACATCTGGGTCATGCCGAGCTTGGTGCCCAGCAGCCCACGGACGTTGCGTTCCAGAGTGCTCATGGGTATCAGGCCTCTACAGCTTGATCTCGATGTCGACACCGGCCGGGAGGTCGAGCCGCATCAGCGAGTCGACGGTCTTCGGCGTGGGGTCGATGATGTCGATGAGCCGCTTGTGCGTGCGCATCTCGAAGTGCTCGCGGCTGTCCTTGTACTTGTGGGGCGAGCGGATGACGCAGTAGACGTTCTTCTCGGTCGGCAGAGGCACAGGGCCGGCGACCTTCGCGCCCGTACGGGTGACCGTGTCAACGATCTTGCGCGCCGAGGTGTCGATCACCTCGTGGTC
>JAICKK010000107.1 GCA_025927955.1 Nocardioidaceae bacterium
CTACGGATCAGAAGGTTGGGGGTTCGAATCCCTCCGAGCGCGCTCACCGTAGGCTTCCCGCACGCTTGCTGACCTGCGGTGTCGCTACATCCTGCTCTCCGGGAGCGCGCGGCTGCGGCCCAGTCGTTCGGGACCGTCCCATTGCATCCCATTGGCGAGGTGGCGGGATTCGCCGACGATGAAGCATGAGCACTTCGCCCACTTGCTTTACCCGTCGCGCTGCAGGAGAGGGCAGCCAGAGGGAGCGACGCCCCGGTGTGGGAGGTCCGCGTCCCGATCGGAATCGATCCCGGCACCGGACACACGCGGCATCGTTCGATCACCGTCCACGGTGACGCCCACGATGCAGATGCTGTCCGACGCGATCTTGTCCGCCATGGCGTTCCACCTGGGGCGCCGGGCCCGGTCCTGCTGGGGGATCTCCTCACGGCCTGGCTCGGTGCCGACCAGCCATGGCGGCCCTCCACCCTCGTCGGTTACCGGTCGGTTGTCCGGGCACTGCTCGCCGATCCACTGGGTCATCTGCCGGCGGCCACCCTGACGCCGGAGGTGGTCCGCGCCGCCGTGACTCGTTGGGAGCACGACGGGGCCTCGTTGGCCGTCATCGGCGGGCGGTTCCGGGTGCTGCGTTCGGCCCTCGGCTGGGCCTACACCGAGCGACTTCTCGACGTCGAGCCACTGCGGCGCATGCGCGGACCCGGACGGTGCGCTCCTCGTCGTCCGCTGTCCGAGAACGACGTCCGGTCCTGCTGGCCACCGCGGATCTGCGGCTTCTGGAGACCGTCGCCCATGACACCGGCGCGCCCGTGAACCGCCTGGGTCGGCATCGTGCAGAGCAGGATCTGCTCCTGGTTCGCCTTGCCGCCGACACCGGCGCCCGTCGCGGCGAGCTCGCGGCCCTCCGCCTGACCAGTCTGCGAGGCACCACCCTCCACATCGATCGCGCCATCTCCGGACGCCAGCTGACCCCGCCCAAGTCGGGCCGCGGCCGAATGCTGACCGTCGGCACCACGACCGCGACACTGTGGCACCAGCTGGTCAGTGAGTGGACGCCTCAACCCGTCACCGATACCGAGGCCGATGACCCCCATGCCACGCTCGGACCATGGCTGTTCAGCGCCGACCTCGACCACCGGCACCGTCTCGGCAGGACGTCCGGCCATCCCACAGTGTTCGGAAAACCGGCGACGCCAGTGGTGAAAATCGGCGAGACAAGGGCGGAAGATCGGCGAAGCACTCCTAGCGTCCGGCTGTGAGCCCCCTCCCACGACACGTCAAGCCCCGCATCCTGGAGGCGCTCCACGACACTCGGATCGTGGTGCTGCAAGGCGCCCGGCAGGCCGGCAAGACCACCCTGGTCAGCGAGATCGCCGCCGACGTCTCCGGCCGGTTGGTCACCCTCGATGACGACCTCACCCGCGCTGCCGCCGAAGCCGACCCCAGCGGGTTCCTCACCCAGGTGCCCGGCGGCATCCTCGCCATCGACGAGGTGCAGCGCGTACCCGCACTCGTGCTCGCCCTCAAGGTCGCCGTCGACCGCGATCCCCGACCGGGTCGGTTCCTGCTCACCGGATGCGCCAACCTCCTCCGACTTCCGGCCATGCAGGACAGCCTGGCCGGCGAGTCCCTGCTCGGGCACACAAGCTCGCTGACCCGCCAGGACTACCTGGAGCGTGCCTGCGCGGGCAGCTACCCTGAGGCCCTCGCGCGCACCCCCGGGCGCCGACGGGCCGCGTGGTTGGACAACTACGTCCAGCGCATCGTCGAGCGTGACGCGGCCGACGTCTCCAGGCTGCAGCAGCTCGAAGAACTGCCCCGGCTGCTGCGGATGCTCGCTGCCAGGAACGCCGGTGAGCTCAACATCATGGCCCTCGCCAACGACGTGGGCATGCCCGCGCGAACCTTGGCGCCGTACCTCGGCCTGCTGGAGACACTGTTCCTGGTCCAGCGCATCCCCGCCTGGTCGACCAACGTCTCCAAGCGCGTCGTCTCCCGTCCCAAGGCGACACTGCTCGACACCGGACTCGCTGCCCGGCTCGTCAACGTCTCCGCCGCCGGAGCATCGGTCACCGCCAACCCCGACCTGGCAGGCCGACTCCTCGAGGGCTTCGTCGCGGGCGAGATCCGCCGCCAGCTCGGGTGGTCGGAGCAGACTGCACGGCTGTCCCACTACCCTGACCACGCCGGCGCGGAGGTCGACCTGGTCCTCGAGACCGACGACGGCCGGATCGCCGGCGTCGAGGTCAAAGCCACCTCGTCGGTGACCGGTCGCGACGCCACATGGCTGACCCAGCTGCGAGACCGACTCGGCAGCCGGTTCACCGGCGGGGTTGTGCTCCACACGGGTCCTACCAGCGCACCCTTCGGGGACCGCATCGCGGCCCTTCCCATGGACGTCCTCTGGAGCACCTGACCACGGCCGCAGGCACCACCGCCAAGCTCGGCATCGACCGTTCGGCCGCATCACGCATCGAGCGCGGAAGGAGCAGCCAGATCGAGCCGGGGACTCCGGCCGCCTTCGTGCGTGCGCCCGGAACCGAGCTCGAGGTCGACGTCCAGGCACGAGGAGGCTCACCAGCCGCTCCCGATCTGCCCGCCGACGACGACCGCCCGACAGATCAGCACAGACCCGGGCGCCGACAACGGTTCGGACTGCGACGACGACAGAAGAAGGCGGACCAGCCCGTTGCCGAACAGCGGGCCGCTGGGGTCCGACTCCGAGACCCTCAGCCGGTCAACAACCCCCGGATGTCCTCGGCGCTCAGCGGCGCCGCCATCGCGCCGTCCGCGTCCACGACCCGGGTGAACAGGTCACGCTTGCGCTGCTGGAGCTCGATCACCTTCTCCTCGATGGTGCCCTCTGCCACCAGGCGGTACACCATGACCGTCTTGTCCTGGCCGATCCGGTGCGCACGGTCGACGGCCTGCGCCTCGGTAGCCGGGTTCCACCAGGGATCGAGCACGAAGACGTAGTCGGCCTCGGTCAGGGTCAGCCCCGAGCCGCCGGCCTTGAGGCTGATCAGGAACACCGGCGCGTCCCCGTCTCGGAACTGCGCGATCCTGGCCGGTCGGTCACGGGTGCGGCCGTCGAGGTAGACGTAGTCGATGCCCTCGGCGTCCAGCCGCTCTCGAACCAGCCGCAGGAAGCCGGTGAACTGGCTGAAGACCAGCGCCCGGTGTCCCTCCGCGGAGAGCTCGTGCACCTGCTCCATCAGCGCGTCGATCTTGCTCGATCTCACCCTCGCCCCGGAGTCCTTGTCGACCAGGGAGACGTCCAGGCTCAGCTGGCGCAGCACCGTGAGCGAGCGCAGGATGGCGATCCGGTTGCGGTTGACGTCGTCCAGCATGCCGAGGACGCGTTGGCGCTCGCGCTGCAGGTGCGTCTGGTAGCGGCGGCGGTGCTGCGGGTTCAGGGTGACGCTGAGCACCTGCTCGATCTTCGGCGGCAGGTCGCGCACCACCTCCTCCTTGGTACGACGCAGCATCAGCGGACGGATCCGGCGGCGGAGAGCCCCCAACAGCTCGGGCGCCGCGCCGCTCTCGATCGGTCCTCGGTAGAGCTCGGTGAACCGCTGCGGGTGAGGGAACAGGCCCGGGGCCACGATGGACAGCAGCGACCACAGGTCCATCAGCGAGTTCTCCAACGGGGTGCCCGTGATCGCGAGCTTGAACGGCGCCGGCAGCCGGCGCGCAGCCTGGTAGGTCTTCGCCTGGTGGTTCTTGACGAACTGCGCCTCGTCGAGGACCAGCCCGCACCAGGTGTGCTCCCTGAAGGCCTCCTCGTCGAGCCGCAGCAGCGCGTACGAGGTGACCACCAGGTGCGCCCCCGCGATGGCCGCCCCCAGGGGTTGGCCACTGCGCCTGCGGGTCTCGGTCACCGTGGCGACCTGCAGGTCCGGGCAGAAGCGGGCCGCCTCCCGCTCCCAGGTCGCCACCACGCTCGTCGGCGCCACGATCAGCATCGGCGAGTCCGGCGTGAGCACACCCTGCTCGCGGGCGCGGGCCGCCATCGCCAGGGTCTGCAGCGTCTTGCCGAGCCCCATGTCGTCGGCCAGGATGCCGCCGAGCTGGTGGTCCCAGAGGAACGACAGCCAGTGGAAGCCCTCCTCCTGGTAGGGACGCAGCTGCGCGTTCAGGCCCGCGGGGAGCTCGGGCCTCGGGATCGACTCGAGGTCGAGCAGAGCGCCGACGGTGCGCGACCACCTCTCGCACTGGTGCTCGACGACCCCGAGGCTGACCAGCTCCTCCCACAGCCCGGCGTGCCAGCGCGTGACCCGCAGCGTCTCGGAGGACCGGTCCTGCAGCGCCCGCGCCTCCTCGATCAGGCGTCGCAGCGCCTGCAGCTCCGGCCGGTCGAGGCTGAACCACGTGCCGCTGTCGAGGATCAGGTGCTCCTCGCCGCGGGCCAGCGCCTGGAACAGCGGTGTGAACGGCACGTCCTGGTCGTCGATGGTGACGGTGATGCCCAGGTCGAACCAGTCCTCGGCGGCGTCACCGGAGGAGTCACTGGCCGACACCGCGATCAGCGGCGCGCCCTCGGCCTCGGCGTACGACAGTGGGGTGCCCTCCAGCCGCACCTCGACGTCGTCGCGCGCGCTCAGCGCCGGCAGGACGTCGCCGACGAACGTGGCGGTGGCCATCCCGTGCAGCCTCTTCTCCGGCACGAGCCGGCGCGTCGCCCCGGGCCCATCGACCCGCAGCCCGGGCACCGCGTCGAGCACGTCGAGGCCGTCGAGCAGCGCCGCCTCCGCCGTACGGTCACGGACCGGCCCCTGGCTCGCCTCCCAGACGGGCACGTCGACGTCGTCGTCGCCGACGCGGTAGGCGAACGCCCACCGCAGCAGCGTCTGGTGGTCCTCCTCGAGCTGCACCGAGAGCACCAACCGAGGCGGCAGTATCTCCGGGAACTCGACACTGTCGTCCGAGGACTCGACGGCCGCGCGCTGCCGCAGGCTCGGGTAGTACACGCTCAGGAACCGGGGCGCGTCCGAGGCGGGAACGCGCACGGTGTTGCCGCCGGCCACCAGCGCACCGAGGGAGTCGTCGAGCGGCGGGTCGAAGCGGGCCAGCACCAGGTCGCCGGCGACCTGCGCGTACAGCCCGTGCGGTGGGCTGCCGAGCAGCCCGATGCAGTCCGTGGAGACGTCGTGACCCGGGACACGCACGCGTGGTGCGACCGTGAGGTCCCCGTCGTGGCCGTTCCGGCGGGTGTCGAGGACAACGGTGGCCGGGTCGTCGACCAGCGTGACCGTCTTGAGTCCCTTGTTGCCGGTGACCAGCGCGACCCCGGCGCGGCTGGCCTCGTGCAGCAGCCGCCAGACGGCGGGCCCCAGGTGGCCGGTCCCGAGGGCCTGCTCAGCCGGGTAGTAGCCGCCGGCTCGGGCTCGCGCCGTGGCCAGCACGGCCATCAGGCAGTCACGCTGCGCAGGGTCCAGGCGCGCACGAAGGTAGCCGTACTCGAGCTCGCGCCACGACACCCCGGTCCGCACCCAGCCGCCGTTCCTGCCCTCGGTGACCGGCCGAAGCCGCAACGCCGGCGTCGCCGTCGACCCGTAGCGGCTGCTCGTGGTCTCGGCGACCTCGACGTGCAGCGCGAGCCGCAGGTGCTCGCGGTCGGGCTCGACCGGCCGCTGGGCCATGAGCCCCTCGAAGGCCGACTCCCACGCGGGGACGGGCGGCGGCGCCTCCTCGACGAGCAGCCGCTCCCGGGCCTCGAGGATCACCGCAACGACATGCTTGCAGTCGGTCGTCATGGGGCAGCTGCAGTGGCTGGTCCACGTGGACGGATCCGGACGTCCCCGGACGAGCGGGGCGTTGACGATCGTGTGGTAGCGACGACCCCGGCTCCCGCGGACACCACCGACCAGCACCCCGCCCGTGCTCGCCGACAGCGAGCCGACCGCGCCGGAGCGATGGTAGGCGGCACCGCGCATGAACGTGGCCACACCCAGCTCGCGGCTGAGGTCCTCGTCGCTGATCCGCGACACCCACTCGGGCGTGGTCGGCGCGAAGGCCTGGGCGGTCATCTGTCGTGTCTCGGGTCGGGCATGCGTGGTCTCCTGGGCGGCGGTGCGGGTCGGCACCAACGCTAGGCAGCACCACCCCCAGTGTCGCGTCGCCACTCCGGGTGAGCGCGGCACTCATGGTGACCTGACCTCAGGATGCGACCATCCCTCCGCAGGGGACCGGCGACGAGTCGGACACATCGACGCCGCGCCGGACCAGCTCGTCGGCCAGCCAGCCGACCGCGTCGGTGCCGAAGGCGACCCGGTCCTCGGCGACCAGCGTCGGGACCACGTGCCCGCCCGTGGCCAGCCACTCGGCACGCCACCGCGCGACCAGCTGCGAGGCGGTCCCGAGGTCGCCGGTCACCACGGGGCGGTAGTCCCAGTGACGCAGAAGGTCACCGCCGGTGGAGTCGCTTCGGACCGCATCGGTCACCAGGGTCCGGACCACCTGCGCGTCGTCGAGGTCGAAGGCGTGCAGCCAGAACGACTCGAACAGCACCTGCCGTACGAGGGCGTCCTCCCCTGCCGCGTACGCCTCGGCGTACGCCGACACCGACGCCCCGGTGTCCGGCACGAAGCCCGCCAACGCGTAGGGCAGGCGCTCACCGGGCAGCAGCATCGCGACGATCCGCCCGATCTCCGCCTGCTCGGACAGGAACCGCGCCTCCCGGTCGACGGTGACGGCCGGACGCGGCGGCGCGTGCTCGACCGCCCGCCAGTCCACCTCGACACCGGCCGCGCCCAGCAGCCCCGCGCGTCGGGACGCGAGGTAGCTCCACGGGCAGTTGAAGTCGCCGTACAGCACGATCCGGGCGGTCATCAGGGCTGCCGGTGGCTCGGACGACCGGAGGGAGCCGCGCCCGGCCGTCGGTGACTGCGTGAGCACCGTAGGGCGGCGGGGCACCCCCGACGCGGCGTTCTGGGGACCGTCATGCTCGCTCCTCCGTGTCGGACGGGACGCCGACCCGGCCCGGGGGCTGGCCGGCCGGCGTTCTGCCCCTCATGCTGGTCCCCACGGGCGGTGCCGAACAGGCCGCACCTCGGCGAACGTGGCGCCCGGTCGTTGCCGACGTCCGGCAAGGGGTGACGGCCGCGGGCAGGGCCTCCGTACGGCGTGGCCACGGAACCGCCCCTGGTGCCGGAGCCGGAGCCGCTGCCGGCGACCGGCAAGCAAGCGCAGCACTGTCGACCGACAGCCGACCCTGACGCCGAGCCGGTCGCGCGGCATCGTGGGTGGTGAGGCTCGCAGGTGACCCCGGCAGGGACCCCGGAAGTGACCCCGGCAGTGACCCCGGCAGATGACAGGGAGGTGGCACGGCGATGACGGCGTACCGGACGACGTGGGTGGTGGTCTGCTCCGCCCTGGCGTCGGCGGGCATCGCCGCGGCGTCGATGCGGGCGCCCGTCGCCCTCTGCGTCGTCCTCGGCGTCGGCGTGGCCGTCGCGGTCGTCGCCGGCTGGTGGCTCGCCCGCCCCGGCGTGGGGCGTCGCATGGGTGCCCTGACCCGTGCGTTCGCCTACGCCGGCGCGCCGTACGCACCCGTCCCGCCGTACCTCGACCTGCACCTGCTCACCGACGAGCAGCTGTGCGAGTCGTGGCGAGCCAGCGACCCGGCCCTGCTGGACCGGACCTCGATGCCGGACGTGCTGCGGGCCGTCGACGAGCGCCAGACCTACCTCGACGAGCTGCTGCGACGGCACCCGGCCGCGATGAGCGCCTGGGTGTCGTCCGAGCCCGGAGCCGAGGACCCGCTGGCCCGGCTCACGGACACGGCCCACGAGCGCCCCGGCATCGACTGGGACGAGCTCATCTCCGGACAGGACTGGTGAGAGACTTCCGCACGTGAGGGAGCCGCTCCCGGATCCGGCGCTCGTCGTCCTGGTCGGTCCGTCCGGGTCCGGCAAGTCGACCTGGGCACGAGCGCGCTACCGGACGGCGGAGATCGTCTCCTCCGACGACCTTCGGGGCATCGTCGGCAGTGGCCGCCACGACCTGGACGCCTCCACCGACGCCTTCGCGCTTCTCGACCTCGTCGTCGCCGGACGGGTACGGCGGGGGCTCACCACGGTCGTGGACACGCTCGGCCTCGACGCCGCCCGCCGGGAGGGCTTGCTGCGCCTGGCCCGGGCGCACCGGCTGCCCGCGGTGGTGGTCGCCTTCGACACCCCGCCGGCCCTCTGCCGGCGCCGCAACGCCGCGCGCGACCGGCCGGTGCCCGCCCACGTCCTCTCCGAGCAGGTCAGGGCCCTGGTCCGCACCGACGAGCGGCTGGACGACGAGGGCTGGGACCTCGTCCTGCGGGTCGGGGCCGGCGACGAGGACGTGCCCGCGCCCGCACCGGCACCGGCGGCGGCGCCGGCGCGGCGGTCGCCGCTCGAGGTCGTGCTCGAGCTGTCCCGGTTCCCGTGGGGCGAGCACCCGGCCGCGTGGTTGACGGGCATCGCCCGTGCCGCCGAGGAGGCCGGGTTCGCCGGCATCGCCCTGATGGACCACCTGGTGCAGATCCCTCAGGTCGCCCCGGTCTGGGAGCCGATCCCCGAGCCGTGGGTGACCCTGGGTCTGCTGGCCGGGCTCGACACCCGCCTGCGGCTCGGCACGCTGGTGACCCCCGTGACCTTCCGGCCGGCCGGGATCACGGCCAAGGCCGTCGCCACCCTCGACACGATCACCGACGGCCGCGCCTTCTGCGGGATCGGCGCCGGCTGGTGGGCGCGCGAGCACGCCGCCTTCGGGCTGCCCTTCCCCCCACCGGCCGAGCGCCTGGACCTGCTCGAGACCGCTCTCGAGACGATGCGCGCCCTGTGGTCCCCCGGCACCAAGGCGTACGACGGGCGCCGGACCGTCCTGCCCGAGACCACCTGCTACCCCCGACCGGTGCACGACGTGCAGGTCATCGTCGGCGGCGGCGGCGAGCGTCGTACCCTGCGGATCGCGGCCCGGCTCGCGGACGGCTGCAACGTCCCGGTCGACACCGCGCAGGCCAAGGCCGCGGTCCTGCGCCGGCACTGCGAGGAGGTGGGCCGGGACCCCGACGAGGTCGCCGTGACCGTGCTCGACCTGCCGGTCGTCGGCCGGGACCGCGACGACGTCTGGGAGCGCGTGGAGCGCCTGCGCGGCCGCACGCCTGCGGCGGCGTACGCGCGGCGCCACCACGCGGGCACCGCCGGGCAGCACCGCGAGCGCTACGAGCGGCTCGCGGAGGCGGGGGTCAGCACGGTCTTCGTTGCCCTGCCCGGCCTCACCGGGCCCGAGCAGCTGCTGGAGTGGCGGGCGATGCTGCCCCGGAGATAGCCCGGCCGATGTCGACGCCCGGTGGCAGGGTGGGACGTCCTTGACCCCTCCGAGAGGCAGCGACCGTGACCGAGAAGACAGACCCCGCCGTCGGGGCCCGCGACCTGCTCGCCCTGCACCGGGACCCCGAGCTGCTCACGCTCGTCAACGTCTGGGACGCGGTGAGCGCCACGGTGGTCGCGGGCGTCGACGGGACACGCGCGCTGGCGACGGCCAGCCACTCGATCGCCGCGTCCCGCGGCTACCCGGACGGGGAGGTCATCCCCGTGGAGGAGATGCTCGCCGAGGTGGCCCGGATCGCGGCCGCCACCCGGCTGCCGGTGACGGCCGACCTCGAGGGCGGCTACGGCGACGCACCCGAGACCGTGCGCAGGGCGATCGGCGTGGGGGTGGTCGGCGCCAACGTCGAGGACCACATGAAGCCGCTGGCGCAGGCGGCCCGGCAGGTGGAGGAGGTGATCAGGGCGGCGACCTCCGAGGGCGTCGCGGACTTCGTGCTCAACGCCCGCACCGACGCCTTCCTGCGCGCCGGCGACCGCGACCGGGGCGAGGTGCTCGCGGACGCGGTCGAGCGGGGCAGGGCCTTCCTCGACGCGGGCGCCCCGGTGGTGTTCGTGCCGGGCGTCCTCGACGAGGAGCAGATCGCCACCCTCGTCGACGCCCTCGGCACCCGGCGGTTGAGCACCATCGCCCTGCCCGGCACTCCTCCCCTGTCTCGTCAGGCCGAGCTCGGGGTCGCCCGCGTGTCCTTCGGGCCGATGCCCCAGCGGGTCGCGCTGACGGCGCTGGCGAGGCTGGTCGAGTCCGTGCACGCCGGCGGCGGCGTCCCCGACGACACGAGGGACCTGGGCTGACGACGTTCGCTCCGCGGTCACCGGCGCGCTGCAGCGGGTCGTCCGGCGAGGCCACTGGCGGCCGGCTCGGGCCCTACCGCTGGGAGATGTCCACCCCGGGAGCCTGACCGGGCCGGCGGACCGCCTGGAGCGTGTAGCTGTGCGCCAGCCGCCACGGTCGGTCGGCCAGCCGCCACTCGCCTGCGGGGAGCTGCTCCATCTGCCCGGGGAGCGCCTCCCACGGCACGCTGTCGTGCTCGGCCAGCCCGGTCAGGCTCAGCCCCTCGTCGAGCAGCGCGGTGACGAGCTCGCCGAGCCCGTGGTTCCACTCGTGCGTCAGGTTGTGCTCGAACACGACGTCGGTCTCGACGTAGGTGCCGGGCTCGTCCCACACCGACGGCTCGTCGCGCTCGAAGTACGGGTGCTCGACGACGAGCAGCCCGTCGGCGCGCGCGTCGGCCAGCGACCACAGCATCGGGTGCCCCTCCCGCAGGAACAGCCGGCCGCCGGGTGCCAGCAGCCGCGCCACGACGGAGGCCCAGCGGCGTACGTCGGGCAGCCAGCACAGCGCGCCCACGCCGGTGAAGACGAGGTCGAAGGCGTGTGCCGGCAGGACGTCCGCGGCGTCGTACACGTCGGCCTCCACGAAGTCGACGTCCTCGCCGGTGGCGGCCACCAGCGCGCGTGCCTCGGCGAGCGCCGCCGCGCTGAAGTCCAGTCCCGTCATCCGGGCGCCCAGCCGCGACAGCGAGAGGGTGTCGGTGCCGAGGTGGCACTGCAGGTGCACGCCGCGAAGGCCGTCGACCTCCCCCAGCAACGGCAGGTCGAAGCGCACGACGTCGGACAGGAAGGAGGGGTCGGCACGGAAGCGCTCCAGGGCGTAGCCCGGCGACGCCGCGTGCGCGGGCGCCCGCTCGTCCCAGCTGGCACGGTTGACCGTGCGGTAGTCCTCGCTCACGGTGACGACGCTAGCGTGCCCAGCGACGGACAGGGCGAGGTCAGGAGCGGCTCTTGCGGGTCTCCCGCGCGTTCGCCTTCTCGATCGCGTCGACGAGCTCGCCCTTGGACATCGACGAGCGCCCCCGGATGTCGAGCCGCCTCGCCACGTCCATCAGGTGGCTCTTGGTGGCGTTGGCGTCCACGCCGCCGGCGGTCCTCCCTCCGCTGCGGGCCCCGGCGCCCCCCTTCGCGGCCTGCGTGTCCGAGGGGCCCTTGGACGACTTGGCCTGCCAGTGGTCGCCGACCTTCTCGAAGCCGTGCTTGAGCGCCGAGTACGCCGTGCGGTGGGCGCGCTCGCCCTCGCCGTACTCCTCGACCGCCGAGTCGTGGGCCTTCGACCAGGTTCTCTGCGCCTTCTTCGGCGACCGCTGCAGGGTGCTCGGAAGCTCCTCCTTGGCAGGCATGAACCTCTCCTCTCCTCGACAGGCTCCTACCCGCGGCCCGGCTCGACATGCGGCCGCGGGTTCGGGCCGCGGAGAAGTGGGTAACCCAGCCACGCCTGGTGGGGTGCTTCGCCCTCCGGCTCGGACGAGTGCGAGGGAGCCACGATGCGACGACGCATGCGCGCGTACCTGACGGTGATGGCGACGGGGTCGGTCCTGCTCGCCGGCTGCGCCCAGGGAACCGGTGACACCAAGACCAACGCGTCCTACGACCGGAACGCCTCCCTGTCGGGCGCGGTCACCGTGATGGGGTTCGGGGCGACCGACGAGATCGGCAAGGTCCGGCTCGACGAGGCGAAGAAGGCGCTCGGCAAGAAGGTGAAGGTCAAGCTGATCCCCGGCGACCTGGACATCCAGCAGTTCCTGTCCTCGGTGGCGTCGGGGGAGCCGCCCGAGGTCGTCTACGCGGACCGTGCCCAGATCGGCAGCTTCGCCTCCCGGGGCGCCATCCTCCCGCTCGACGACTGCATCAAGGGTGAGGGCATCGACACCGCGGTCTTCCGCAAGTCCGCCCTGGACGCGGTGACGTTCAACGGGCACGTCTACGGCATCCCCGAGTTCAACGTCGTGCAGATCATCCAGGCGAACGCCGACCTCCTCCGCAAGGCCGGGCTCACCCTCGACGACGTCAACGGCAGCAGCTGGGGCGCGATCAGCGCCGCGAACAAGAGGCTGATGAAGATCCAGGGCGGCAAGCTCAAGGTCATCGGCTACGACAGCAAGCTCCCCGAGTTCCTGCCGCTGTGGGCCAAGGCCAACGGCGCCGAGCTGATCTCCGCCGACGGCAGGACCGCCCGGCTCGACGACCCGCGGGTCGTCGCGGCGCTGAAGTGGGCGGTCAGCATCTACGACGCGCAGGGCGGCTTCGGCAAGGTCAAGGCCTACCGCGACTCGGCCGACTTCTTCGGCGGCGGCAACCAGTTCGCCACCGGAACCCTCGGTGCGATGCCGATGGAGCAGTGGTACGTCAACGTGCTCAACGACGTGTCCCCCAAGGCACTGGTCACCTTCGACACCGTCCGCGACCACCAGGGCCAGCCGATCGCCTTCGCGAGCGGGTCGGCCTGGGCCATCCCCAAGGGCAGCAAGCACCCGGCCGCAGCCTGCCGGTTCGCCCGCGTCATGACGCAGACCTCGAGCTGGGTGAAGGCGGCCCAGGAGCGGGTGCGGCTGCGCAAGAAGGACGGCGGCCTCTTCACCGGCGTGCTGACCGGCAACGTCGTCGCGGACAGGAAGATCAAGGCGATGATCAAGCCGTCCGGCGACCAGAAGTGGGACCAGGCCATCCAGGCGACGTACACCGCCAACGACCACACGTTCAGCATGCCCGCGAACCCCGCCGGGCAGGAGTTCCAGACGGCCTGGCAGGACGGCGTCAACCGGGTCCTCAACGGCCAGCAGTCCCCCGAGGCGGCGATGAGGCAGGCGCAGAAGGAGGCTCAGAAGGCTCTCGACGACGCGTGGGCGGAGTTCGAGAAGTGAGCCGC
>JAICKK010000156.1 GCA_025927955.1 Nocardioidaceae bacterium
CCGGGGGACCAGCTCCCTGGCCGCGGACCTCGAGGCGGCGGTCCCGGTCGCAGGCGCTCGCCCCGCCGTGCTGTGCCACGGCGTGGCGACGAGCTGGCCGGGCGAGCTGCGCCTGCTCGTCCGGCTGCCCGCGGCCGGCGCACTCGACGACGACGCCCGGGCGGACGCCGCGGTGCTGACCGAGCTGACCGGGCTTGCCCTGGACTCCGCGCGCAAGGTCCGGCTCTTCCACGAGGCGCTCGCACGGCGGGACACGATCGGCCGGGCGAAGGGCATGCTGATGGAGCGCTACGGGATGGGGGATGCCACCGCCTTCGCCCTCCTGCGCCGGATCTCCCAGGAGCGGCACGTCCGGCTCCGCGACCTCGCCGAGGAGGTGGTCTGCGGGACCCTCGACCTCTCCGCCCGGGGGACGATGGCCGGGTGAGGATCGCCGCCGACGCGCCCCGGGCCGGGGACAGGGCATGCTGGCCACCATGCCCACCGCGATGGACCTCGACCACCTGCTCTCCTGGGCCGACGCCGGCGGTCCGGCGCCGGTGGAGCTCACCGAGGCGTCCGTCGAGCGGATCGCCGCCTCCCACGAGCACCTGAGGGTCGCGGGCCGCTCGGGAGCGGTCTACGGCCTCACGACGGGCGTCGGCGCGCTGCGCAACGTCCCGACCGACATCACCCCCGCCGACGGCACCTCGCACGCGCTCCGGCTCTGGCGCAGCCATGCCACCGGCTACGGGACCTCCTACGACGACGCGACCGCCCGGGCCGCGATGGCCATCAGGCTGCACCAGATCACCTCCGGCCGGTCGGGGGTCAGCGCGGCCCTGGCCTCCTCACTGGGGGCAGCGGTCGCCTCGGGAGCCGTGCCCGACCTGCACCGGCTCGGCTCCATCGGCACCGGCGACCTGGTGCCGCTGGCCCAGCTCGGCCTGACGCTGGTCGGTGAGCGGCCCTGGCGGACCGGCGGCGCGCCGGCCGCCGCGGTGGACGACGCGGACGCGCTGCCGTTCATGTCGAGCAACGCGCTGACGCTGGCGACCGCGGCGCTCGTGCACCGCCGCCTGGCCCGGCTCTGCGAGGCGGCCGAGCGGGTCACCGCGCTGTCCGCCGTGGCGCTGCGGGCCTCGCTTCAGGCGTACGACGCCCGCGTCCACGCCGGTCGGCCGGACGCCTCCCAGCGGGCCGTCGCCGGTCGGCTGCGCGCCCTCCTGGAGCCGGCCGAGTGGACGCCGGCGCGGATCCAGGACCCCTTCGCGCTGCGCACCGTGCCGCAGGTGCACGCCCCCTTCGTGGACGCGCTGGTCACCACCGAGCACGCGGTCCGCGTCGAGGTGGACGACTCCACCGAGAACCCGCTGGTCGTGCGGGACGGGACGCCCCTGCACCACGGCGGGTTCGTGACCGCCCGCCTGTCCGCGACCCTGGACGCCCTGCGCCAGGCCACCTACCCGGTGATCGCGCTCTCGGCCGCGCGACTGTCCGCACTGGTCAACCCGTCGCTGTCGGGGCTGCCGGCCTTCCTGGCGTCGGGACCGTCCGGCAGCTCGGGCGTGATGATCCTGGAGTACCTGGCCCAGGACGCACTGGCCCGTGCCCGGATCCTCACCACGCCGGTCTCCACCGGTCACGCCGTGCTCTCGCTGGGGCTCGAGGAGCACGCCAGCTTCTCCACGCAGGCCGCCTGGGCGTGCGAGCAGATCGTCGAGCTGGCTCCCGTCGTCCTCGCCTGCGAGCTGGTCGCCGCCGTGCGGGCGCTGCGGCTGGACCCGAGCCGGTTGCCGACCTCGCCGGTCAGGCACGTGTACGACGCCGCCGCGGCCGTGCTCGGCGAGGAGCGCGCCGACCGTCCCTTCGACGACGACCTGGTCGCCGCCGTGCGCCTGGTGGAGCACGGCCTCCCCGCGTGAGCGGTGACCCCTCGGGCGGTGGGTGGCGGCTTGGGCGGGTCGGTCACGATTGGCGCATGACGCACCGCGCACGCCTCATCGCCACGCACGCACCGCGGCGACCGGCCGGGCTCGTCCTGGTCCTGCACGGCGGGGCCAGCAGGCCGGACCGGCCCCTGGTCAGCCAGGCCCAGCTCTCGGTGCTGCGCATGGTTCCCGTCGCCGGGCGCATCGCGCACGCCGGCAGGGGACGGCTGGCCGTGTTCCGCCTGCTGAACTCCACCCGCGGCTGGGACACGCGGCACACACCGGTCGACGACGTCGTCTGGGCGCTCGGCCGGCTGCGCGAGCGCTTCGGCGACGGGCTGCCCGTGTGCCTGGTCGGGCACTCGCTCGGCGGCCGCGCCGCCCTGCTGGCCGCCGACCGGCCCGACGTCCGCAGCGCCGTGGCCATGGCGCCGTGGGTCTACGAGTCCGACGGCGCCGGCCTGGACCTCACCGGGCGCCATATCCTGGTCGTGCACGGCGCCCGGGACCGGGTCGCCAGCCCGGCCCGGTCGGCCGTGGTCGCCCAGACGCTGCGCCGGACGGCCGACGTGGGCTACATCCGGGTCTCCGGCGGCACGCACGCGATGCTGCGGCACGGTCGGACCTTCGACCGGATCGCCGCCGACTTCGCCACCGCCACGCTGCTCGAGCGCACCCCGCCGCCACCGGTCAGCGCCGTGCTGGCGGGCCGGCTGCTGGTCGAGGTCTGAGCGCTCAGCCCGAACGGGTGGCGATCAGCACCGCGAACGCGTCGAGCGCGTCGCGGACCGGGCCCTCGGGGAGCACCTTGAGCAGCTCCTGCGCCTCGACGGCGATGGCCAGCACGTGCGCCCGCGCCTCGGCCATGGCGGGGTGCCGGCGCAGCAGGGCGAGCGCCTCGGCGTGCAGGGCGTCGTCGCTCAGGTCGCCGGCGAGCAGGGACAGCAGCCGCTCGTCCTCCGGGGCGGTCGACCGCTGCGCCATCAGCACGGGCAGCGTGGGCACCCCCTCGCGCAGGTCCGTTCCGGGGGTCTTCCCGGACTCGGCGGTGTCGGAGGCGACGTCGAGGATGTCGTCGGAGAGCTGGAACGCGATGCCGACCTTGGCGCCGTAGGCCGTCAGCGCCTCCTCGACCTCCAGCGGGGCCCCGGCGAAGCGCGCTCCGTAGCGGGCGGACGTGGCGATCAGTGCCCCGGTCTTCCCCTCCACGACCCGCAGGTAGTGCTCGAGGGCATCCTCCCCGGGACCGGGCGCCAGGGACTCCAGGATCTGTCCCTCCACCAGCCTGGTGAACGTCTGCGCCTGGATCCGGACCGCCTCGTCACCGAGCTCGGAGGTCAGCTCCGAGGACTTCGAGAACAGGAAGTCCCCGGTCAGGATCGCGACGTGGTTGTCCCAGCGGGAGTTCGCCGACTCCGCGCCGCGGCGCAGGTCCGCCTCGTCCATCACGTCGTCGTGGTAGAGGGAGGCCAGGTGCGTCAGCTCCACGACGCACGCGGAGGTGACCACCCCGGGGCGGGAGGAGTCGCCGGCCTCCGCGCACAGCAGGGTCAGCGCCGGCCGGAACCGCTTGCCGCCGGCGTGCAGCAGGTGCCGGGCGGCCTCGGTCACGAACGGCGCCTCGCTGCGGACCTCGAGCTCGAGCCGCTCCTCGACCAGCCGCAGCTGGGCGCGCAGCCGCCGGTCCAGGTCCTCGTCGAGGACCGGGAGGGCCAGCGACGCACTGTCGTCGGCGTCGGCGGTGGCGGTCGAGAACATCACAGTTACCAGAGCGTACGTCGGGTCAGCGAATGAACTGACCGGCCGAGGCGGCCAGGTCCAGGACGGGGCCCGGGAAGACCCCCAGCACGACGGTCACCGCGAACCCGATGGCGATCACGATGGTGGTCAGGATGCTGGGGTTCATCACCACGGGGCCCTCGCCGACGGGCTCGGAGAAGAACATCAGCACGATCACCCGCAGGTAGAAGAACGCCGCGACCGCGGAGAGCACGACGCCGATCACCACCAGCGGCCACGCCCCGCCGGCGAAGGCCGCGGCGAACACCGCCCACTTGGCGGTGAAGCCGGACGTCAGCGGGATGCCCGCCATGCCGAGCAGGAAGAACGCGAACACCCCCGCCAGCACGGGCGACTCCTTGCCGAGCCCCGCCCAGCGCGACAGGTGCGTGGCCTCGCCACCCGAGTCCCGCACGACGGTCACGATCGCGAACGAGCCGATGCTCATGAAGCCGTAGGTGACGAGGTAGAACAGCACCGCCTGGACCGAGGACAGCTGAAGGTCGTCGAAGCTGCCGACCGACCGCACGCCGATGAACCCGACCAGCACGAAGCCCGCGTGCGCGATCGAGGAGTAGGCGAGCATCCGCTTCATGTCGGACTGGGTGATCGCCAGGATGCTGCCGACCAGCATGGTGAGCACCGCGACGATGCCCATCATCACCGTCCAGTCCCAGCGGGCCGGGCCGAAGGCGACGTAGAACAGCCGCAGCAGCGCCCCGAAGGCCGCGACCTTCGTGCAGGCGGACATGAAGGCGGTCACCGCCGTGGGTGCGCCCTGGTAGACGTCGGGCGTCCAGGAGTGGAAGGGCGCCGCGCTGGCCTTGAAGAGCATGCCGACGGCGAGCATCCCGATGCCGACCAGCAGCAGCACCTGCCCGCCGATCCTGCCGGACACCGCCTCGGCGATGTCGGCGAGGTTCATCGAGCCCGCGTAGCCGTAGGTCAGCGCCACGCCGTACAGGAAGAAGCCGGAGCTGAACGCGCCGAGCAGGAAGTACTTCATCGCGGCCTCCTGTGACAGGAGACGGCGCCGGCGGGCGAGCCCGCACAGCAGGTACAGCGGCAGGGAGAGGACCTCGAGGCCGACGAACATGGTGACCAGGTCGTTGGAGGACGGGAACAGCATCATGCCGCCGATGGAGAACAGCATCAGCGGGAAGACCTCGGTGTGCTCCAGGCCACGCGTTGACGCCTCGCGCTCGGCCGAGGTCCCGGGCAGGGCCGCCGCCTGGCCGGCGAACGCGGTGACGCCGCCCTCCAGCGCACGCTCGGCGAACAGCAGCACGCTGATCAGGGACAGCGCGAGGATCGTGCCCCAGATGAAGACGGTGGGACCGTCCACCGCGATGGCGCCCTCGACCGCGATCCGGCCGCGGCCCGCGGTGCCCGCCTTGACCGGGAGGTCGAGCCCGACCAGCACCGTGAGGACCAGCGCGGTGACCACGGCGACCACGGCCAGGGCGGTCTGGACGAGGTAGCGCGAGGGCCGGGCCACGAAGGCCTCGACGACCACCCCGACGACGGCGGCGCCGAAGACGACCAGCATCGGCGAGATCAGGCTGTACTGGATCGACGGCGTGGTGAACCCGGCTGCGAGCGTCACTGGTGGGTCTCCTTCGCGGTGGCGCCGGCCTGGGCGGGCACGACCGGCGACGGGTCGTGCACGCCGACCTGCTGCAGCGTGTCGGCGACTGCGGGGTTGATGATCGCGGTGAGCGGCTTGGGGAAGAAGCCCAGCACGACCAGGAGGACCAGGAGCGGTGCCATCGCGGCGATCTCGCGGACGTTGAGGTCGCTCATGCCGGCCACCTCCGGGCGCGTCGGGCCCGTCATCATCCGCTGGTACATCAGCAGGATGTAGAGCGCCGCCAGCACGATCGCGAGCACCGCGGCCGCGCCCCACCACCAGGCGTTGGAGAACGCGCCGACCAGGACCATGAACTCGGAGACGAAGGGGCCGAGACCGGGCAGCGACAGCGTCGCGAGGCCGGCGACCAGGAACATGCCGGCGAGCACCGGCGCCACCTTCTCCACGCCGCCGTAGTCGGGGATGAGCCGGGAGCCGCGGCGCCGGATGAGGTAGCCGGCGATCAGGAACAGCGCGGCGGTCGACAGCCCGTGGTTGAACATGTAGAGCGTGGCCCCGGACTGGCCGTAGGTGTTGAGCACGAAGATGCCCAGCACGATGAACCCGAAGTGGGACACCGACGTGTAGGCGATCAGCCGCATCATGCTGCGCTCGCCGATCGCGGCCAGCGCCCCGTAGAGGATGCTCAGCACCGCCAGCACGATCACGACCGGCGTGGCCCACCTCGACGCGTCCGGGAACAGCTGGAGGCAGTAGCGGAGCATCCCGAACGTCCCGATCTTGTCCAGGATGCTCACCATCAGCACGATCGTGCCGGGGGTCGCCTCGTCCGCGGCGTCGGGCAGCCAGCTGTGCAGAGGGACGAGGGGTGCCTTGATCGCGAAGGCGACGAAGAACCCGACGAACAGCCAGCGCTCCGTGACCGTGCCGATGTGCACCTGGCTGAGCTGGGAGAGCAGGTACGTCGGGCCGGTCGACGAGCTCGCCGACACCGCGTAGAGGCCGACCACCGAGCCGAGCATGAGCAGGCCGCCGAACAGCGAGAAGATCAGGAACTTCATCGCCGCGTAGGAGCGACGCGCGCCGCCGAAGCCGCCGATCAGGAAGTACGCCGGCAGCAGGATGGCCTCGAAGAGCATGTAGAAGAGGAAGACGTCGGTCGCCGCGAACGCGCCGATCGCGATGCCCTCGAGCGCCAGAGTCCAGGCGAAGAACGAGTTGACGCTCCACCGGCCCTGCTCCCCGTCGTACCAGGACGCGAGCATGACGACCGGCACGATGACCACCGTGAGCAGCAGCAGCGTCAGGCCGATGCCGTCCACGCCGAGCGCGTAGTGCGCGCCGACCACCTGGATCCACTCGTGGTCCTCGGTGAACTGGAACCGCGGCCCGCCGACGTCGAAGCCGACGGCGACAACCGCGACCACGGCGAGGGTGGCCAGCGAGAAGCACAGCGCCACCACCTTGGGCAGCGCGGCACGGCCGCCCTTGGGCAGGGCGGCCACGACGACCGCGCCAAGGATCGGCAGTCCCAGGGCAAGGCTCAGCCAGGGGAAGCTCATCACAGGTTCACCACCAGGAGGGCCACGAGCACCACGAGGGCACCACCGAGCAGGGACAGGGCGTAGGAGCGCACGAAACCGGTCTGCACGCGACGGAAGCTCGAGGACATCAGCCCGAACGCCCCGCCGCTGCCCATCACGGCGCTGTCCACGACCTGGCGGTCGAAGGCCAGCAGCCCGTTGACGAGCTCGTCACCGGGCCGCATGAGCATGGCCTCGTTGAAGGCGTCGCCGTACAGGTCCGCACGGGCTGCCCTGGTGACGACGGAGACCCGTTGCGGAGCGGTGGCGGGCACGTCGTGGCGGCCGACGGTCAGCCACGCGATGACGATCCCGACGATGACGACGGCGAGCGCGATGAGGGAGACCACGATCGCCGGGAGACCGAACGAGCCCTCGGGCTCCGCTCCGACGACGGGGGCCAGCCAGTCGACGACCCAGCCGCCGAGCAGCAGCAGGCCGCCGAGGGCCGAGAGGGCTCCCAACGCGACGAGGGGTCCGGTCATGACGGCCGGCGACTCGTGGGGGTGCACCCCCTCCAGCCAGCGTCGCTTGCCGCCGAAGGTCATCAGCATGACCCGGGTCATGTAGAACGCGGTGATGCCGGCACCGACGAGCGCGGCGATCCCCGCGACGGGGTTGTCGGCGAGCGCGGCCTCGATGATCTTGTCCTTGGACCAGAACCCCGCGAACGGCGGGATCCCGATGATCGCCAGGTAGCCCATCGCGAAGGTCACGAACGTCACCGGGACCGCCTTGGCGAGCGCGCCGTAGTGCCTCATGTCGACGTCGTCGTCCATCGCGTGCATGACCGAGCCGGCCCCCAGGAACATGTTGGCCTTGAAGAACCCGTGCGTCAGGAGGTGGAAGATCGCGAAGGCGTAGCCGGCGGGGCCGAGGCCGGCGGCGAGCATCATGTAGCCGATCTGGCTCATCGTCGAGCCGGCCAGCGCCTTCTTGATGTCGTCCTTCGCGCAGCCGATCACGGCCCCCCACAGGAGCGTGACCGTGCCGACGACCACGACGGCGGTCTGCGCGGCCTGGGTGTAGTCGTAGATGAAGCTGGAGCGGACCACGAGGTAGACGCCCGCGGTCACCATCGTCGCGGCGTGGATCAGCGCCGAGACCGGCGTCGGGCCCTCCATCGCGTCGAGCAGCCACGACTGCAGCGGCACCTGCGCCGACTTCCCGCAGGCGGCGAGCAGGAACAGCAGCCCGAGCGCCGTCATGGTCGCGTAGGAGGCGTGCGAGGCGGCCGCGGAGATGCCGGAGAAGCCGACGGTGCCGAACGTCGCGAAGGCCAGCATGATGGCGAGTGCCATGCCGAGGTCGCCGACCCGGTTCACCACGAACGCCTTCTTCGCGGCGACCGCGGCCGTCGTCTTGTGCTGCCAGAAGCCGATGAGGAGGTACGACGCGAGGCCGACGCCCTCCCAGCCGAGGAACATCACCAGGTAGTTGTCGGCCAGGACCAGCGTCAGCATCGAGGCCACGAAGAGGTTCAGGTAGCCGAAGAACCGGGCGCGACGCTCGTCGTGCGCCATGTAGCCGACCGAGTAGATGTGGATCAGGGCGCCGACGCCCGTGACCAGGAGCAGGAACAGCGCCGACAGCGGGTCGTACAGGATCCCCATGTCGACCTTGAAGCTGCCCGCGTCCATCCATCTCCACAGCGTCTGGGCGACCTGCCGGTGGGCGCTGTCGCGGCCCAGGAGCGCGACGAAGCAGACCAGGCTCAGCGCGAACGAGACGATGACGGTGGCGCAGCCGAGCAGGGGCGCCCACGCCGCCGTGCGCCGGTTCCCGAGCACCAGCACCACCGCCGCTCCCAGCGCGGGGAGCGCCACGACCACCCAGAGCAGGGACAGCACGCCGCTCGTGGCGGACGGGTCCACCACGGGCACGGACTCCTGCAGGGTTGCGAACATCAGAGGGGCTCCTGACCGGTTAGTACTTCAGCAGGCTCGCCTCGTCGACCGAGGCCGACCGGCGGGTGCGGAAGATCGTCATGATGATCGCCAGCCCGACGACCACCTCGGCGGCGGCGACCACCATCACGAAGAAGGCGGCGACCTGGCCGTCGAGGTTGCCGTCCACGCGGGCGAAGGTGACCAGGGCCAGGTTCGACGCGTTCAGCATCAGCTCGATGCACATGAAGACGACGATCGCGTTGCGGCGGGTGAGCACTCCGACGCAGCCGATCGTGAACAGGATCGCCGACAGCACCACGAACGGCGTGCCGCTCATTGCTCTCCCTGCCTCTCCTGGTCGGTGGTGGCTCCGTCGCCGACGGA
>JAICKK010000187.1 GCA_025927955.1 Nocardioidaceae bacterium
CAGGGCGATGAAGTAGTAGGCGATCTCCTCCTGCGTGATCGAGTCCGAGCGCAGCCGGATGATCGACAGGATGCCGAACAGCCCGAGGCCGAGCCCCGCGCTGACCGGCGCGGACGCGAGCATCGACGTGACGGCGAAGACCCCCGCGTTCAACGCCACGTACGCCAGCAGCAGGTCACGGCGCTGGTGGCGGTGGAAGTAGACGCTGACGACGACGCTGATCGCCACGAGATCGACAAGTACAGAGACAAGCGTGATCGACATGGTGCCCCCCGGCCTTCCCTTGAAAGGTCCACCGTAGAGCCAGGCCGCCCACCTGTGAAAGGAAACTCTCGCTTTCCCGGGAGGCGGGCACGAGCGCACGTGCGCCATCAACGTCGAGCGAGCTTTACGTTCACCGTCCGCGGGCAGGGCCTAGATCCGGACAAGCCACCCCTTCTCGGTGCGAACCGAAGCCCCGAGTCGACGTGGCGGCACGGGCGCGGCGATAGCCCGGTCATCGTCGCGGTCGGACACTTTTTACTTTGGGCTCCGTCGGGTGGGCGTGGTCGACGAGGCCGGGTCAGAAGCCCAGGCGACGGAGCTGCCGCGGGTCGCGCTGCCAGTCCTTGGCGATCTTCACGTGCAGGTCCAGGTACACCGGCGTGCCCAGCAGCGCCTCGATCTGCCGCCGGGCGGCGGTGCCCACCTCGCGCAGGCGGCTGCCCTGGTGACCGATCACGATGCCCTTCTGGGAGGAGCGCTCGACGAACAGGTTCGCGCGCACGTCCAGCAGCGGGCGGCCCTCCGGCCGGCCCTCGCGGGGCTGCATCTCCTCCACGACGACCGCGATCGAGTGCGGCAGCTCGTCGCGGACGCCCTCGAGCGCTGCCTCGCGGATCAGCTCGGCGACCAGCGTCTCCTCGGGGGCGTCGGTCAGCTCCCCGTCCGGGTACAGCGGTGGACCCTCCGGCAGCTGGGCGACCAGCAGGTCGGCCAGCAGCCCGACCTGGTCCCCGGAGACCGCGGAGACCGGGACGATCTCCTGCCAGGCCGTCGCCGTCTCCTCTCCCAGCCGTGCGATCGCGAGCAGGTGCTCCGCGAGCTGCTGCGGCGTGGCCAGGTCGCTCTTCGTCGCGACCGCGACCTTGGTGGTCCGTCGTACCTTGGCCAGCTCGGTGACCAGGAACCGGTCGCCGGGACCCACCCGCTCGTTGGCGGGCAGGCAGACCGCCACCACGTCGACCTCCGCCCAGGTGGTGGTGACCAGGCTGTTGAGGCGCTCGCCGAGCAGGGTGCGGGGCCGGTGCAGGCCGGGGGTGTCGACCAGCACCAGCTGCGCGTCCGGACGGTGGACGATGCCACGGACGACGGTCCGGGTGGTCTGCGGCTTGGACGAGGTGATCGAGACCTTGGTGCCGACCAGTGCGTTCGTCAGCGTCGACTTGCCGGCGTTGGGACGACCGACGAAGGACGCGAAGCCGCTGCGGAAATCGGGCACAGGCGGATTATCCCCCGGTTCGCCCGCGACCGACCCGGGCCGGGGCTGGCCCGGCCGGTGACCGGCCCGTGACCAGCCCCTGACTAGCCCCTGACTAGCCCAGCCAGGTCGGACGAAGCGGGAAGCTCGCGTTGCCGTCGGCGTCCGGCTTGACCGCGAGGACCTGGTGCAGCTGGATCTCGTTGCGCTCGAAGGACAGCCGGGATCCCGCCATGTAGAGCCCCCACACCTTGGCGGTGCCCTCGCCGGCCTCGCGCACGCACTCGTCCCAGTTGGCCTCCAGGTTGACGCACCAGCCCTTCAGCGTCAGCGCGTAGTGCTCGCGGAGGTTCTCCTCGTGCCGGACCTCCAGGCCCAGGTTCTGCATCTCGGTGATGATCCGGCCCGAGCCGGTGAGCTCCCCGTCGGGGAACACGTAGCGGTCGATGAAGGCGCCGGTGTCGGTGGTCGAGTTGTCGGGGCGGGTGATGCAGTGGTTGAGCAGCCGGCCGCCCGGGACCAGCTTGTCGCGCAGGAACCGGAAGTACGCCGGGTAGTTCTTGACGCCGATGTGCTCGGTCAGGCCGATCGAGCTGACGGCGTCGAAGCCGGCGTCGCGGATCTCGCGGTAGTCGCCGAACCGCACCTCGGCGACGTGGTCGAGCCCGTCGGCCTTGATGGCGTCCTGCGCCCACGCGGCCTGCTCCCGCGACAGGGTGACGCCGACCACCTCGACCCCGTAGTGCTGCGCCGCGTGCCGGACCATGCCGCCCCAGCCGCTGCCGACGTCGAGCAGCCTCATGCCGGGCTTGAGGTCCAGCTTGCGGGCCACCAGGTCGTACTTGGCGTACTGGGCCTCCTCCAGCGTGGCGTCCGCGTGCGGGAAGCAGGCGCACGTGTAGGTCATCGACGGGCCGAGGACCATCTCGTAGAACCGGTTCGAGACGTCGTAGTGGTGGTGGATGGCCTCCGCGTCCCGCGTCCTGGAGTGCCGGAACCCCTCGAGCAGCCGGCGCCACCGCGGCAGCGCCTCCTCGGGCGGGGGCGGCGGCGGCTTGAGGTGGCTCCAGCCCAGGCCGCGCACGATCGCGAACGCCTCCGCGGGCGAGGGGATCCTGATGCCGGACTCGCGCTGCAGCACCAGCATCGCCTCGTACGGGTTGCCCGGGTGCACGCCCTCGAGCACCAGGTCTCCCGACACGTAGGCCCGGGCCATGCCGAGGTCGCCGGGCGCGGTCAGCAGGTAGGACAGGCCCCGCTCGTTGCGCAGGTGCACGTGGACCGTCGAGTCGGCCGGGCCGGCGGTGCTGCCGTCGTACGCGGTGAACCGGAACGGCACCCCGTCCGGCATGAGGCGGGTGATGGCCTCACCGATGGTGAGGGAGCCGGTGGTCCGGTGCAGCGTGCTCGTCATCGACGATTCACCGCCTTCTCGTAGAGGCCCGTGAGCCGGTTGTCGGGGTCGGTCAGCGCCTTCACCCTGCGTTGGTTGTCCACGCCGTACAGCCGGTCGAAGGCCTCGCGGTCGTAGTAGGCGTCGGAGTAGAGCGACTTGTGGCCGCCGAGCTCGGTCACTTGGGCCTCCACGGCCCGGTTCTTGTCCCCGTCGGCGGCCCCCGGCTCGATGGGGACCGTGCCCCAGAAGCCGACGTTGACGTAGGTGGCCCCCGGCTCGAGCGGGTACGACGGCCAGGCGCGGGTCGCGCGCAGCGGGCACAGCCACACCGGGCGCATGCCGATGTGCTCGTCGAACCAGCGCAGGAACGCGGGCAGCCGCTCGGCCCGGACCTCGATGTCCTGGATCACGCGCTCGCGCTCGGGCCTGCCGCGCAGCCGGTCCAGCCGGGCGGCCACGTGGTAGCGGCTCTCCAGCCCGATGATCCTGCTGTAGACGTCCGAGCGACGCCACCGGCGCGGCCACAGCCGGCGGACCCGGGGGTCGTGCAGCCCGAACGCCCCGGAGCACCAGAACCAGTCGGTGTCCCAGCGCCACAGGTAGTCGTACATCGTCAGGGTGTCGGTCTCCCGCTGCTGGACCGAGCGGTAGTAGGGCTGCATCCCGGTGTAGTCGCTCACCGCTGGTCGAGGCGTCCCCGCCCCCGCTGGTCGAGCCGTCCCCGCCCCCGCTGGTTGAGGTGCCGAGCCGCTAGGCGAGGCCTCGAAACCAGGTCCCGGGCCCTCGAGACCAGGCCCCCGGCCCTCGCGACCGGCCCGGCCGTCGCGCCAGGTCGCCAGCGTCAGGTAGGCCTCCCCCGGCTCGAACACCACGCCGTCGAGCCCGTCCACCCGGACGCCCTCGTGCTCGCCGTCCTCCACGATGGCCTCGACGGCCTTGGCCAGCGAGTCCAGGTCGCCGAAGCGCACGTGACGCAGGTCGACGTACGCGGGCACCTCCTCCAGACGGATCCGCAGCCGGGTGGCGTAGCCGAGGGAGCCGTAGGAGTTCGGGAACGCGTCGAAGAGGTCCTCGCCGGGCCGCGTGGTGACCACCCGCCCGTCGCCGGTCAGCACGTCCATCTCGATGACCGACTCGTGCGGAAGGCCGTTGCGGAACGAGGTCGACTCGATGCCGAGGCCGGTGACCGCGCCACCGAGGGTGATGCTGCGCAGCTGCGGGACGACGTAGGGGATGAAGCCGAGCGGCAGCGTGACGTCGACCAGGTCCTCGTAGGTGCACATGCCCTGCACGTCGGCGGTGGCCGTGCCTGTGCCCTCGCCGGTGTCGACCGCGACCACCCCGCCGAGCCCGGACACGTCCAGACCGGGCACCCGGGTGGAGGACCGTGCGCGGAACAGGTTGGAGGTCCGCTTCGCGAGCCGCACGGGCTGTCCGGGAGGGATGGTGTCGTAGGACGTCTGCAGCCGCGCCACCGCTCGGGCGTGGGCCTCCCAGCCCACCACATCGCTCACGCCGGTGACCCTATCGTCCCCCGTTTGCTTGCGCCTTGCAGGGATCGTGCCCCCGCCGCCGAGCGGCGCATCGGCCGGCCAGCAGTGGGTACTCGTCTCGCTTCCAAGACTCTGGGCCCCTCACGACGTCGGGGCCCGCGACGAGAGGAGTGCCCCATGGCAACCGGTGAGACCGGCTTCGACGACGTCACCTTCGACCTGATCTCCGTGCAGTACCACGCCCTCAAGGCGGGTCACGACTACGGGCAGTACGTACGGGACGCCAAGAACGCGGGCAAGGACGACATCGCGTCGTTCTTCAGCGAGGTGATGGAGCAGGACTCCCAGCGGGCGCACAGGTGCCACGAGCTCCTCAGGCAGCTCGGCGGCACGGACAACACCAGCCCCCAGTCCTGACCTCGGCTCCCGTCCCCCGCCACACCACGGGTCGCCGCCGACCGTCCGGTCCCGACGCGAGCGAGCCGTCAGGACCGGACGGTGGCGACCACGGTGCCGTCGGGCGCGGCGACGTGCACCGGCACGCCAGGACCGCCGAGGTCGCGCACCACCGCGAGGTCCTGCTCGGCCACTCCGTCGGCGTCGCCCAGCACCACGACCGCCTCCAGCCCCCGTGCCGCGCTCGCGACCGCCATCGCCACGGCCACCTGGACCGCGCTCAGGCGCAGTGACGGCAGGTCGACGCTGGCGGCCGCATAGGTCCGGCCGTCCCGGTCGCGCACGCATGCTCCCTGGGCGGCTCGCGTGCGGCCCCGCGTGCTGCGGGCGAGCCTCACCAGCTTGAGGTCCTCCGGGTCGGTCAGCGACCCGTGCGGTGGCTCAGCCGGCATGGTGCCCCGCCTGGTGGTCGGCGTAGGAGGGCGCCTGCTCCCGGCCGTCCGGCTCCCCGGCCCGTGGCTCGAGCCGGCTGACCAGCACGGTGCCGATGCGGTTGCGGCGGCCGACGGGCGCCTCGGCCTCGAACCGCAGGCCGTGCACCTCGACCACCGAGCCGGCGATCGGCACCCGGCCCAGGTGCTTGGCCATCAGGCCGCCGACGGTGTCGACGTCGTCGTCGTCCACGGCGACACCGGTGATGTCCTCGAGGTCGTCGACCGGGTAGCGGGAGCTGACCCGGGCGCTGCCGTGCGCCAGCGGCTCCACGTCGACCCGGGCCACGTCGTACTCGTCGGTGATCTCCCCGACGATCTCCTCCAGCAGGTCCTCGATGGTGACCAGCCCGGCGGTCCCGCCGTACTCGTCGACGACCACCGCCACGTGCTTGCGCTCGGCCTGCATCTCGCGCAGCAGTGCGTCGACCGGCTTGGAGTCGGGGACGTAGAGGACCGGCCGCATGACGGAGTCGACCTTCTCGGTCGACTCGGCCTCGTGCCGGTCGAAGACGCGCTTGGTGAGGTCCTTGAGGTAGGCGAAGCCGACCACGTCGTCGAGGCTCTCGCCGATGACCGGGATGCGGGAGTAGCCGCTGCGCAGCGCCAGGGACATCGCCTGCCGCAGTGTCTTGGTGCGCTCGATGAACACCACGTCGGTGCGCGGCACCATCACCTCACGGACCAGGGTGTCGCCGAGCTCGAAGACCGAGTGGATCATCTGGCGCTCGCCGGACTCGATGACGCTGCTCGCCTCGGCGAGGTCGACGAGCTCGCGCAGCTCCGCCTCGGACGCGAACGGCCCCTCGCTGAAGCCGCGACCCGGCGTGATGGCGTTGCCGACCAGGATCAGCAGCCGCGGCAGCGGACCCAGGACGCGCGTGGCCGCGATGATCGGGCCGGAGGTCCGCAGCGCCACGCTCTCCGCGTGCTGACGGCCGAGGGTGCGGGGCGCCACCCCGATGACGACGAACGAGACGACCAGCATGATCGCCAGCGCGCACAGCATGGCCCACCAGCGGGCGCCGTCGGTCTGCGGCCCCGACTCGGAGCCGCCCCGCCGGACGAACAGGTCGAGCATCACCACCGTGACCAGCACGATCGCCGCGATCTCGCAGAGCATCCGCAGGAACAGCGCGGTGTTGAGGTAGCGCGGCGGGTCCTCGATGATCTCCAGCAGCC
The DNA here is from genome assembly GCA_025927955.1 of Nocardioidaceae bacterium. Taxonomy (GTDB): domain Bacteria; phylum Actinomycetota; class Actinomycetes; order Propionibacteriales; family Nocardioidaceae; genus Nocardioides_B. The sequence continues at coordinate 6,418 of JAICKK010000187.1, forward strand.
GGGCGGCGCCGCGCCGGCCCTCCCCGGCGATCTCCTCCGCACGCGCCCTGGAGAACGACGAGAGCGCGGCGTCCGCGCTGCTGAACAGTCCGGCCACCACCGCGAGGACCGCGGCCACCACGAGCAGCCAGATGTCGACGACGCTCATGGCCGGCTCGCGAGGTCCTCGCCGCCGCCCGGGCCGGCCTGCGACCACTCGCCGAGCAGCCGCGCCTGGAGGTCGAACATCTCCTTGTGCTCCTCGGGCTCGGCGTGGTCGTAGCCCAGCAGGTGCAGGATGCCGTGCACGGTGAGCAGGTGGACCTCGGCGGCGGTGGCGTGCCCCGCGTCCCCGGCCTGCCGCTCGGCGACCGCCGGACACAGCACCAGGTCGCCCAGCACCCCCTCCTCGGGCTCGTCGTTGACCAGGCCCGGCCGCAGCTCGTCCATCGGGAACGCCAGGACGTCGGTGGGGCCGGTCTTCTCCATCCACCGCTCGTTGAGCTCGGCGATGGTCGCCTCGTCGACGAGCTTGATGCACAGCTCGGCCATCGGGTGGACGCGCATCCGGTCGAGCACGAACCGGGACAGCCGGGACAGCTCGGCGAGGTCCACACCCGCGCCGACCTCGTCGAGCACCTCGATGCTCATCGTCGTCTCGTCCCCAGTCCCGTCGCCAGTCCCGTCGCCCGTCCCGTCGCCCGTCCCATCGGCGCTCATGCCCGCGTGCTGCGCGGGCCGCGACGCTGGGTGTCCGGCGCCCGCTCGGGCACCCCGTCTCCCGCGCCCCGACGCGCCTCGTAGACGTCGTACGCCGCGACGATGTGCCCGACCAGCCGGTGCCGGACGACGTCGTGGGCGGTCAGCCGGTTGAAGGCGACGTCCTCGATGCCGGTGAGGATCTCCTCGATGATCCTCAGCCCGCTGCGGGTCCCCGAGGGCAGGTCGACCTGGGTGACGTCGCCGGTGACCACCATCTTGGAGCCGAAGCCCAACCGGGTCAGGAACATCTTCATCTGCTCGGGCGAGGTGTTCTGCGCCTCGTCGAGGATGATGAACGCGTCGTTGAGCGTGCGACCGCGCATGTACGCCAGAGGGGCCACCTCGATGGTGTTCGCGGCCAGCAGCTTCGGGATGGACTCCGGGTCGAGCATGTCGTGCAGCGCGTCGTACAGCGGGCGCAGGTAGGGGTCGATCTTCTCGCTCA
>JAICKK010000193.1 GCA_025927955.1 Nocardioidaceae bacterium
AGTGAAGGGCAGATTGCTCACGTGTTACTCACCCGTTCGCCGCTCGTGTACTCCCGAAGGAGCCTTACCGCTCGACTTGCATGTGTTAAGCACGCCGCCAGCGTTCGTCCTGAGCCAGGATCAAACTCTCCGTTGAATTCTGTTGATGACACGAGGCGAGCCCCGTGGTTCATCGACAACTTATGAGTGTCCCGGCAGAAGTTGCTTCCCACACACAAGGTGTGAGTCGCGTGTCCTACCAAAGGAATCATCGACAGATACCGACGACGCCGGAGCGCCCTCGTAACCTGCCGACTGGCGTTACAAACTAATTCGTCGACTTTTGGCACACTGTTGAGTTCTCAAGGATCAAGCGCGCACCGCAGCCCGGCCTCTCGGCCTCGCTGGGGGGCAACCTGGTCAAACTTACCGGGTCTCGCTGGGCCCGTCAAATCTGCGACCCGCTCCTCCGGCCCCGACTCATGCCCCAAGGCCGGGTCCGCAGCGAGCCCGCTGGGCGCGCCGTCGACCTCGGTCGAGGTGAGAGTGGGGGGATGTCGCCTCCGGGGCCGGCCACCCGGCCTCGCAGCCTTGTGTCCCGCCGCTCCCTGGCGACGAACAGAACAGTACGTGCCCGCCGAAGGCACCGTCAAATCTGCGGCGCGTGGCTCCGGTCACACCGAATGACACTCGTGTGGTTCACCCTGGGCCGTCCGGCTTCGCGGCGGTTCACCGCACCAGCAGGTCCGCGGGGACCGCGTCGACCGAGCGGCAGCCTGCCAGCCGCAGTGCCTCCACCAGCTCCGTCTCCAGCTCCTCGAACAGCAGGCGCACGCCCTCCTCGCCGCGGTCGGCCAGCGCGTACAGCGGCAGCCGGCCGAGGAACACCCCCCGGGCTCCCATGGACAGCGCCGACACGGCGTGCCGGGCGCTCCGGACGCCTCCGTCGACGTACACCTCCACCGAGGAGCCGACCTCCGCGACGACGCCCGCGAGGACGTCGGCGGTGGCCGCGGCGTAGTCGAGCTGGCGGCCACCGTGGTTCGAGACGTAGACGGCAGCGGCCCCGGCGTCCACGCATCTGCGGGCGTCGTCGGCGCGCAGCACTCCCTTGACGACGATCGGCAGGCCCGTGGAGCGGGCCAGCCAGTCCACGTCCTGCGGGCCGAGGTCCGTGGCCTTCGCGTCGCCGGGGGACGCGCCGTGGCCGGCCGGGAAGTTCGCTCGCACCCAGCCCTCCTCGGCCACGTCCCAGACGGTGTCCCCGGCACCGTCGTACTTCGTGCCGACGACCGGGGTGTCCACGGTGAGCACGACGGCCGAGGCGCCGGCGTCGACCGCACGCCGCAGCAGCGGCAGGCAGGCGCGGCGCTCCGCGGTCACGTATGCCTGCAGCCACCAGCCGACGCCGGTGGACGCGACGTCCTCCACGGTGGACCCGGCGTTGCTGGAGACCACGAGGAGCGCGCCGGCCGCCGCGGCGGCGCGGGCCATCGCCACCTCGCCGTCCGGGTGCAGCGCGCGCTGCATCGTCGAGGGGGCCACCGCGAACGGCGTCCGGACCGGGGTGCCGAGCAGCGTCGTAACGGTGCGGACGTCGGTCACGTCGCGCAGGACACGCGGTAGGAACCGGAGACGGTCCCACGCCGGCGTCGCCTCGCCGGCCGAGGTGCCGTCGCGGGACCCCTGGCGCAGGTAGCGGCCGACCGGCTCGGGGAGGGCCTCGAGAGCCCGCTGCGGCAGGCCGTCGAGGAACCGCTCGCCGCTCACCCCGCGACCTCGACCCCTGCCAGGCTCTTCTTGCCGCGCCGCAGCACCAGCCACCGACCGGCGAGCAGGTCCGCCGGGGCGGGAACGTGGGCGGGGTCGGAGACCCGCTCGTTGTTCAGGTAGGCACCGCCCTCGTCGACGGTGCGGCGGGCGTCGCCCCTGCTCTTCGAGAGGCCCGTCGCCACCAGGAGGTCGACCATCGTCGGCATCGGCTGCCCGGTCGGCAGGGTCGTCACGCCGGCCTCATGGAGCGCGCCGGCCAGGGTGCGCTCGTCGAGCTCGCGCAGCGTCCCGCCGCCGAACAGCGCAGCGGCGGCGGCCTGGACATGACCGGTCTCCGCGGCACCGTGCACGAGAGCGGTCATGTGCTCGGCCAGCGCCTTCTGGCCGGTGCGCAGGAAGGGCTTCTCGGCGCTCACCGCCTCCAGCTCCTCGATCTCGGCCCGGTCGAGGAAGGTGAAGGCGCGCAGCAGCTCGCCGACCTTCTGGTCCTCGACGTTGAGCCAGAACTGGTAGAAGGCGTACGGCGAGAGCATGTCGGGATCCAGCCAGACGGCACCTCCCTCCGTCTTGCCGTACTTCGTCCCGTCCGCGCGCGTGATGAGCGGCGTCGCGAACGCGTGCACCCGGGCGCCCTCGACACGGCGGACCAGCTCGACACCGCCGGTCAGGTTGCCCCACTGGTCGCTGCCGCCGAACTGCAGCCTCACTCCGTGGTCGCGGTGGAGGTTCAGGTAGTCCATGGACTGCAGCAGCACGTAGCTGAACTCGGTGTAGGAGATGCCGGCCTCCAGGCGGGTGCGGACGACGTCGCGGGCGAGCATCCGGTTGACCGGGAAGTGCTTGCCGATGTCGCGCAGGAAGTCGATCGTGGACAGGCTGGCGGTCCAGTCGTAGTTGTTGACCATCGTCGCCGCGTTCGCGCCCTCGAACGAGAGGAACGGCTCGATCTGCGCACGCACCCGTTCGACCCAGCTCCTCACCACGTCGAGGGAGTTCAGGCTGCGCTCGCCGACCTCCCTGGGGTCGCCGATCATGCCGGTCGCGCCGCCGACCAAGGCGTAGGGGACGTTGCCGGCGTCCTGCAGCCGGCGGGCCGTGACTATCTGGAGGAGGTTGCCCATGTGCAGGCTGGGCGCGGTCGGGTCGAACCCCACGTAGAACCGCACCGGGCCGGCGTCCATCTCGGCGCGGAGGGCGTCGAGGTCGGTGGCGTGGGCGATCAGCCCACGCCATTGAAGGTCGTCGAGGACGTGGGGTCGAGAGCTCACGGGGTCCTTCCGTCGGTGGGCGCGTACGCGGGGTCAGGCCTGCTGCATCTGCCGGCAGCACGTCCGACACGTGCGAGCTGAGCGAGCGCCATGTTAGGGCGTGTCCCGCCACCGGGCCGCATGGGCGGGCGTGGCATCCGCGCCGATCCGGCAAGCCCACGCCGAACAGGGCTGCGAGAGCGCCATCGGATGCGCCGAGCGCCGGCAACGCACCCGGTCGGGATGCGGGGCCGCGGACGCCGCAGCAGGGTTGCGGGACAACGCCCTAGAGCCACTCGCCGAACGCCAGCGGCTCGCGGGAGCACAGGTACGTCGCCCAGTTCAGCTTGGTGGGCCGACCCTGACCGTCGCGGGTGACGCGGAGCAGCTCGCCGCGCTCGCGCCCGGAGACCGTGCGGAACAGGTCGGCCCCGAGCGGCTGGAACAAGGAGGCGGGCTTGTCCTCGGCCAGCGAGTCGGCGCGCGCCTCCAGCCGGCCCTGGCGAACGGAGAAGTGAAAGGCGCTGCCCTCGGACCACCACGTGCCCACCAGCCCGGCGAGGTCCCCGGGCACCGACGTGCCGGGCCGCCACGGCTCCGGAAGGACCGGTTCTGCATCGGTGAGACGGTCGGCCAGGGCCAGGGCGAAGCCGGTGATGTCGGGCGTCGTACCGGAGTTGGTGAGCACGACGCCGCCCGTCTTCGCCGCACGGTCGGTGAACAGCGCGGTGATGTGTCCGGGCATGCCGCCGGTGTGCCCCACGTAGACCCGCTTGCCGGAGCGGACCAGGAAGAGACCGAGGCCCATGGCGGACGTCCAGCCCTCGAGGTCCATGACGGCCTGCGGCTCGCACATCTCCTCCATCGTGTCGGCAGAGAGCACCTCCGCGACCGGTTCGGCGATGAAGGCGGACCAGCGGGCCAGGTCCGCGCCGGTGCTCGCCAGGCCGCCGCACGGGTCCATCGCCAGCAGGTCGTTGCCGGGCTGTGGGACCGGCACGTCGGTCCACGGCGGGACGTAGTAGCCCTCGGCGTGGCCGGGTCGCCCTGAGCCCGTCGAAGGGTCGAAGCCCACGCTCGTGCGGCGCATCTCGAGCGGGTCGAGGAGGCGGGCACGCAGGGACTCGTGCCACTCGCGGCCGTCGAGTCGGGCGACGACCTCGCCCAGCATGGAGAAGACCAGGTTGGAGTAGTGCCAGAGGCGGTGGGGGCGGTGGACCCGCTCGGCCCGGTTGAAGTCGGCGACCAGCTGGGTGCGGTCCGGGAACTCGAGCGCCTCCCACACGTCGCCGAGCGGCTCGCGCTGCATCCCGCTGACGTGTGCCAGGCACTGGCGCATCGTGAGCCCCGGGTGGCTCACCTCGGGCACGTGCACGTCGAGCGTGTCGTCAAGGCTCAGCCGTCCCTCGTCACGCAGCTGCATCACCATCGTGGCGGTGAACGTCTTGGTGTTCGAGGCGATCAGGAACTGGTCGTCGGGACCGGGCGGCGAATCCGGCTCGTCGAGGCGCGCCACGCCGATGCCCGTGTGCCAGGCCAGACCACCGCCGCGCACGACGCCCGCGAACACGCCCGGGATCCGTCCCTTGCGTTGGCGGTCGAGGGCGAGACGGTGCAGCTGTCGGGCGGTGTCGTCACGAATCGTCACGGTCCGACCCTAGCGAGCACGGTCGGTCGGCCAGCGCCCCACCGGAGCCGTCACTCCCCCGCCGTTGCCACGCCGGGGGCGTGCCAGGTCTGCCGGCCTCGGGAACCCGAGGAGCTGCTCACGAGGGCCGCCGGCGAGGTCGCGGCGCCGCGGGGCGGTAGACCGACACCGACGGGTCGTCTGCCGCCCAGAACCGCCATGGCCGGTCGGCCGCCCGGCGAAGCCCCACCCGAGGGCCCGTGCTCACCACCCGAGGCCCTTCCCCCGCCGTCAGCGTGAGCGGTCCCGAGCGCAGGTCGGCCCCGTTGTGCGCCAGGTCGATGCCGAGCGCCTGGCACAGGCGAGCAGGTCCGCGGGCCAGGTCCCGCTCGCCACCCCGGCGGCGTGAGCGCGCGAGGTCGTGGCCCTCGACCACCTCGCCCGCCCTGAGCAGGACGGCCGCCGGGTCGCCCGGCCCTCCCACGACGACGTTGCAGCAGAAGTGCATCCCGTAGGTGAAGTAGACGTAGAGCCGTCCCGGTGGCCCGAACATGACCTCGTTGCGCGCGGTCCGGCCGCGGTAGGCGTGCGAGCCCGGGTCGTGAGGCCCGTCGTACGCCTCGACCTCGGTGAGCCGGACGGCGACGACACCGTCGAGGGTCTCGTGTCGCAGGACCGCGCCGAGCAACGCGGGGGCGACCTCGAGCACCGGGCGGTCGAGCAGCGCGTCGAGCCCGCCGGCCTCAGCCGAGCCAGGCACGGTGGTCCGCGAGCGCCTCCCGCAGCTCCCCGAGCTGCTCGGCGACCCGCACCGGGGCCGTCCCGCCGCGGGCGTCGCGGGAGGCCACCGACCCCTCGACGCTGAGCACGTCGCGCACTCCCGGCGTCAGGCGGTCGGAGATCTCCGCAAGCTGCTCGTCGGTGAGGTCGCCGAGCCCCACGCCGAGGTCCTCGCAACGGCGCACGCAGGCGCCCGCGACCTCGTGCGCCACCCGGAACGGCACCCCCTCACGGACCAGCCACTCGGCGACGTCGGTCGCGAGGGAGAAGCCCTGCGGCGCGAGCTGCGCCATGCGAGCGGTGTCGAGGTGCAGCGTCGCGACCAGGCCGGTGAACGCCGGGAGCAGCACCTCGAGGGTGTCCACGGAGTCGAACACCGGCTCCTTGTCCTCCTGGAGGTCCCGGTTGTAGGCCATCGGAAGTGCCTTGAGCGTCGCGAGCAGGCCGGCCAGGTTGCCGACCAGACGCCCCGCCTTGCCGCGGGCCAGCTCGGCGATGTCGGGGTTCTTCTTCTGCGGCATGATGCTGGAGCCGGTGGAGTACGCGTCGTCGAGAACGGCGAAGCCGAACTCCTTGGTGGTCCACAAGATGATGTCCTCGGCCTGCCGGCTCACGTCGACCCCGACCATGGCGGCGACGAACGCGAACTCGGCGACGAAGTCGCGCGCTGCCGTGCCGTCGATGGAGTTCGGGCTCGAGTCTGCGAAGCCCAGGTCGCGGGCCACCTCTTGCGGGTCCAGGCCAAGGCTGGAGCCCGCCAGGGCACCGGAGCCGTACGGCGAGTCGACGGCCACCCGCGCGTCCCAGTCGCGCAGGCGGCCCACGTCGCGCACCAGCGGCCACGCGTGCGCGAGAAGGTGGTGCGAGACGAGCACGGGCTGGGCGTGCTGGAGGTGGGTGCGCCCCGGCATCACCGCGCCCAGGTGGGTCTCGGCCTGCTCCGCCAGCGCGTCCGCCAGGTCGAGCACCAGGCCGGCGAGGACGCGCGCGTGGTCACGCAGGAAGACCTTGAACAGCGTCGCGATCTGGTCGTTGCGGGAGCGGCCGGCCCGCAGCCGCCCGCCGAGCTCGGGGCCCACCTCCTCGAGCAGGAGTCGCTCGAGCGCCCCGTGCACGTCCTCGTCGGCCGGGGCGGGGTGCAGGTCGTCCGCCTCGAACCGCCGCCCGAGACGGTCGAGGCCGGCGAGCAGCCCGTCGCGCTGGTCGTCGGTGAGCAGTCCGGCCCGGTGGAGCACCCGGGCGTGCGCCTTGGAGCCGGCGAGGTCGTAGGGCACCAGTCGCCAGTCGAAGTGCGTCGACCTCGACAGCGCCGTGAGCGCGTCGGAGGGACCGCTCGCGAAACGGCCGCCCCACAGGGTTCCGGTGTTCGTCGTCCGAGTCACGTGAGCCTTCCTAGCAGGGAGTCGCCAGCGGGATGGAACCGGCCGAGCCGCCCGCGCTGGTCGAGGTGCCGAGGCGCTAGCCGAGGCCTCGAGACCATGGTCACGTTCGCGCCCGAGGTCACCATGGTTTCGAGGCCCTCGCCCCTGGGGCTCGGGCACCTCAACCAGCGCGGGCTCGGGCACCTCAACCAGCGCGGGCTCGGCCACCGTCGTTGGTCGAGGTGCCGAGGCGCTAGCCGAGGCCTCGAGACCATGGTCACGTTCGGCGCGAAGGTGCGGGTGGTTTCGAGGCCCTCGCCCCTGGGGGCTCGGCCACCTCAACCAGCGCGGGCTCGGGCACCTCAACCAGCGTGGGGGCACCGTCGTTGGTCGAGGTGCCGAGGCGCTAGCCGAGGCCTCGAGACCATGGTCACGTTCGGCGCGA
>JAICKK010000135.1 GCA_025927955.1 Nocardioidaceae bacterium
CTCGGCGACGTCGGCGGCCTGCAACGCGGTCACGGCGGGCGCCGGCAGGTCGAGCCCGATGTCGACGAGGTGGACGGCGCCGCAGGCCATCGCCGCCGGGTCGACGAGGTGGCCGGCCTTGTGCGTGCCGAAGGTGACCGTGACGGCCGCCTCCACGTGCGCCCCCTCGACGCGGCCGGTGTCCACGTCGACGCCGGAGGGCACGTCGACGGCCACGAAGGGCACGTCCTCGAGGGCGGCGACGACCTCCGCGGCCCCCTGCCGGAGGCCGCCGTGGCCGCCGATGCCCACGATCCCGTCGACCACCACGTCGCAGGCGGCGGGGACCTCGTCCACCACGCGGCCTCCGGCGGCGCGGAGGGCGACGAGCCCGGCGGGATGGGTGGCGTCGGGGGCCAGCAGCAGGGCCCGGACCTGCGCGCCCCGCCGGGCCAGCAGCGCGCCGGCGAACAGCGCGTCGCCGCCGTTGTTCCCCGACCCGACGAGCAGCAGCACCCGCGCGCCGTACCCGCGGCCCAGGAGGTCGAGTACGGCGTGCGCGAGCCCGGACGCGGCGCGCTGCATCAGCGTCCCCTCCGGCAGCCGCGCCATCAGGGCCTGCTCGGCCTCCCTGACCTGCTCGACCGTGTGCGCTGCTCGCATCCGGCCAGGCTAGCGAGGCGCCGGCCGAGGCACGCTCAGCCCTCGAGGACGACGACCGCCGAGGCGATCCCGGCGTCGTGGGACAGCGACACGTGGACGGAGCGCACGTCGAGGTCGTCGGCCCGCGCCCGCACGGACCCGACGATGGTGAACCGCGGGTCGCCGCTGGGCGCGTTGACGATCTCCGCGTCGTGCCAGTGCATCCCCGAGGGCGCACCGAGGGCCTTGGCCAGCGCCTCCTTCGCGGCGAACCGGGCGGCCAGGGACGCCGGAGGTCGCTCCCGCTCGGCGGAGGTGAACAGCCGCTCCCGCAGCCCGGGGGTCCGGGCCAGGGACTCCTCGAACCTCGCGATGTCGACCACGTCGATGCCGACCCCCAGAATCATGTGACCCGCATCATCCGGCCATCGCCCCGGTCGGCGTCATTCGACGGTCACGGACTTGGCCAGGTTGCGCGGCTGGTCGACGTCGTGGCCCTTGCGGCTGGCCAGCTCGCAGGCGAACAGCTGCAGGGGTACGACGGCGACCATCGGCTGGAGCAGGGTGGGCACGACCGGCAGCCGGATCAGGTCGTCGGCGTACCGCGTGACCTCGTCGTCGCCCTCCTCGGCAAGGACGATGGTCCGGGCGCCGCGGGCGCGGACCTCCTGGATCCCGCTGACCATCTTGTCGTGCAGCTGGTCGCGACCGCGGGGCGGCACGACGCAGAACACCGGCAGCCGGTCCTCGACGAGGGCGATGGGCCCGTGCTTGAGCTCGCCGGCGGCGAACCCCTCGGCGTGGATGTAGGCGAGCTCCTTGAGCTTCAGCGCCCCCTCGAGCGCGATGGGGAAGCCGGTGTGCCGGCCGAGGAAGAGCACGGACCTGGTCCCGGACAGCTCCTCGGCGAGCGCGTTGACCTCGTCGGCCGCGTCGAGCAGCCGCTGCACGTGCGCGGGCATCCGGTCCAGCTCGCGCACGATCTGCGCGATCTCGTCGCCGTACTTGGTCCCGCGGACCTGCGCGAGGTAGAGGCCCAGGAGGTAGCAGGCGACCAGCTGGGTCATGAACCCCTTCGTCGACGCCACCCCGATCTCGGGGCCGGCGTGGGTGTAGATCACCGCGTCCGACTCGCGCGGGATCGTCGACCCGTTGGTGTTGCAGATCGCCAGCACCTTCGAGCGCTGCTGGCGTGCGTGCCGGATCGCCATCAGGGTGTCCGCGGTCTCCCCCGACTGGCTGATGGCGACCACCAGGGTGTCGCGGGTCAGGATCGGGTCGCGGTAGCGGAACTCGTGCGCGAGCTCGACCTCGCACGGGATCCGGGTCCAGTGCTCGATGGCGTACTTCGCGACCATGCTCGCGTAGTTCGCGGTGCCGCAGCCGACCAGGATGATCTTGTCGACCGCACGCAGCTCCCCCTCGGTGATCCGCAGCTCGTCGAGCTGCAGCGCGCCCTCGGCGTCGTGGCGGCCGAGCATCGAGTCGGTGATCGCGGCCGGCTGCTCGTGGATCTCCTTGCGCATGAACCAGTCGTAGCCGCCCTTCTCGGCGGCGGAGAGGTCCCAGTCCACGTGGTAGGCCCGGTAGCTGTCGGCGCGGGCCGGCCGGCCGTCGAAGTCGCTGACCTCGACCGCGTCGCGGCTGATGGTGACCACCTGGTCCTGGCCGAGCTCGAGCGCGTCCCGGGTGTGGGCGATGAACGCGGACACGTCCGAGGCCAGGAAGGTCTCCCCGTCGCCGACGCCGACGACCAGAGGGGAGCTGCGCCGCGCCGCGACGACCCGGTCGGGGTCGTGGCAGTCGAGGGCCACCAGCGTGAACGCGCCCTCGAGGCGGCGGCACACCTGCTGCATGGCCTCGGTCAGCGTCGCGCCGGACTGGACGGCCGACTCCAGGAGGTGGGCGGCCACCTCGGTGTCGGTCTCGGACTCGAGCTCGTGCCCGTCGCGCTCGAGCCCCGCCCGCAGCGCGGCGAAGTTCTCGATGATGCCGTTGTGCACCACGGCGACCCGGTGCCCGGCGCCGAGGTGGGGGTGCGCGTTGCGGTCCGTGGGCGCCCCGTGGGTGGCCCACCGGGTGTGGCCGATGCCCGTGCACGCCCGCGGCAGCGGGTCCTCGGCGAGCGCCTTCTCGAGGTTGGCCAGCTTCCCGGCCCGCTTTCGTGCGGCGATCGCGCCGTCGTGCACGAGCGCGATGCCGGCGGAGTCGTAGCCGCGGTACTCCATGCGTCGCAGGCCCTCGACCACGACGCCCTCGGCCTGCTGGGGCCCGACGTACCCCACGATTCCGCACATGGCGGGGACTCTACCGAGAGCGCCTCGCCGAGCGCTTCCCCGACCGGACGGGTCGCGGACGTGTGCCGCCGCAGCGGCGGCTCGCGCGCTGTCCGGCGGACCCCCGAGCCCTTGATGACGAGCGTGGCATGCCGAGGCTCCGCCGATGGCGGGGAAAGCGGGCCAGCGCCGCGCGTACGCCGCCCGGGTGCGACAATCCCCGGCATGGCGACCGGCGGCGACCGCGACTCGTCGCCCTACGTCGAGCTGGACCGGGACGCCTGGGCGGCGCTGGCCACCGCCACCGAGCAGCCGCTGACCCCGCAGGAGATCGACCGGGTCCGCGGCCTCGGCGACCAGCTCGACCTCGACGAGGTGCAGCAGGTCTACCTCCCGCTGTCGCGGCTGCTGAGCATGTACGCCGAGAGCGCCGGCGAGCTGCACCGGGCGCAGGAGAAGTTCCTCAACCAGCCGCAGCCGCCGCGCACGCCGTTCGTCATCGGGCTGGCGGGGTCGGTCGCGGTCGGCAAGTCGACGACCGCGCGCGTTCTGCAGCAGATGCTGGCGCACTGGCCACAGAACCCCTCCGTCGCGCTGGTCACGACCGACGGGTTCCTGCTGCCCAACGCGGAGCTGGAGCGCCGCGGGCTGCTCGGCCGGAAGGGCTGGCCGGAGTCCTACGACCGGCGGGCCCTGCTCAGGTTCGTGATGGACCTCAAGTCGGGCAAGGAGAAGGTGGAGGCCCCGACGTACTCCCACCTCGTCTACGACGTCGTGCCCGACGAGATGGTCGTGGTCATCCACCCCGACATCGTGATCATCGAGGGGCTCAACGTCCTGCAGCCGGCCAGGGTGCGCCCCGACGGCCGCCCCGGCCTCGCGATCAGCGACTTCTTCGACTTCTCCGTGTACGTCGACGCGGCGACCGCCGACATCCGCAGCTGGTACGTCGACCGGTTCCTCCGGCTGCGGGAGACGGCGTTCCGCAACCCCGCCTCGTACTTCGCCCGCTACGGCAGCCTCACCGAGGAGCAGGCCGTCGCGGAGGCGAACCGGATCTGGGACGCGGTCAACGGCCCGAACCTGAAGCAGAACGTGCAGCCCACCCGCGGCCGGGCCACCCTCGTGCTGCGCAAGGCGGCCGACCACTCGGTGCGGTTCGTGCGGCTCCGCAAGCTCTGACCGCCGGCCGCCCGCCGTACCCCCGACGAAACTGGCACACCCCTGCCGTTGCAACAGCGGGGGTGTGCACGTTTCGCTGGGGGCCCGGGGGCCCAGGGAATCCTCGGCCCCCTTTCCGCAGCGGTACGACGGGGACCGTCTGCGACACTGCCTGCGTGCTGCACCTCCAGCTGAGGGTCCCCGGCCACCTCACCGACGAGGTGGTCGAGCGGCTGACGACCGACCCGACCGTCACGAACGTGGCGGTCCTGGCTGGGGCGTACGCCAAGCCGCCCGGGTCCATGGTCATCGCCGACGTCGCGCGCGAGGGCGCGAACCCGGTGGTCGCCGGGCTGCGCGCCCTCGGCCTGCACCGGGTCGGCTCGATCATGCTCTCGGAGCCGGAGACCATCCTGTCCGCGGCCGCGGACCGCGCCGAGGTGGAGGCGCCGGGCGCGCCCGACGACAGCGTGGTGTGGGACATCGTCGAGAACAGGGTCACCAAGGACAGCGTGCTCACCTGGGCGTTCGTGTGCTTCCTCACCCTGGCCACGCTCATCGCCGGCGTGGGCCGGCTGCTCGACCAGCCGATCCTCATCATCGGGGCGATGGTCGTCGGGCCCGAGTTCTCGCCGGTGGCCGCCATCTGCGTCGCGCTGGCCCGCCCGCGCCCGACGATCCTGCCAGGAGCGCTGCGCACGCTGTTCGGGGGCTTCCTGATCGCGACGCTGGTCTCCAGCCCGCTGTGGGCGCTGGCCCATGCCGCGGGCGTGGCCACCCGCGCCGACGCGTCGGCCGGCCCAGCGACCGACTTCATCATCCATCCCGACATCTGGTCGTTCGTGATCGCGCTGCTGGCCGGGGTCGCGGGCGTGCTGGCCCTCACCACGTCGAAGTCCGGGCCCCTCGTCGGCGTGTTCATCTCGGTCACCACCGTCCCGGCCGTCGGCACCATCGCCCTGTGCCTGGGACTGGGGGTGTGGTCGGAGATCGTCGGCGCCCTCGTGCAGCTCGGCGTCAACCTCGCGGGCCTGGTGCTCGCGGGCACGCTCGCGCTGCTGGTGCAGCGGGCCGTGTGGTCGCGCGTGCAGGGCAGCGCGAGGCTCGGCGGGCTGCGTCGCTGAGCGTCCGCCGCCGACGCTCAGCCGCCGCCCCGGCAGACCTGCCGCCCGGGCGACCTGCCGCCCCGGCAGACCTGCCGCCTCCACGGTGAGGTCACCGCGGGAGGGGGAAGCTCCCGTGCATCCCCTAGAGGACCCCCGCCTCAGGACAGCGAGAGCTGGGTGCGTACGACGTCGGCGAGGCGCTCGGCGACGCCGCGGGCGTGCTCGGCGGTCGCCGCCTCGACCATCACCCGCACCAGGGGCTCGGTGCCCGACGGGCGCAGCAGCACGCGGCCCGTCTCGCCCAGCTCGTACTCCGCCTCCGCGACGGCCGCGGCGAGCACGGGATCCTCGTCGGCGCGCGACTTGTCCACGTCCGGCACGTTGACCAGCACCTGGGGCAGCCGGCTCATGACCGAGGCCAGCTCGGCGAGCCGCTGCCGCCTCTCGGCCATCCGGGCGAGCACGTGCAGGGCAGTGAGGATCCCGTCGCCGGTGGTCGCGTGGTCGCTCATGATCACGTGCCCGGACTGCTCCCCGCCGAGGGCGTACCGGTGGGCCTTCATCGCCTCCAGGACGTAGCGGTCGCCGACCTTCGTCTGCCGCACGCCCACCCCCTCGCGCCGCATGGCCTGCACGAAGCCGAGGTTGCTCATCACCGTCGCCACGACGGTGTCGGCCCTCAGCGTGCCGGCGTCGCGCATGGCGAGGGCCAGGACCGCGAGCAGCTGGTCGCCGTCGACGACGTTGCCCGCGTGGTCGACGGCCAGGCACCGGTCCGCGTCCCCGTCGAGCGCGAAGCCGACGTCCGCGCCGTGCTCGACCACCGCGGCCTGCAGCGACTCGAGATGGGTGGACCCGCAGCGGTCGTTGATGTTGAGCCCGTCCGGCTCCGCCGCGATCGCCACCACCTGGGCCCCGGCGTCCCGCAGCGCCTGCGGGCCCGCCTCGTAGGCCGCGCCGTTCGCGCAGTCCAGGACGACCTTGATGCCCTCCAGCGAGGGCCCGACGGTCCCCACCAGGTGAGCGGCGTAGTCGCGGACCGCCGCGTCGTACGTCGTGACCCGGCCGACCCCGCTGCCGGTGGGCCGCTTCCAGGGCTCGCGCAGCCGCTTCTCGATCGCCACCTCGACGGCGTCGTCGAGCTTCAACCCGCCCCGCGCGAGGAACTTGATGCCGTTGTCCGGCATCGGGTTGTGGCTGGCGGAGAGCACCACGCCGAGGTCGGCCCGCAGGAAGTCGGTCAGGTAGGCGACGCCCGGCGTGGGCAGCACGCCGAGCAGCAGCACGTCGACGCCCGCGGACGCCAGGCCGGCGACCACGGCCGCCTCCAGGAACTGGCCCGAGATGCGGGTGTCCCGGCCGACGACCGCGACCGGTCGGTGTCCCTCGAAGACACCGGCCTCGCCGAGCACGTGCGCGGCGGCCACCGAGAGGTCGACCGCCAGCTCGGCGGTCAGCGACTCGTTCGCCAGCCCCCGGACCCCGTCGGTGCCGAACAGACGACCCATCAGGCGGGGAGCAACTACCGCTTGCTGTACTGGGGGGCCTTGCGGGCCTTCTTCAGGCCGGCCTTCTTGCGCTCGATGACGCGCGCGTCCCGCGTGAGCAGCCCCGCCTTCTTCAGCGAGGGCCGGTTGGCGTCGACGTCGACGGCGTTCAGCGCACGGGCGACGCCGAGCCGCAGCGCACCTGCCTGGCCGGTGATCCCACCGCCGTGGATGCGGGCGATGACGTCGAAGCGGCCGGCGAGGTCGGTGGTCACGAACGGCTCGTTGACGACCTGCTGGTGCAGCTTGTTCGGGAAGTACGAGTCGAGGGTGCGGCCGTTGACAGTCCACTGGCCGGTGCCCGGGACGAGCCGGACGCGCGCCACCGCCTCCTTGCGGCGGCCGGTGGCCGACGCCGGGGCGATGGTGGCCGGTCGCGGCGGGGCGTCCTCCGAGCGGGCGCTCTCCGAGCTGTAGGCGACGCCCTGCTCGTTGACCTCGTAGGTCTCCTCGACCTCGGTGCCGGTGGTGTCAGTCACGCAAATTCCTCGCTGCTTCGGATGTCTACTGGGAGATCTGGGTGATCTCGAACGGCTGCGCCTTCTGCGCCTGGTGCGGGTGCTCCGGTCCGGCGTACACCTTCAGCTTCTTGATCATCTGGCGACCGAGGCGGTTCTTGGGGAGCATGCCCCACACCGACTTCTCGATCGCGCGGCGCGGGTCCTTCTCCAGCAGCTCGCCGTACGGCGTGGCCGACAGCCCGCCCGGGTAGCCGGAGTGGCGGTAGGCGAGCTTGGTGGTGGCCTTGTCGCTGGAGAGCGCGACCTTGCTCGCGTTCACGACGATGACGAAGTCGCCGCCGTCCACGTGGGGGGCGAAGGTCGGCTTGTGCTTGCCCCGCAGCAGCGTCGAGATCTGCACGGCGAGACGGCCCAGCACCACGTCCGTGGCGTCGATGACATGCCACTCGCGGTGGATGTCAGCGGGCTTGGGGCTGTACGTACGCACGTTCGCTACCTTCTCGATCAGGACGGGTGGTGACGGGTGGTCCGGACTGGCTCGGCAACCGGCGAGCCGACGGCGGCTGCGAGCCGCCGAGGCTGCTCGCAGGGACAGCCGCCAAGCAGACACCGAGAGTGCCGCTGGGCAGCCGCGACCGTTGAGTCTACGCGGGGCCCGCCGAGGGGTCAAAACGACGGCCCCGGGGTGGGGTCGCTGGCGTTACGGTCATAGGTTAGCGGGGTAAGGCAGGAAGGTCCGGCGTGGCACCACCGCGTCCGACACCCGAACCGCCCGGCCACCGGTGGCGTCACCAGCGTACGGCGCCCTCGCGACCGGGCTCCACAGCGAGGAGCCGACGTGACCGAGTCCACGGCCACTGCTTCCAGCGCCACTCCCGACCAGGGGAGCGGCAGCGCCCAGGCCACGAGCCTGACGATCACCGACAACCGCACCGGCCGCTCCTACGAGGTCCCGATCGCCGACGGCGCCGTCAAGGCCTCCGACATCGGGAAGATCCGCACGGGCGACGACCAGCCGGGCCTCGCGGTGTACGACCCGGGCTTCGTGAACACCGCCTCCTGCCGCAGCGCGGTGACCTACATCGACGGCGAGAAGGGCATCCTGGAGTACCGCGGCTACCCCATCGAGCAGCTCGCCGAGAAGTCGACGTTCCTCGAGGTGGCCTACCTGCTGATCCACGGCGAGCTGCCGACCAAGGACCAGTTCGACTCCTGGGTGCACGAGATCACCTACCACACGTTCGTGCACGAGAACGTCCGCGACTTCATGGAGGGCTTCCGCTACGACGCGCACCCGATGGGGATGCTGATGGCCTCGGTGGGCGCGCTGTCGACCTTCTACCCCGAGTCGCGCAACATCTCCGACGCGGACAACCGGCACATGCAGATCGTCCGGATGATCGCCAAGATGCCGACGCTCGGCGCCTGGTCGTTCCGGCACGCGCAGGGCAAGCCGTACGTCTACCCCGACAACGAGCTGTCCTACGCCGCGAACTTCCTGGCGATGCTGTTCCGGATGAGCGAGAAGAAGTTCGAGGCCGACGAGCGCCTGGTCAAGGCCCTCGACGTGCTGTTCATCCTGCACGCCGACCACGAGCAGAACTGCTCGACCAACGCCGTTCGCTCGGTCGGGTCGAGCCAGGTGGACCCCTACTCCGCGGTCGCGGCCGGCATCGCCGCCCTCTACGGCCCGCTGCACGGCGGCGCCAACGAGGCGGTGCTGCGGATGCTCAAGCGCATCGGCAGCAAGGACAAGGTCTCCGAGTTCGTCGACGGCGTGAAGAACGGCAAGGAGCGCCTGATGGGCTTCGGCCACCGGGTGTACAAGAACTACGACCCGCGCGCGAAGATCATCAAGAAGGCCTGCGACGACGTCTTCGAGGTCACCGGCGTCAACCCGCTCCTGGAGATCGCCATGGAGCTGGAGAAGATCGCGCTCGAGGACGAGTACTTCACCTCCCGCAAGCTCTACCCCAACGTGGACTTCTACAGCGGTCTGATCTACGAGGCGCTGCAGTTCCCGCCGGAGATGTTCACCGTCCTGTTCGCGATCGGCCGCACCCCCGGGTGGCTCGCGCAGTGGCACGAGCTCGTGCAGGACAAGGAGCAGAAGATCGCCCGGCCCAAGCAGATCTACACCGGCGCCCGGGAGCTGGAGTTCGTCCCGGCCGCCGAACGCTGGAGGTGACCGACACCGCTCGCCAGGACGTCCCCGCCGCCGTCGTCTTCGACCTCGGCAACGTGCTGATCCGCTGGGACCCCCGCCCCGCGGTGGCGGCGGGCGTGGGCGAGGAGGAGGCGGCCCGGTTCCTGGCCGCCGACGACTTCGACTTCGCCGCGTGGAACCACCTCCAGGACGAGGGCCGCACCTGGGAGGTCGCCGAGGCCGAGGTGGCGCGCACCCACCCGCACTGGCACGGTCACGCGACCGCCTACCGCAAGCACTTCGCGCACAGCCTGACCGGCGCGTTGGAGCAGAACGTCTCGGTGCTCCGGTCGCTGCACACCGCCGGGGTGCCGCTCTTCGCGCTCACGAACTGGTCCTCGGAGCTCTTCCCGCACGCCCGGGAGCGCTACGACTTCCTGGAGCTCTTCGACGACATCGTGGTCTCCGGCGACGAGGGCCTGGCCAAGCCCGACCCGGCGGTCTTCGACCTGCTCCGGCGCCGGATCGGCCACGCGCTGGAGGACTGTGTGTTCATCGACGACTCGGCGGCGAACGTGGCGGCCGCCCGCGACGCCGGGCTGGACGCGATTCTCTTCGACGACTCCACGGACCTGCGCGCCGAGCTGGAGGGGCGCGGCCTGCCGTCCTGAGTCCTCTCCCACGAGGTATCAGGGGGCGCCGAGGCCGCTCCTCGCCAGCATGACGCCACACCCCCTCGCGACGTACGCCCAGATGTCCGTCTCGCCCCAGCGCTACCGCACGCTGCGCCGTCGCCGGCGCGCCGTCCACCTGCTGCTGACCTCCTCCGTGCGGCTGCCCGCCCAGCGTCCGCCGGAGCCGGACGCCCACGCTGGTTGAGGTCCCCGCCTCCCCGCAGTTGAGTCCCCGATAGTGGTGTAACGCGGTCGGCCTGATCAGGCGCCCCCGGCATGTCGCCGAGACGAAGAGGCGGCCACCGCGTGATCCTTCGAGTGAACCGATCAGAGCAACTCTCGAAAGGAACCATCACGATGACCGCTCCGCACATTCTCAACCCTGCGGCCCTGCTGGAGAAGGGCCTGTCCGACGCGTCGCCGGACCTGATGCGTCACCTGCTGTCGTCGGTGATCAACGCGCTGCTCTCGGCCGAGGCCGACGCGGTCTGCGGCGCGGAGTGGGGCCAGCCGTCGGCTGAGCGGGTGAACTCGCGCAACGGCTACCGGCACCGCGACCTGGACACC
>JAICKK010000110.1 GCA_025927955.1 Nocardioidaceae bacterium
CCGGGTAGCCCCTGTGCTGGACGAGTACGACGAGGTGGCGCTCGCCGACCGGTGGGGCATCGAGCTCGTCTCGCCGAGCGGGAGCGCATCGCCTCGACTCACCCCAGGCGGACCCCCGGAGATCGCGTCCCGGCACGGGGCGTCGGCCGCACTACGCTCGTCGGATGCGCCGCGCCCTGTCCGCACTCCTCCTCACCCTGGCCCTGCTCGCGGGGACGGCAGCCCTGGCCGCGCACGTCGTCGACGAGGTCGCCGTGGGGCCGCACCGGGCCGCCGCCGCCGTCCGGGCGGCCCTGGACTCTCCCGGCAGCCGATCCGCGCTGCGCCACGAGCTGGTCAAGAGGATCGCCGCGCAGGTGCCCGGCCTGTCGACCAACGAGGCCGGGCGAGCCGCGGACCGCATCCTCGCCGACCCGAGGCTGCCCGCGGCCGCGCAGGCCCTCGCCACGTCCAGCGACGCGCAGCGGAGCCGGGCGGTCGAGGACGCGCTCTCGACGCTCGCCCGGCATGACCCGGCGCTGGCCCACCGGCTGCGACAGCAGGCCGACCAGGTGCTGCCGGCGTTGCGCCTGCCCGTGCTTCACCGGCTCCACGCGGCCCGGCAGGTCGTGGAGTCGGTACGAGCGCTCGGCACCGTCGCGGCGGCGGTGCTCGCCGTCCTGGCGCTGGTGCTCGGCCCCCGACGCGGGCGGCTGCTCGGGCGGATCGGGGTGTGGGCCGTCGTGATGGGCGTGCTGGGCCTCGCCTTCGTCGCCCTGGCGCCGGGGCTCCTGGTGGGCGGCACCGCCCTGTGGGCGGACCTGGCCGCGGCGGCGATCCAGGCGGCGCGCGCCTCCCTGGTGCCGTTGTTCGTGGGTCTGCTCGTCGGGGGCGTCGTTCTCGTCGTCGTGGGGGCGCTCGTGCGGGTCGTGGCGGGCCGTGGCCGGGGAAGATCCCGGCCTGGACGTGCGTTGGGCTAGGCGACAGACCCGACGGAGAACCACGCAGACACGAGGAGAGCCGATGGCCACGACCGACCTGACCGCGGAGGCGTTCGAGCAGATCGTCGCCGACAACGACATGGTGCTGGTGGACTTCTGGGCCGCCTGGTGCGGACCGTGCCGGCAGTTCGGCCCCACCTTCGAGAAGGCGTCGGAGGCCAACACCGACATCGTGTTCGCCAAGGTCGACACCGAGGCCGAGCAGGCGCTGGCGGCGGCGGCGAACATCACCTCCATCCCGACGCTGATGGCCTTCCGCGAAGGCGTCCTGGTCTACTCGCAGCCCGGCGCGCTGCCGCCCCAGGCGCTCGACGAGCTGATCGGCGCCGTGCGCGGCCTGGACATGGCCGAGGTGCACGCCGCCGTCGCCGTCCAGCAGTCCGGGCAGCCCCGGCAGGGCTGAGCCGGCGAGCGGTCATAGCCTGGTCCCGTGGACGCACAGGCATGGGACGAGCGCTACTCCGCCAGCGAGCTGGTGTGGTCGACGGGCCCCAACCAGTTCGTGGCTGAGGATCTCGGCGACCTGCCCGCCGGTCGTGCTCTCGACCTCGCCGCCGGCGAGGGACGCAACGCGCTGTGGCTGGCCGGGCGCGGCTGGCAGGTCGTCGCCGTGGACTTCTCGCGGGTGGCGCTCGACAAGGGCCGCGCCCTCGAGCAGCGGCAGCGGGCGTCCCGACCGGGCTCCCCGGACGTCGAGTGGGTGGTGGGCGACGCCCTCACCTTCTCGCCGCCCGCGGGCCTCGACCTCGCTGTGCTCGCCTACCTCCAGCTTCCCGCGGACCAGCGCCGCACCGCCGTACGGCGGGCGTACGGGTCCCTCGCCGTCGGCGGCACGTTCTTCGTGGTCGCCCACGACTCGACGAACCTGACCGAGGGCACCGGTGGTCCGCAGGACCCGGACGTGCTGTTCACGGCGGAGGAGGTGCTCGGCGACCTCGACGGTGAGCGCTTCGACGTCGTGCGCGCCGGGCGGGTCGCCCGGGAGGTGGCGGCGGGTGACGACCACGGCGGCCCCGCCGACGGTGGGCGCGCCACCGCCTACGACTGCCTCGTGAGGCTGGTCCGGACCGGCTAGAGCCGAGTCTGGTCGCTGCCGGGGCCACCGCCCGAACGGGCTCCCCCCCGGGGGCGGACGGTCGCGTCCTCGTCGAAGTCGATCTTCTTCAGCTGCCTGCGGAAGCTCAGCCACAGCAGCACGACGGCGACCGCCAGCGCGATGAAGACGCCGAACGCGACCCAGCCCGCCTTGACGTCCGCCGGGTTTGGCGGCTTGTCGAGGACCATCGGCACGAGCACCCACACAGCGTTCATGCCCCCAGTATTCATGCTCCCAGTGTCTCAGCCTCGGCCCGGACCCCGGCGAACAGGTCGTCCTCGGGCAGCTCCACCGGCACCTCGCTGCGCACCAGCTCGTAGTCCTCGGTGGGCCACGCCTCCTCGTGGACCTCCAGCGGGCAGGCGAACCAGGCGCCATCGGGGTCGATCTGCGTGGCGTGCGCGAGCAGCGCCCGGTCCCGCACCGCGAAGTACTCCGCACACGGCACCCGCGTCGTGATCCGGGCCGCGTGCTGCGGGTCCGGCTTCCACTCCTCGAGCCGCTCGGCGTAGGGCGACTCGAGGCCCCGGGCCAGCATCGCGTCGTGCAGCGCCTGGGTCCGCTCCCGGTGGAACGAGTGGTGGTAGTAGAGCTTCAGCGGCGTCCACGGCTCCCCCGCGTCGGGGAACCGCGTCGGGTCGCCGGCGGCCTCGAACGCGGCGACGCTCACCTCGTGGCAGCGCACGTGGTCCGGGTGCGGGTAGCCGCCCTTCTCGTCGTAGGTCGTCATCACGTGCGGGCGCACCTGGCGCACGATCCGCACCAGCCGCTCGATGGCCCTCTCGAGCGGCACGAGCGCGAAGCAGCCCTCGGGCAGCGGCGGTGGCGGGTCGCCCTCGGGGAACCCGGAGTCGACGAACCCGAGCCACTCCTGGGTGACGCCGAGGATCTCCCGGGCCCGGTCCATCTCCTCGCGGCGGATCGCGCTGATGTTCGCCAGCACCTCGGGGCGGTCCATCTTGGGGTTCAGGATCGAGCCCCGCTCGCCGCCGGTGCAGGTCACGACGTGGACGTCGACGCCCTCCGCGACGTACTTGGCGGTGCTGGCCGCGCCCTTGCTCGACTCGTCGTCGGGGTGGGCGTGGACGTGCATCAGGCGCAGCATGCTCGCAATCCTAGGAGGAACCGGGGCCCGCCCACGATGCCGCCACGGTGACCCTACGATGAGAGGGATGAGCGCCCCGGTGACCGACCTGACCGCGCGGTACGGCGGTCCCTCCCGAGCGCGGCGTCCGCTCGTGGTGGCGGTGGCCGTGCTGCTCGCTCTGGCCGGCCTGGCATGGCTCGCCTGGGCGATGCTCGGCCAGGGCCGGCCGGAGGTCTCCTCCCAGCTGGTGGGCTACCACGTCCGCGGCGAGCACGCGGCCACCGCCACCTTCACCGTCGTACGGCGCCGGGCGGACGTCCCCGCCACCTGCCGGCTGCAGGCCACCGCCGCCGACCACGCCGTCGTGGGCCAGCGGACCGTCACCGTCCGCCCGGGCGCGAGGACGTCGCGCGTGCGGACCACCTTGCGCACCGAGCGCAGGGCCACCACCGTTGGCCTCGTCGGCTGCACCAGCCAGGCCCGGTCCCCGAACCGGTAGCGGCTCCGCGGCGGCGCTCGCCGGATTGGGGTCCCCGCGCCCTCGGTTGCTAGAATCGTCCACTTGCCTCGTACGACCCGCGGCGCCCGTGCGCCCGTGGCCCCGACACTGCACACAGGAGCTCCACCGTGACCCAGGCCAGCAGCGACACGACCACCATCTGGCTGACCCAGGACGCCTACGACCGGCTCCAGGCCGAGCTGGCGAACCTGCGCGGCCCGGTACGGAGCGAGATCGTGGCCCGGATCAGCGCCGCCCGCGACGAGGGCGACTTGAAGGAGAACGGCGGCTACCACGCCGCCCGCGAGGAGCAGGGCAAGACCGAGGCCCGGATCCGCCAGCTCGAGGACATGCTGCGCCGCGCCGAGGTCGGCGAGACCCCGGCCGACGACGGCGTCGTGGAGCCCGGCATGAAGGTGACCTACAGGTTCGCCGGCGACTCCGACGACGAGGCCGAGACGTTCCTGCTGGGGGCCCGGGAGATGGAGGACACCACCGAGGGGCTGCGGGTCTACTCGCCGCAGAGCCCGCTGGGCTCGGCGATCATCGGCAAGCAGAAGGGCGACACCGTCAGCTACGAGGCCCCCAACGGCAAGGTTCTCGAGGTCGAGATCGTCGACGCCGTGCCCTACACCGGCTGAGCGGCTGCGTGGCTGCGGCTACTGGGAGATCGAGTACCCGCACCCGCGCAGGTGGTCCAGCACGCGGGCCGCGTGGTCGACACCGCGGGTCTCCACCTGCAGGTGCACCTCGACCTCGTCGAGGTGCAGGGTGGCCGACGTCCGCTCGTGCACGACGTCGAGGACGTTCGCCTGCACCCCCGCGAGCTCGTTGAGCAGGCGGGCCAGGCCGCCGGGGACGTCGGGGATCCGCGCCCGGAACACCAGGTAGCGGCCGGCCGAGGCCAGGCCGTGCCGGATCACCCGCATCATCAGCAGCGGGTCGACGTTGCCTCCCGAGAGCACCACCACCGCCGGGGTCTCGTAGCGGTCAGGCGCGTCCAGGAGCGCCGCGACGGCGGCCGCCCCCGCCGGCTCGACCACCAGCTTGGCGCGCTCGAGGGTCATCAGCAGGGCCCGTGACAGCGACTCCTCGCTGACCGTGACCATCTCGTCCACGTGCTGCTGGATGGCCCGGAACGGCACGTCCCCGGGGCAGCCCACCGCGATGCCGTCGGCCATGGTCTTCATCGACCCCAGGGCCACCGGCCTGCCCTCGGCGAGCGAGGGGACGTACGCGGCCGCGCCCTCGGCCTGCACGCCGACCACGCGCACCTCGGGCCTCAGCGCCTTGACCGCCGTGGCGATGCCGGCGATGAACCCGCCGCCGCCGGTGGGCACCACCACCGTGCGCGCGTCGGGGCACTGCTCGAGGATCTCCAGCCCGCAGGTCCCCTGTCCGGTGACGATGTCGACGTGGTCGAAGGGGTGGATCAGCACCGCCCCCGTCTCCGCGGCGAACCTCTTCGCCGCGACCAGTCCCTCGTCGATGCTGACGCCGTGGAAGACCACCTTCGCGCCGTACGCCCGGGTGGCCTTCTCCTTGGGGATCGGCGCGCCCTCCGGCATGAACACCGTGGCCTTGATCCCCAGCATCTGCGCGGCGAGCGCGACGCCCTGCGCGTGGTTGCCGGCGCTGGCCGCGACCACGCCGTGGGCCTTCTCCTCGTCGGAGAGCCGGGCCATCCGCAGGTACGCCCCGCGGATCTTGAACGAGCCGGTCCGCTGGAGGTTCTCGGCCTTGATCATCACCCGGCCACCGGCCAGCGCCGAGAGCCACCGCGACTCCTCCATGGGCGTGTAGACCGACACCCCCCGCAACGCCTCACGCGCGACCTCGATGTCCTGCAGGCTCGGCAGGGACAGCCGCGGGCCGGCGGGGGGTACGGCGTCCGGGGCGGTGCGGTCGGCGCTCATGGGGCCAGCGTAGAGCCGGCGGATGTGGCGAGCGCCACCGGGAAGAACATGCGTGGTGCACGCAAGAGGGGTCTACACTTGCCTCATGCACCCTTCCCCCACCGCGCTCACCGAGCCGATCCCCGCGCCCGAGACGGCCGAGGACGCGGTGATGAGCCTGATGTTGGCCGTCGGCCGCCGGATGCGGCAGCGGCAGCCCGGTGACGAGATCGACTACTCGGCGTTCCCGATCCTCAAGCTCCTCTCCCACCAGGGCCCGATGCGGCTGTCGACCCTCGCGTCGGTGCTCGGCCTCGACGCCTCGACGGTCAGCCGGCACGCCCGGCAGCTCGAGGACCGGGGCCTGCTCGAGCGCACCGACGACCCCGACGACGGCCGCGCGAGCCGGATCACCGTGTCCGAGCAGGGCAACGCGTGCCTCACGCATGCGTTCGCGACTCGGCGGGAGATGCTCGGCCACGCCCTCGACGGCTGGACCGGAGACGAGCGGGAGACGCTGCGGCTGATGCTGCACCGGCTGCACCTGACGCTCATGACCCAGGCCGACCAGCAGGACCACAAGACCACCGGCCAGGAGGCCTCCGCATGAGCACCTCACGACATCGCGGGCTTCCCCCGCTTCGCTGCTGCACCCCACGATTCCGAGGGGACCTCGCATGACCCCCGACTCCCACGGCTACCTCAGCCACAAGCAGATCCTGGTCGTGATGGGCGGCCTGATGACCGGGATGTTCCTGGCCGCCCTGGACCAGAGCATCGTCGGCACCGCGCTGCCCCGCATCACCTCCGAGCTCGGCGGTCTCGACAAGCTGTCGTGGGTGGTCACCGCCTACATGCTGACCGCCACGGCCTCGACCCCGCTGTGGGGCAAGATCTCCGACCTCTACGGTCGCCGGCTCCTGTTCCAGATCGCGATCGGCACCTTCGTGGCCGGCTCCCTGCTCGCCGGCTTCTCCCACAACATCGAGGAGCTCATCGGCTTCCGCGCGATCCAGGGCCTGGGCGGCGGCGGCCTGATGTCGCTGGCCCTCGCGGTGATCGGCGACGTGATCCCGCCGCGGGAGCGCGGGCGCTACCAGGGCTACTTCGCCGCCGTGTTCGGCACGTCCTCGGTGATCGGCCCGGTCCTGGGCGGCTTCTTCGCCGACGGACCCGGCTGGCAGTGGATCTTCTTCATGAACGTGCCGATCGGGCTGGTCGCCCTGGTGATCACGACGGCCGCGCTCAAGATGCCGCACGTGCGCCGCAACCACTCCATCGACTACCTCGGCGCCGCGCTGGTCGTCGGCTCGGTCTCCTCGTTCCTGCTCTACACCGCCTGGGCGGGTCCCGACCGGGGATGGGGCTCGGGCGTCGGGGTGGGGCTGCTGGTCGCCGGCGTGGCTCTGGCGGTCGCGTTCGTCGCCGTCGAGCTGCGGGCCGCCGAGCCGATCATCCCGATGCGGCTGTTCCGCAGCTCCATCTTCGCGATCTCCAACCTGTTCGGCTTCCTCATCGGCGTGGCGATGTTCGGCGCGATCATCTTCATCCCGGTCTACCTGCAGGTGGTCGACGGGATGAGCCCGACGAAGTCCGGGCTGGCGATGCTGCCGATGGTGGTGGGCATCTTCAGCACCTCGATCACCGCCGGCCAGATCATGACCAAGACCGGCCGCTACAAGGTGTTCCCGATCCTGGGTGCGGCCACGGTGATCGTCGCGCTGGTCCTGCTCAGCCGCCTCGACGCCACCTCGCCGTACTGGTTCGCCGCCGTGGCGATGTACGTCATGGGCGCCGGGCTGGGCTTCACCATGCAGGTGCTGGTCACCGTCGTGCAGAACTCCGTCGAGCGCCGTGACATCGGCGTGGCGACCAGCTCGGTGACGTTCTTCCGGCAGATGGGTGGCTCGTTCGGCACCGCGCTGTTCGGCGCGATCCTGTCCAGCCGGCTCGCCATCCACATCGCCGACGCGCTCAAGGACGCGCCCGCGGGCGTCGCCGCCAGGGCCGGCAAGGCCGGGGACGTGGCGAACAACGTGCAGGCCATCAAGGCGCTGCCCGAGCCGCTGCACAGCCTGATCACCGGTGCGTTCAGCATGTCCCTGCACGACACGTTCCTGTCCGCCGTACCGCTGGTGGCGATCGCCCTGGCCGTGGCCTTCTTCCTCAAGGAGAAGCCGCTGGCGACCCGGCAGGACGGCGCGCACGTCGCGGCGCCCGCGGCCGACATCGAGGAGCCGGCCCCGAGTCGCTGATCCCCGCTGGGGCCGTCAGCCGGGCGGGTCCCCGACCGGCAGGTCCTGGGCCTCGCGGGCAGCCTTCGCGCTGTCCGCGAGGTGCAGGACGACGGCGTTCGCCGCGGCGACGAAGGGTACGGCGACCAGGGCGCCCGGGATGCCCGCGACGAGCACGCCGCACCCGATGGCCAAGATGACGCCGAGCGGGTGGACCGAGACCAGCCGCCCGAGCAGGAACGGCTGCAGGACGTGCGCCTCGAGCTGCTGGACGAAGACCACGACCAGCAGCATCAGCAGCGCCACCAGCGGGCCCTGGGCGACGAGCGCCACGAGCACCGCGACGGACCCCGACAGGGTCGCGCCGATCAACGGGATGAACGCGCCGATGAAGACCAGCACGCCGATCGCGAAGACGAACGGGACCTTGAGGATGGCCGCGCCCACCATGATGCCGAGGGCGTCGGTGAAGGCGACCAGGACCGTGGCGCGCACGAACGCGGTCAGCGACGTCCAGGCGATCCGGCCCGACGAGTCGGCCCGCTCGCGGGCGGCCCGCGGGAAGATCCGCACCACCCACGACCAGATGCGCCGGCCGTCGGACAGGAAGAAGTAGCTGCCGAACAGCACGATGAAGAACCCGGCGACGATGTGCCCGACCGCGGTGCCCACCTCGGTGAGCCGGGTCACGATCTGCTGGTTCGAGGAGGTGACCGCGTCCTGCGCCGACGCGATGTAGGCGTTCAGCTGGCTGTCGCTGACGTGCAGGGGCCCGGTCCGCAGCCACACCCGGATCTGCTCCAGCCCCGTGACCACCTGCTTGGACAGGTCGTTGGCTCCCTGGGCGATCTGCTGGCCCGCGAACGTCAGCAGCAGCGACACCACGGCCAGGCTGCCGACCACCACGAGCAGCGAGCTCAGCCCGCGGGGCAGCCTCAGCCGGGTGAGCAGCTCTACGACCGGGATCACCAGCGCGCTCAGCAGCAGCGCGATCACGATCGGCAGCACGATGACGGCGAACATCGCGATGCCGCGGGCCAGGACGTACCCCGCGGCGGCCACCAGAAGCAGCCGCCAGGACCAGGCCGCGGCGAGGTCCACGCCGAACGGCACCCGCGCCGGTGCGTAGTTCGACTCCCCCGCGCCGATGCTGACCGGCTCCTCGGCCCGCCGCTCCGACCTCAGCGCCGCCCACTGCTGGGCGAAGCGCTCGGCGAACCGCTCGTCCTCCGCCGACCTGCGTCGCTGGCTGCCCCGTCGACCGGGCCGGAGCCGGGTCACCCGCCCTGTGAGCCTCTGCGAGACCCTGCCTGCGACGCTCATGGCGCAAGGTTATCCGCGCCGGGCGGTGCCCGCTCGCCTCAGCGGCGCGAGCAGGGCATGGGCGGCCTCGCAGTGCTCGGCTGCCAGCAGCCCGGCGGCGGCCAGCACGTAGTCGCTGTCCACCACCACGCGGGGAGCGCGCGGCAGCTGCCAGCCCGCGGCCACGCCGTGCTCCTCGGTCACCGAGCCCAGCACCCTGGCGGCCACCTCCGGTCCCTGGGCGCGCAGCACCCCGCCGGAGCCGACCAGCACCGCGACCTCCCGCAGGTCCTTGCCGCTGCGCTCGACGACCCGCCCGTCGGGGCCGTAGACGACCTGTCGGCGCCCGGCGTGCCTGCGCAGGGCGACCCCGACGGCGACCGTCGCGAGCGCCTCGTCGTCGCGTCGCTCCGCCGCGGAGGCGGGCAGCAGTGCCGGGTCCTCGCGACGCGCGAAGGCCGCCTGGCGCAGCCGCGGCGCCTCCCCCTCGTCGACCAGGCCGGCGGCGACGCCCTCCTCGACCGTGCTGACCGCGCTCCACCGCATCCCCAGGTCACCCTCGACGGTCCGGCTCAGCGCCAGCGTCGCGACCACCTCGCGGGCCAGCCCGGCGTCCTCCGGGTCCTGCTCGACGACCGAGTGGACGTCGGTGGTCGCGCCCCCCACGTCGACGACGGCGACGTCGCCCACGCCGGGTCTGGCCTCGTCGAGGCCGCGGGCCAGGAGCTCCACCCCCGTCAGCACCGCGTCCGGGGTGGCCGCGCGCACCATCCGCCGGAAACCGGCGCCGGACGACAGGTGCTTGCCGCCGATCACGTGTCGCAGGAACATCTCCCGGATCGCCTTCCGGGCCGACTCCGGTGCCAGCACGCCGATGCGCGGCACGACGTTGTCGGCCAGGACGTACGGCGTCTCCGCGGCGTCGAGCAGCCCGGCGACCTCCGTGCGGGCGTCGACGTTGCCGGCGACCACGACGGGGCCCGACCAGTGGTGCTCGGCCAGGGCGCCGGCACACGACAGCAGCACCTCGGCGTTGCCGCCGTCGGTGCCGCCGACGAGCAGCACGACGTCCGGGTCGCTCGAGCGCAGGTCTCGCAGCCAGCGCGCCGAGGGAGGCCCGCTCGCGACGTGCACCACCCGGCCGCCACTCGACAGCGCGACCCGGCGCCCCGCCTCGGCGGTCACCAGCTCCTCGTTGCCGACGACCGCGATCCTCAGCCCGCCTCCCGCCGAGGAGCAGGCCAGCACCTCCGCGTCCCGGGCGCGCGGGTCGGTGCGTGTCAGCGACGCCCGGCACGCCTCCCAGCCGTCGAGCACGTCGGTGTCCACGGTGGTGCGGTGGCTGGCGGTGGCGAGCAGCTCCCCGGTGCCCGTGTCGACCAGCGCCGCCTTGGTGAACGTCGAGCCGAAGTCGACGCACGCGACCAGCCGTCGTGGCCTCTGTGCCTCGGGCTGGGAGGTTTCGAGGCCCTCGCCTAGCGGCTCGGGCACCTCAACCAACGGTAGGCTTCCTCGCTGGTTGTGGGGCCCGAGCCCCCAAGGGCGAGGGCCTCGAAACCTGGTCACCACGCCCGCAGACGTGACCACGGTCTCGCGAGGCTCGCAGGCTCTCACCTCACCCAACGGAGAGGGCCCGGTCCAGGTCGGCAAGCAGGTCCTCGGCGGTCTCGATCCCCACCGAGAGCCGCACCAGGTCCGCGGGCACCTCGAGCTCGGTGCCCACGACCGAGGCGTGCGTCATCCGGCCCGGGTGCTCGATGAGCGACTCGATGCCGCCGAGCGACTCCGCGAGCGTGAACACCCGCGCCCGCCCGCAGGCGTCCACCGCGGCCTGCTCCCCGGCCGCGACGCGGAACGACACGATCCCGCCGTACCTGCTCATCTGCCGGGACGCCACCGCGTGCCCGGGATGCTCCTCGAGACCGGGGTAGATCACCTGCGAGACCGCCGGGTGCCCGCCGAGGAACTCCACCACCTTCTCGGCGTTGTCGCAGTGCCGGTCCATCCGCACCGCCAGCGTCTTGAGCCCGCGCAGGGTCAGCCAGGCGTCGAACGGCCCCGCGACCGCACCGATGGAGTTCTGGTGGAAGGCGATCCGCTCGGCCACCTCGAGGTCACGGACCACCAGCGCGCCGCCGACGACGTCGGAGTGGCCGCCGCAGTACTTCGTGGTCGAGTGCACGACCACGTCGGCGCCGAGGCCGAGGGGCTGCTGGAGGTACGGCGAGGCGAAGGTGTTGTCCACCACGAGGAGCGCGCCCGCCTCGTGGGCGACGCCGGCGAGCGCCTCGATGTCCCCGATGTTGAGCAGCGGGTTGGTGGGGGTCTCCACCCACACGACGCGCGTCTGTCCCGGCCGCAGCGCCGCGCGCACCGCGTCGACGTCGGAGACCCTTGCGGGCGTGTGCGCGAGGCCCCACGGCTGCTCCACCTTCGCGAACAGCCGGTAGGTGCCGCCGTAGGCGTCGTCAGGCACGACCACGTGGTCACCGGGAGCGCAGAGCGCCTGGAGCAGCGTGTGCTCGGCGGCCAGCCCGCTGGCGAACGCGAACCCGCGCTCGCCCCCCTCGAGAGCGGCGAGGGTGGCCTCCAGCGCCGTACGGGTCGGGTTCGCGCTGCGGGAGTACTCGTAGCCGCCGCGCAGCCCTCCCACACCGTCCTGCTTGTACGTGCTGGTGGCGAAGATCGGCGGGATCACCGCCCCGGTCGTGGGGTCGGGCTCGTAGCCGGCGTGGATCGCACGCGTCTCGAAGCCGGTCTTCTCTGCGTACTCAGGATGCTCGCTGCTCGACCCGGTCATGCGGGCGAGGGTATCCGGCAGGGCCGTGTGCCCTGGTGCCGGGGAAGGATCTACGCGTCCGGTTCGTTGGACCGGTGACACCAAGCTCGCCCAGCCGAGGAGACGCCGTGCTGTTCAACCGCCGCAAGCTCGAGATCCCCACCTCCGACCAGGCCCTCGCGGGTCGCGCGGAGCAGTGGTTCTCCATCGCCGAGCGTCATCGGGTCCTCGACGCCCCGGTGGTCACCGACGAGGTGCCCGCGGGCCTGGAGGTGGCGGTCTTCGGCCTGGGCTGCTTCTGGGGCGCCGAGGAGCTCTTCTGGCGGATGCCGGGCGTGTGGTCGACCTCGGTGGGCTACGCCGGTGGGTCGACGCCGCACCCGTCGTACGAGGAGGTGTGCTCGGGGCAGACCGGTCACACGGAGGCCGTCCGGGTGGTGTTCGACCCGGCGAAGGTGTCCTACGCGGACCTCGTCAAGGCGTTCTTCGAGTTCCACGACCCCACGCAGGGCATGCGCCAGGGCAACGACATGGGCACGCAATACCGCTCGGCGGTCTACACGTTCAACGAGGAGCAGGCGCAGACCGCCAAGGAGATCAAGGAGGTCTACGAGCCCCTGCTGCTCGAGCGCGGCTACGGACCGATCACCACCGAGATCAAGCCGGCGCCGACCTACTACTACGCCGAGGACTACCACCAGCAGTACCTGGCCAAG
>JAICKK010000023.1 GCA_025927955.1 Nocardioidaceae bacterium
GACGAGCGAGTTCGCGAAGCCCCAGGCGATGGCCGTGGCGAGCGCGGTGAGCTTGGACAGCCACGCGCCCGCGGCGACGGCGGCCGAGTCGTAGAAGGCCGTGCCGCCCGGGTCTCCCTTGGCGATGAGGGCACCGGGGTGCGGGACCAGCAGGGCCGCGATCCAGGTCTGGACGATGAAGAGGACCCCGGCCAGCAGCAGCGCCGCGATCATGGATCGGCCGATCGCCCGCGCGGACTCCTTGTTCTCTTCCGCGAGCATCGAGATCCCGTCGAAGCCCAGGAAGGAGAGCACCGCGATGGAGACGGCTCCGAACACCAGCGACCAGGAGAACGTGTGCGCGTTGTAGATCGGGCTGATGTCGAAGCCGCGGCCCTTGCCCTGGGCGAGCGCGATGACACCGATGACGATGAAGATCGCCAGCACGACCAGCTCGCCCACGAGCATGACCCTGTTGACCTTCGCGGTCATCTCGATGCCCATGTAGTTCACCACGGTGTTGAGCACCACGAAGCCGATCAGCCACAGCCAGATCGGCACCGCCGAGATGAGGGAGTTCATCGCGACGCTGGCGATGAGGTAGAGCAGCCCGGGCACCAGCACGTAGTCGAGCAGGATCATCCATCCCGACAGGAACCCGATCTGTGGCGCGATCCCGCGCCCGGCGTAGGTGTAGACCGACCCGGCCATCGGGAAGGCCCGTGACATCTGTGCGTACGACAGGGCCGTGAACATCATCGCGACCATGCCGATCACGTAGGCCAGCGCCACCATCCCGCCGGATCCCTGGAAGACGCCTCCGAAGATGCCGAACGGCGCGATCGGGACCATGAACACCAGCCCGTAGACGAGCAGGTCGCCGAACGACAGGGACCGGTGCAGCTCCTGGCGGTAGCCGTACTGCTCGATGGTGTGGGGGGTGGGCTCGCTCATCGCTCCTCGATCCGGCAGGGGTCGCGTTCAGAGCGAAGCGTAGGAGCAAATAGTTTCAGATGGAAGCATCTACGACGCCACGCCCGGTACGACGCTCAGCCCGAGGCCGTCCGCTCTGGCGAGGAGCACGCGCGTGGTGCGCTGTCCCTCGACGGCCCGGGCTGCGGCACGGCCGATGCGGTCGGGCCGCAGCGCGCCCTCGCCCGCCAGCCGGGCCACCAGGTGCAGGCCGTCGTAGACCCCTTCGGCATAGGTGTCGAGCACGGGTGCCCGGGTGCCGAGCAACGCCGCATGGCGCTCCACGAGACCGAGGTGGCGCTCGTCGGTCATCGACGCGAACGACGGCATCGCGGCGTAGAGGGTGCCGGTCCGGTCGCCGTCGGCGGCGAGCAGGCCGTTCTCCTCCAGCGCCCCGGACAGCCGCACCAGCCTGCGGTCGAGGCCCGCCTGTCGCAGCACCCGGTGGAAGGCCACCAGGTCGCGCCCGACGAGGCTCAGCAGGACCGCGTCCGCGCGGCTGGCGCGCAGGTCGTCCACGAGCCGGTCGCTCCAGGCGTCGACCGCGCCCAGCGGGACCAGTCGGTCCAGCACCGCCTCCGCGCCGGACCCGGCCACCAGAAGGGTGGCGCAGCGGTGCACGCTGCGCGGCCAGATGTAGTCGTTGCCGACCATCGCCCACCGGCGCAGGCCGTGCTCGGCGGTCAGCCACCGGATCGCCGCGCGCAGCTGTCGGGCCGGGTCGGCGCCGATGCACACCACTCCCGCCCGCCGGCGCCCTCCCTCGTGCGGCGGGGTGAACACGTAGGGCGTCCGGCCGCCGACCGTGGCCTCGAGGGCTCGGTGCACGTCGCTGGTGTGGAAGCCGACGAGCGCGTCCACGGCCCCCGACCGGCACAGTGCCTCCACCTCCTCGGCGACCACGCGGGGGCGTCGCCCGCCGTCGACGAGCACCAGGTCGACGTACGCGCCGCGGACCCCACCGGCGACGTTGACCTCGTGGGTGGCCAGCAGCGCGGCGTCGACCGCGGAGGGCCCGACCATGCCGAGCGCCCCGGACTGGGGCACCACCAGGCCGATGCGGAGGCCGGCGCGCTCCCGCGGGACGAGCCGCGCCTTCAGCGGGTCGGTGAGCGCCGCCTCGATCCTCACGGCCACGAGTATGCTCCGGTGCACGTCTGCGAGGGAGGCGAGCGACATGGGGCACGCCGTCGATGCCGAGTCGTCGCTCGTCGCGCAGCTCACGCTGGCCCAGCGATGGGCCACCCGAGGGCTGGCCCGCGACCTGGCCGAGGACGACTGCACCGTGGACCAGTGGCTGGTGCTCCGTGCGCTCGCCGACGGGCAGGGGCACCCGATGGGCGAGCTCGCAGGGACCCTCCGGATCGCCCAGCCGACGCTGACCCGGGTGGTCGACGCGCTGAGCGACCGCGCACTCGTCTACCGCCGTCAGGACACCGGTGACGGCCGCCGCGTCGAGGTGCACCTGTCCCGGCAGGGCGGCGTGCGCCTGGTCCGGCTCGAGGCGGTCGTCCGCGCCCACGAGGCCACCCTGGCGTCGGACCCGGGATGGCAGGAGACCCGCCGGAAGCTGACGCTGCCGTGATGTCGGTCGTCCCGGCCAACGAGGCGGCCTGGCAGGACCTGCAGGCGGTGTTCGGCACCCGCGGCCAGGCGGCCCGATGTCAGTGCCAGCGCTACAAGCTCCATCCCAAGGAGAGCTTCGCCTCGTTCCCGGTCGAGGAACGCGCGTTCCGGCTCCGCCGACAGACCGACTGCGGACACCCGGAGTCGGGGACGACCAGTGGCCTGGTCGCCTTCCGCGACGGTGAGCCCGTCGGCTGGTGTGCGGTGGAGCCGCGCCCGGCGTACTCCGGGCTGCTGCGCAACAACAGGGGCCCTGGGTGGACCGGGCCGAGGACAAGGCCGACGCGAGCGTTTGGGCGGTGACCTGTGTTTTCACCCGAGCAGGGTTCCGGCGACGCGGTGTGAGCGCCGCGATGGTCCGAGCGGCCGTCGATCACGCCCGCGAGCGCGGTGCCCGCGCCCTCGAGGGATACCCGATGGTCACGACGGACGTCATCGCCGAGGAGCTGCACGTGGGCACCCGCGCCACCTTCGCGCTCGCAGGCTTCACTGAGGTCGCCAGACCGACGATGCGCCGTGTCGTGATGCGCATCGACCTCTGAGCGGGTGCTGCCTGCCCGTCGCGCTCAGGACTGCGACTCGACGACGGCCACCGCCTGCCTGGCGATCTCCCACTCCTCGTCGGTGGGCACGACCAGCACCGCCACCTCGCTGGTGTCGGTCGACACGACCGTGGGCCGGTCGCCCGCACGCTGGTTGCGCTCCTCGTCGACCTCGATGCCGAGCCGCTGAAGCCCGGACAGCGCCGCGGAACGTACGGCGGGGGCGTGCTGTCCCACGCCCGCGGTGAACACGACCGCGTCCACGTGCCCGAGGACGGCGTAGTAAGCCCCGACGTACTTGCGGATGCGGTAGCAGTACACGTCGAAGGCGAGCGCCGCCCGCTCGTCGCCGGCGGCACGCATCTGCGAGACCTTGCGGAAGTCGTTCTCACCGGTCATGCCCCGCAGCCCGGACCGCTTGTTCAGCGCGGTGTCGATGTCGGCCAGCGACCAGCCGAGCTCGCGGTGCAGGTGCGCGTGCAGCGCGGGGTCGACGTCGCCCGAGCGGGTGCCCATGACGAGTCCCTCGAGCGGGGTCAGCCCCATGGAGGTGTCGACGGAGCGGCCCCGCTCCACCGCGGTCGCCGAGCAGCCGTTGCCCAGGTGCAGCACGACGAGGTTCACGTCGTCGGCCGGCCGGCCCAGCAGCCCGGCCGCGGCCCGCGACACGAACGCGAAGGAGGTGCCGTGGAACCCGTATCGGCGGATGCGGTGCTCCTCCGCCCAGCCGTGCGGAACCGCGTAGGTGAAGGCGCGCGGCGGCAGCGTCTGGTGGAACGCGGTGTCGAACACGGCGACCTGCGGCACGTCCGGGAACAGCCTGCGGGCCACCTTCAGGCCCTCCAGGTTGGGCCCGTTGTGCAGGGGCGCCAGCGGCATCAGCCTGGTGACCGCCTCGAGCAGCGCGTCGTCGACGAGGGCGGGCGCGGAGAACGTCGCACCACCGTGCACGACCCGGTGCCCGACCGCGCGCAGGTCGACGTCGGCGAGCGACGGGCCGTGCACGGCGAAGGCGTCGAGGGCCGCGCGGAGCGCGTCCTCGTGGTCGGCCACGCGACGCTCCGAGCGGTGCTCGCCGTCCGGGCCGCGGTGGGTGAGCACACCACTGTCCTCGCCGATCCGCTCGACGGTGCCGGACGCGGCGGCCGTGCCGTCGGCCGCGTCGACGAGGCTGTACTTCAGCGACGACGACCCGGCGTTGACGACCAGCACCGGCGCGCTCACGGCGTCTCCTGCGCCTGGATCGCGGTGATGGCCACCGTGTTGACGATGTCGCGCACGGTCGCCCCGCGGGAGAGGTCGTTGACCGGCTTGCGAAGCCCCTGCAGGACCGGCCCCACGGCCACGGCGCCGGCCGAGCGCTGCACCGCCTTGTAGGTGTTGTTGCCGGTGTTGAGGTCGGGGAACACGAAGACGGTGGCGTGCCCGGCGACGTGCGAGTCGGGCAGCTTGGTCCTGGCCACGGCGACGTCGATGGCCGCGTCGTACTGGATGGGCCCTTCGACGAGGAGCTCCGGTGCCCGCTGTCGGACCAGCTCGGTCGCGCGCGAGACCTTCTCGACATCGGTGCCCGACCCGGACGTTCCCGTCGAGTAGGACAGCATCGCGACCCTGGGCTCGATGCCGAAGGCGGCAGCCGTCTGCGCGGACGAGACCGCGATGTCCGCGAGCTGCTCGGCGGTCGGGTCGGGGTTCACCGCGCAGTCGCCGTAGACGAGGACCTGGTTCTCCAGGCACATGAAGAACACCGACGACACCACCGAGACCCCGGGGACCGTCTTGACGATCTCGAGCGCCGGTCGGATGGTGTGCGCGGTCGTGTGCACCGCCCCGGAGACCATGCCCTCGGCGAGCCCGAGCTCGACCATCAACGTCGCGAAGTACGACGGGTCGCGCACGAGTGTCCTCGCGTCGTCGAGCTCGACGCCCCTGTGCCGGCGCCGCTGGTGGTACTCGCGGGCGAACCGCTCCCCGAGGTCCTCGTCGAGCGGGCTCAGCAGCCGGGCCGCGCCGAGGTCCACACCGAGACTGGCCGCCCGCGCCTGGATCCGCAGCGGGTCGCCGAGCAGCGTCAGGTCGGCGACCCCGCGGCGCATCAGGATGTCGGCCGCGCGCAGGATCCGGTCCTCGTCGCCCTCCGGGAGCACCACGCGGCGGCGGTCCGCGACGGCCCGGTCGATCAGCTGGTGCTCGAACATCAGCGGCGTGACGGCATCGGTGCGCGCGACCTCCAGTCGGTCCAGCAGCGCCACGCCGTCGACGTGGGCGTCGAAGAGGGAGAGCGCGGTGGCGACCTTGCGCGGGGACTGCCGGGTGAGCCGGCCACGCACGCTGTTGAGCGCGGTCGTCGTGGCGTGGGTGCCGAGCTCGGTGGCCACCAGGGGAGTGGTCGTGCCCAGGCCTGCGATCAGGCGGCTCACCTGCTCGGGCAGCGGCAGGCCGCCGTTGAGCACCACGCCCGCGATCTGGGGGAACCCGGCGGAGACGTGCGCCATCAGCACGGCCAGGACCACCTCCGGCCGGTCACCCGGGGTGACCACGACCGCGCCCTCGAACAGCCGGTCCAGCACGTGCGGCATCGTCATCGCCGCGACGACGATGCCGGTCGCCTCGCGGCCCAGCAGCGCCTCGTCCCCGCCCACGAGCCTGCCGTCGCAGGCGAGCATCAGGTCGGCGACGGACGGTGCGCTGAGCAGCGGCTCCTCCGGTATGGCGTAGCCGAGGGCGCCGTCGAGCGTGATCGCCGCGGTGAACGCCTTCGGGTCCTCGAGCAGCTGTGCCTCGTCGACGCGGTTGGCCATCACCGCGAAGAGCGTGCCGTGGAGCGCGCGGAGCTCGCCGACGGCCACGCTCGCCATGGTCCGGAGCTCGGCGGGTGTCCTGCCCGTGCCGTTGAGGACGAGGAGCACGGGCGACCCGAGGTTGGCGGCGATGCGGGCGTTGTAGGAGAACTCCGTGGGGGTGCCGACGTCGGTGTAGTCGCTGCCGACCACCACCACCGCGTCGCAGCGGTCCGCGACGAGGTGGTACTGCTCCACGATCCGGTCCAGCGCCGCTACCGGGTCGTCGTGCACGTCGTCGTAGGACACGCCCGCGCACTCGTCGTACGACAGCGTCACGGCCTCGTGGGAGACCAGCAGCTCGAGCACGTAGTCGCGCCCGCCGGAGCCGCCGGAGCGCACCACCGGGCGGAAGACCCCCACGCTTTCGACCCGGCGAGAGAGCTGCTCGAGGAGCCCGAGGGCCACCGTCGACTTGCCCGTGTACCCCTCCATCGAGGCGACGTACACGCTGCTTCCCATGAGCCGACCCTAGCCGGGTCGCGACGCGACGTGCTGCGCGGACGCGAGCGCCATCGTCGAGCCTGCCCTCGCCCCTGGGGGCGAGTGCACCTCGACCAACGAAGGCGGGCGACGGCGACGGGGTCTCTGCGGGTCCCCGTGCCGGTGCGGGCCGGAGGCGGCCCCACCGATGTCCGCGAACGGCATACCGAGACCCCCTACGCCACGGCCGGCCACCTGGGAGGACAGTGAGGCCATGAGCAGCACGGACGACGGGGCAGATCCCCCTGGCGTGACGGTGACCAGGACCGCACCGGGCAGGTTCCGGGCGACCAATGCGCGCGGCGGCGTGATCGAGGTCGGCTCGGGTGGGGACGTCGACTTCACCCCGGTGGAGCTGTTGCTGGCGGCGCTCGCCGGTTGCTCCGCGATCGACGTGGACATCCTGACGAGCAGGCGCAGCGAGCCGACGAGCTTCGACGTCCGGGCGACCGCGACCAAGGTACGCGACGCGCTGGGCAACCATCTGAGCGATCCGCGGGTGCGCTACCGCATCGCGTTCCCCGCCGGTCCGGCCGGGGACGCGGCCCGCTCGGTGCTGCCGGACGCGGTGCGCCGCTCGCATGACCGCCTCTGCACGGTCAGCCGGACCGTCGAGCTGCCGACTCCAGTGGCGGTGTCCATCGACCCGGAGCCCACCACGGGCTGAGGATCGATGCGGTCCCGACTCGCCCGTGGCGGCGGGCGAGGTGGCGGCGGGCGAGGAGGACGCCGACGGCCACACTGGGAACCCATCCCAGCCAGCCCAGCAGCGGATAGAGCTGCTCGAACCTGCCCACCGCCACGATGGCGCCGTTGAGGAGCCGGAAGAGGACCGCGGAGTAGGTAGCGCTGATGTTGATGATCATCCAGAAGGAGTGCCGGTCCACGTCGTGGTGCACGGCGATGGCGCGCACCGCCAGCGACAGGGTGGCCAACCAGACGCAGCCGAGCGTGAACAGCCCGCTGGTGATGAGCACCCGACCGCCCGGCAACGTCCCGGCGTAGGCGTGGAAGGACATGAACAGCGCGAACGTCGCAGCCAGGGACACGGAGACGGCATAGGCGGTCCCGAGCCTGCGGTGGGCGGCACGGTGCCGTCTCCGGAGTCCGTTGTACAGGTTGATGGGGCCCACGATGAGCGCGACGGAGGCGAAGACGATGTGCCCGAGGATCGCCACCCGGTACGTCGCGTAGGTGGCCGTGGACTCCGGGAAGTAGTACTGGTGGACCGCGGGGAACAGCGGCAGCACCACGAGGTAGAGCGCCAGCATGGACGTGGCCACCACGACGCTGGGCACCACGACCAGGGCGAGGACCCCTCGACGTCGGGAGCGAGGGGTCATCTGGCGTGGATGTGTGGTCATGGCCCGATCCTGCTCACTCAGCCGCTCAGGCACATCGACCTGAGCGCAGAGATCGCCCTCCCCCCAGGGACAGAGGCCGCTGCGGCACGCGGCCGTAGTCGCTGCGTCACCACCCGCCGTTGTGGTGATCCGACACGATGGGGTCATGAAGCACATCGGGTTCCTGTCCTTCGGCCACTGGTCGCCGTCTCCGCATTCGACGACCCGGTCGGCCTCGGACGCGCTGCTGCAGTCCATCGACCTCGCCGTCGCGGCCGAGGAGCTGGGCGCCGACGGCGCCTACTTCCGGGTCCACCACTTCGCCCGCCAGCTGTCGAGCCCGTTCCCGCTGCTGGCGGCCATCGGGGCGCGGACCAGCCGGATCGAGATCGGCACCGGCGTGATCGACATGCGCTATGAGAACCCGCTCTACATGGCGGAGGACGCCGGCTCCGCCGACCTGATCGCCGGAGGCCGGCTCCAGCTGGGCATCAGCCGCGGGTCGCCGGAGCAGGTGGTCGACGGCTACCGGTACTTCGGCCACGAACCCGAGGACGGCTCGGACCACGCGACCATGGCACGTGAGCACACCGCAGCGTTCCTCCAGGTCATCACCGGCGAGGGCTTCGCCGAACCCAGCCCCAGGCCGATGTTCCCCAACCCTCCGGGGCTGCTGCGCATCGAGCCACACTCTCCCGGGCTGCGCGAGCGGATCTGGTGGGGGGCCGGGTCCCGCCTGACCGCGGAGTGGGCGGCCGAGCAGGGCATGAACCTGATGAGCTCGACGCTGCTCACCGAGGACACCGGGGTGCCGTTCCACCAGCTGCAGGCCGAGCAGATCCAGCGGTTCCGGGACGCCTGGCAGGCCGCCGGGCACAGCCGTCAGTCGCGGGTGTCGGTCAGCCGCAGCGTCTTCCCCCTGGTCAGCGACCTGGACCGGGCCTACTTCGGACAGGAGACCCGCAGCCAGGACCAGGTCGGGCACCTCGAAGGCGGTGCGGCGCGCTTCGGCAAGACGTACGCCGGTGAGCCGGAGCAGCTGGTCGGGCAGCTCGCCGAGGACGAGGCCGTCGCGGCCGCCGACACCCTCCTGCTGACCGTCCCCAACCAGCTCGGCGTCGACTACAACGCGCACGTCATCGAGTCCGTGCTGCACCACATCGCGCCCGAGCTCGGGTGGCGCTGACGGCCCGGAGCCGCACCCTCGACGGCGATGTCGGTGGCGGTCGGTAGGGTCGCCGCGTCGACGTGGACGACGGGCGACGTCGAGGACGGGAGGCCGCGTGAGGCTGCGGGTGCACCGATCCGAGCGGGCGGACGCGTTGGTGGAGGGGCTCGCCGCGTTGCTTCGTGACGTCCCGGCCGACCCGTTCACCCCCGAGGTGGTCGCGGTGCCGACCAAGGGCGTCGAGCGGTGGATCACCCAGACACTGTCCGCGACGCTCGGCACCGGCGGAGGCGGCGACGCGCCGACGGACGGAGTGTGCGCCAACGTGCTGTTCCCGTCGCCGGGGCGGCTGGTCGCCGAGG
This sequence comes from Nocardioidaceae bacterium, assembly GCA_025927955.1. Taxonomy (GTDB): domain Bacteria; phylum Actinomycetota; class Actinomycetes; order Propionibacteriales; family Nocardioidaceae; genus Nocardioides_B. The sequence continues at coordinate 9,316 of JAICKK010000023.1, forward strand.
CCCTGGCCGCGGGCACCGGCGTCGACGCCCGCGACGACCCGTGGGCGGAGCGCCGGCTGACCTGGGTCGTCCTCGAGGTCGTCGACGGCTGCGGCAGCGAGGAGTGGTGCGCCACGCTCGGCCGCCACCTCGGGCTCCCCGGCGACCCGGGCTCCCAGGGCCGCCGAGGGGCCGTGGCCCAGAAGCTCGCCGGCCTCTTCACCGGGTACGCCGCCCAACGGCCGGCCATGCTGCGGGACTGGGCCGCGGGCCGCGACACCGACGGGGCCGGCGGCCTGCTGGAGCCGGACCTGGCCTGGCAGGCCGAGCTGTGGCGACGGGTGCGCGCCGCCGTCGGCGCCGACAGCCCCGCCGAGCGGCTCGGCCCCGCCTGCCGGCGGCTCGTGGAGCGGCCCGAGGAGCTCGCCCTCCCGGAGCGGCTGTCGCTGTTCGGCCCGACGCGGATGACCACCGAGCAGCTGGAGGTCCTTCGTGCGCTGGCCGTCCACCGGGAGGTCCACCTGTGGCTGCCGCACTCCTCGCACCAGCTCTGGGACCGGCTGCGGGACCGGCCGAGGGGCGGGCTGCGGGACGGGCTGCGGGACGGGGTCGGCGACCGGGCGGCCACGGAGCCGCTGGGGCCGGCGGTCCCGCCGCCCCGCCGGCACGACGAGACCGCCGACCTCCCGGTGCACCCGCTGCTGCGCTCGTGCGCCCGCGACGCGCGCGAGCTGCAGCTGCGGCTCGGCGAGGCCGGTGCCGGGGACGAGCACGAGGCCGGGGACGGCTACCTACCCCCGCCGGAGCGGACAGATCCCCCCACGTTGCTCGCCGCCTTGCAGCGTGACGTCGTCGAGGACCGCGAGCCCACCGCCGTCGCGCTCCGGCCGGGTGACCGGTCGGTGCAGGTGCACGCCTGCCACGGGCGACAGCGCCAGGTGGAGGTGCTGCGCGAGCTGCTGGTGGGCATGCTGCAGGACGACCCGTCGCTGGAGCTGCGCGACGTGGTCGTGATGTGTCCGGACATCGAGACCTACGCGCCCCTGGTCTCCGCCGCGTTCGGCGACCTGGGCGCCCTGGAGGGCGCCGACCCCGGCTCGCCGCTCGGTCGGGGACCCGAGCATCCCGGGCACCGGCTCCGGGTCCGCCTGGCGGACCGCTCGCTGCGGCAGACCAACCCCGTCCTCACCGTCGTGGCCCGGCTCCTCGAGCTCGCCGACGCCCGGCTCACCGCCTCGGAGGTCCTCGACCTGGCGGCCATGCCGCCGGTTCGTCGTCGCTTCGGGCTCGACGACGACGCCCTCGAGCTGGCCGGCGACTGGGTCCGCCGGTCCGGCGTGCGGTGGGGCCTCGACGCCGACGCCCGTGCGCCGTACCACCTGTCCACGCTGCGCCAGAACACCTGGCGGGCGGGACTCGACCGGATCCTCGTGGGCGCCGCCATGGACGAGGCCGGCCTGCGCACCGTCGGGTTGGCCCTTCCGCTCGACGACGTGGACAGCAGCGACGTGGACCTCGCCGGCCGGCTCGCCGAGCTGCTCGACCGGCTGGCGGCCGCGGTCTCCGCGCTGCGCCGTGAGCAGCCCCTGACGGCGTGGGTCGAGGCGCTCGTCACCGCCGTGCGTGACCTCACCGACGTCGCACCGGCCGACGAGTGGCAGCTGACCGAGACCCGGCGCCAGCTCGGCGACAGCCTCGCCTCGGCCGGTGGCCGCGGCGCCACGGTGCCGTTGAGGCTTGCCGACGTGCGCTCGCTGCTGGCCCACCGGCTGCGCGGGCGGCCCACGCGCGCCAACTTCCGCACCGGCCACCTCACGATGTGCACCATGCTGCCGATGCGCTCGGTGCCGCACCGCGTCGTGGTGCTGCTCGGCCTCGACGACGGCGTGTTCCCGCGCGCCACCCGCCTCGACGGCGACGACGTGCTCGCCCGCACGCCGCTGGTCGGCGAGCGCGACCCCCGCGCGGAGGACCGCCAGCTGTTCCTCGACGCGGTGCTGGCGGCCGGCGAGCGGCTCGTCGTGCTGTACACCGGCGCCGACGAGCGGACCGGCGCGGTCCGCCCGCCCGCCGTACCGCTCGGGGAGCTGCTCGACGTGGTCCGACGGATGAGCGACGACGCCTCCCCCGTCTGTCCCGTGCTGGTCCGGCACCCGCTCCAGCCGTTCGACGCCCGCAGCTTCGTGGCCGGGGCGCTCGGCGATGCCGGGGTGCTGAGCTTCGACACGGCGTCGTACGCCGGAGCCGTGGCGACGCGCGGGCCGCGGACCGCGCGGGGCCCGTTCCTGGACCGGCCGCTGCCCGCTGCGGCGCCGGGCGACGTCGTGTCGTTGGACGACCTGACCCGGTTCCTCGAGCACCCGGTCCGCGGCTTCCTGCGCCAGCGGCTCGGGCTGGCGACACCGGGGGAGCAGGAGGAGGGCGACGACGCGATCCCCGTCGAGGTGGACCCGCTGGCGCTGTGGGCCGTCGGCGACCGGATCCTGCGCGCCGGGCTGGCGGGCGTGGGGCGCGACGACGCCGTCCGGGCCGAGCGGCTGCGCGGCGAGCTGCCGCCGGGACCGCTCGGCGACGCCGTGGTCGCCCCGGTGGCCCACGAGGTCGAGGTCCTCGTGGACCGCACCGCAGGCCTGCGGGCCGGAGGGGCGCACGCCGTCGACGTGTCCGTCGACCTTCCCGACGGCGCCCGGGTGGCCGGCACGGTTCCGGGGGTGCACGACGCCCGGGTGGTGCGGGTGGAGTACTCCCGGCTCGGGGCGCGCCACCGGCTCCGGGCGTGGGTGCAGCTGCTCGCGCTGGTCGCCGCGCGACCCGACCGGGAGTGGTGCGCGGCCACCGTGGGCCGCGGTCGCGACGCAGGCCGGCCGGTGATGTCCGCGCTGACCGCGCCCGCGCGGGAGGAGGCCCGGGAGCTGCTGGCCGCGCTCGTGCTGCTGCGCCGCCGCGGCCTGTGCGAGCCGCTGCCACTGGCGCCGAAGACGTCCTGCGCCTACGCCGAGCCGCGGGGCAGGGGCTCGCCACCGGCCGCGGCGATGGCTCGCGCGGCCGGCGAGTGGCGCCGCGAGCGCCGGGACGGCACCTCCTACGGCGACTTCGCCGACCCCGAGCACGTCCGGGTCTGGGGCGAGGTCGGGCTGCGCGACCTGGCCGCGTCCCGGGCCCCGCGTCCGGCCGAGGCGTTCGACGACGAGCCGCACCTGTTCGGCCAGCTCGCCCGGCAGGTCTGGTCGCCGCTGCTCGCGCACGAGGCGCTGCACTGATGGGGGCACCCACGTTCGACCCGTGCGGGCCGCTGCCGCAGGGCACGACCGTGCTCGAGGCCAGCGCCGGGACCGGCAAGACCCATACGATCGCCACGTTGGCGGTGCGCTACGTCGCCGAGGGACGGGCCCGCATCGACGAGCTGATGCTCGTCACCTTCGGGCGGGCCGCGACCGTCGAGCTGCGGGAGCGGGTGCGCGAGCGGTTCGTGGGCGCGGCGGCCGCCCTCTCCGACCCGGCCGCGGTCCGCGCAGGGTCCGACCCCGTCCTCGCGCTGCTGGCCACCGGCCCCGACCACGAGGTCGCGGACCGGCGGCATCGCCTCGTGCAGGCGGTCGCCGACTTCGACGCCGCCACCATCGCCACCACCCACGGGTTCTGCCAGCAGATGCTCTCGGGGCTGGGGATCGCCGCCGACGTCGACCCCGGCCTCACCTTCGCGGAGTCGACCGCGGACGTCACCACCGAGGTGGTCACCGACCTGTACGTCCGTGCCTACGGTCGGTCCGGGAGCGCCCGGCCGCCGTTTCCGCTCGGTGCCGCCGCGGGGATCGGGCTCAGCGCCGTCGGCGACCGGCAGGCCAGGCTGGAGCCGCGCGACGCGGAGCCGGACTCCGAGCCGGACGTGCGGCGCCGGCTCGCCGAGACGACCCGCGCGCAGGTGCAGGAGCGCAAGCGCCGGCGTCGGGTCATGGACTACGACGACCTGCTCGTCCAGCTGCGCGACGCGCTCGTCGACCCCACGACCGGGCCGGACGCGCGTGCCCGCGTCCGCGGCAGGTACGCCGTGGTGATGGTCGACGAGTTCCAGGACACCGACCCGGTCCAGTGGCAGATCCTCGAGAGCGCGTTCCACGGGCACCGCGCGCTGGTGCTCATCGGCGACCCGAAGCAGGCGATCTACGCCTTCCGGGGCGCCGACGTCGTCACCTACCTCGTCGCGACCGGGTCGGCCGGCGACCGGGAGACCCTGGGCACCAACTGGCGCAGCGACGCCCCGCTGCTACGGGCGCTGGAGCACGTCATGGACGGTGTGTCGCTCGGTGACGAGCGGATCAGGGTCCACCCCGTCGCCGCGGCGCACCCGGGTCGGCGGCTGCGCGGCGCCCACCTGGAGGCGCCGCTGCGGATCCGGGTGGTCGAGCGGGCACTGGTCAGCCCCGACGAGGACGGCGTCCTCAAGGTGGGCCCGGCACGCGCCTGGGTCGCCCGTGACGTCGCCGCCGACATCGTCGCGCTGCTGGCCTCGGCTGCGAGGCTCGGCGACGGCGGCGGGCCCGATGCCGGCCGCCCGGTGCAGCCTGGGGACGTCGCGGTCCTCGTCCAGACCAACCGGGACGGCGCCGCGGTCCGCGACGCGCTCGAGGCCGTGCGGGTGCCGGTCGTGCTCACCGGCACCTCCAGCGTCTTCCTCTCCGAGGCGGCGGGGGACTGGCTGACGCTGCTGACCGCGCTGGAGCAGCCGCAGCGGGCCGGACTGGCGCGGTCCGCGGCCCTGACCGCGTTCGTCGGCTGGCCCACGGCGCGGCTCGCCGCCGAGGACGACACCGTGGTCGACGACCTGAGCGCCCTGCTGCACGGCTGGGGGGAGCTGCTCGCGCGGGCGGGGGTGGCCGCCCTTCTCGAGGCGGCGGCCGAGGACATGGTGCCGCGGGTGCTCGCCCGGGAGCACGGCGAGCGTCGGCTCACCGACCTTCGCCACATCGGCCAGGTGCTGCACGCCGCGGCCACCGAGGGCCGGTTCGGCGTGGCGTCGATGGTCGAGTGGCTGCAGCACCGGATGGTCGAGGCCGCCGCCGACCAGACCGAGGAGCGCAGCCGGCGGCTGGAGTCCGACGCCGCGGCGGTGCAGGTGATCACGGTGCACCGGAGCAAGGGGCTGGAGTTCCCGGTCGTCTACGCGCCCTTCCTCTGGGACCGGTTCGTGCCCACGAGCCCCGACCCGCTCCTGCTGCACGACACCGACGGCACCCGGCTGCTCGACGTCGGCGGCCCGGGCGACCCCGGCTACCCGGCCCGCAGGGCCGAGCACGCCCGCGAGGACGCCGGTGAGGCCCTGCGGCTGGCGTACGTCGCGCTGACCCGCGCCTCCGCGCAGGTGGTCGTGCACTGGGCCCCCACGAGCAACACCCGCAGCGGACCGCTGCACCGCCTCCTGTTCGCCGAGCGTACGGCGCAGGGCGCTCCGGCCGAGTCGGCGGCCGTCGGCACCGACGCGTTCGTGCGTCGGCGCCTCGACGAGCTCGCCGCGGGCTCGGGGGGCACCGTCGCCGTGGAGACGTCGGTGCCCGAGGCGACGCGGTGGCACCCGCCCGGCACGCCGCACCCCACTCTGGCGGTGCGCAGCTTCGACCGCGTGCTCGACCTCGCGTGGACCCGCACGTCGTACTCCGGCCTCACCGCCGGGCTGCACGAGGCCGCGCAGTCCGGCGTGCACAGCGAGGCCGAGGAGCCCGGCACCGTCGACGAGGTCGAGGTGAGCGTCCCGACCGGGCGGGCCGCACGAGTGGACGCAACCGCGCCGGCCTCCCCGATGGCCGGCCTCCCGCGAGGAGCCGCGTTCGGGACGCTGGTGCACAGCGTGCTGGAGAACACCGACTTCACCGCCCCGGACCTGCGGAGTCGGCTGGCCGACGAGGCCGAGCGCGCGGGCACGCTGGCGGCCACCGGCGTCGCCGCGGACACGCTCGCGGAGGCGCTCGAGCCCGCGATCCTCACCCCGTTGGGCCCGCTGGCGGGCGGGCGTCGCCTGGCGGACATCGGACGCCGCGACCGGCTCGACGAGCTCGGCTTCGAGCTGCCGCTGGCCGGCGGTGACCGGCCGGTCGGCGGCGCCCGCGTCGCCGAGGTCGCCGACCTGCTGCGGGCCCACCTTCGCGACGACGACCCGATGCGCGCGTACGCCGACGACCTCGCCGTGCCGCTGCTGGCCGCCCGCCAGCTGCGGGGCTTCCTCAACGGCAGCATCGACACCGTGCTGCGGGTGCGGGACGGCGACCGGCCGGCGTACCTCGTCGTGGACTACAAGACCAACTGGCTGGGCGGCGACAGGCTGACGTCGGCCGACTACGTGCCGGCGGCCATGGCGCGGGCGATGCGCGAGGCGCACTACCCGCTTCAGGCGCTGCTGTACTCCGTCGCGCTGCACCGCTACCTGCGCTGGCGACAGCCGGGCTACGACCCGGACGTGCACCTGGGCGGGGTGCTCTACCTGTTCCTGCGGGGCATGTGCGGCGCGGACACGCCGGTCGTCGACGGCATGACCTGCGGGGTGTTCTCGTGGTCACCGCCGGCGGCGCTCGTCGTGGACCTGTCGGCGCTGCTGGCCGGAGGTGCCGGGTGAGCGGCGACCCCCTCGACGCCGGCGAGCCCTCACCGACGCGCGACGAGCACGACGTCCAGCGGGTGCGCCGGGCGACGGGACCGCTGCGCGCCTTCAACGACCTCGGCGTCCTCGGTGCCGCCGACGTGCACGTCGCCGCCACCTTGGGCAGGCTGGGCGGGGAGGCCGATGACCGGGTGCTGCTGGCCGCCGCGCTGACCGTGCGCGCCCTACGGTCGGGGTCGGTCTGCCTGGACGTGGCGCTCGCCCGGGGGACGACCGCCGTCGAGGGCGTCCCGGCGGCCCTCCTGGCCGGGCTTCCCTGGCCCGACGCCGCCTCCTGGACCGCCGCGCTCGCGGCCAGCCCGCTGGTGGCCGAGGCCGGACCGGCCGGCGACGCCGACCCGGACCGCCCCCTGCGGCTGCGCGGCTCCATGCTCTACCTCGACCGCTACTGGCGCCAGGAGCGGCGCATCGCCGGCGTCCTCGACGACACCGCGCTGCGTCCCCAGCCCGTCGTCGACGGCACCCGGCTGCGTGCCGCACTCGAGCGCCTCTTCCCCGACGAGGGCCCGGACCGTCAGCGGCTGGCGGCCATGGTGGCCGCGCACAGGTGGGTCAGCGTGCTCGCCGGTGGCCCGGGCACCGGCAAGACGACGACCGTCGCCAAGGTCCTCGCGGTGCTGCAGGACCAGGCGGGAGGCGGGCTGCGGGTGGCGCTCGCGGCGCCCACCGCCGTTGCGGCCGCCCGGCTCGGCCTCGCTGCCGCGGCCGCCGTGCAGAGCTTCCCCGACCCCGACCGGCAACGCGTCGGCAGGCTCGGGGCCGCCACCCTGCACCGGCTGCTCGGGCCCCGGCCCGGGTCGCGCACCCGCTTCCGTCACGACCGCGACAACCGGCTGCCGTACGACGTCGTGGTCGTCGACGAGGCGTCCATGGTCTCGCTCACGCTGATGTCGCGCCTCGTGGACGCGCTGCGCCCCGACAGCCGGCTGCTGCTCGTGGGAGACCCCGACCAGCTCGCGTCGGTGGAGGCCGGCGCGGTGCTCGGCGACCTGGTGCAGCGCGAGCCGCCGGCCGGCACGGCGGCCGTCCCGGCCCTCGCCGGCCTCGGCCGGCGCGACCTCGAGGACCTCGACGAGGAGGAGAGCGGCGCCCTGGAGCGCGGCGTGGTGCGGCTGATCCGGGTGCACCGGTTCTCCGGCCCGATCCAGGCCCTCGCCGAGGCGGTCCGTGCCGGTGCGGCCGACGACGCCCTCCGCGTCGTCTCGGGCCAGCACGACAGCATCGAGCTGCTGGACGTGGACCCCGCCGGGGATGGTGACGTCGAGACCCTCCTGGAGCCCCTGCGCCGCGACGTGGTGGCCGCCGGCTGCGCGCTGCACGAGGCGGCGTCCGCGGGCGACGCGCAGGAGGCGCTGCGCCTGCTCGCCGCCCACCAGCTGCTGTGCGGCCACCGCGAGGGACCGTTCGGCGTCGCCCGGTGGACCGAGCGTGCGGAGGGCTGGCTGCGCGCCGCGGTCGCGGGCTACGCCGCCGAGGGTCGCTGGTACGTCGGGCGCCCGCTCCTGGTCACCCGCAACGACTACCAGCTGCGCCTGTTCAACGGCGACACCGGCGTCGTGGTGGACCTCGACGGCCGGCCCCGGGCGGCCTTCCTGCGCGAGGGGGTCCTCGCGTTCCTGGCCCCGAGCCGGCTGTCGGACGTCGCCTCGGTGCACGCGATGTCGGTGCACCGCAGCCAGGGCAGCCAGTACGACGCGGTGACCCTGGTGCTGCCGCCGGTCGACTCGCCGCTGCTGACCCGCGAGCTGCTCTACACGGGGCTGACCCGGGCGAGGAGGCACGTGCGGATCATCGGCAGCCGCGACGCGCTGGAGGCCGCGGTCCGGCGCCCCGTCGTACGGGCGAGCGGCCTGCGGTCGCGGCGGTAGCCCGCCGGATCAGCGCACCCGGCCGTAGCTGACGTCGTTGGTCCACAGCCGCTCGCGCGACACCCGGCTGCCGGTGTGCGGGGCGTGCCAGATGGTGTTGCTGCCGGCGTAGATCCCCACGTGGTAGACGCGGTGGTGGGAGGAGAAGAACACCAGGTCGCCGAGCTCGCGGTCCGCCCGCCGGACGTGACGTACGGCGCGGTCCTGGTCGCGGGACGTGCGCGGCAGCCGCGCGCCGATCCTCTCGAACACCCACCGGGTGTAGCCGGAGCAGTCGAAGGCGCGCGGGCCGGTCGCCCCCCAGCGGTACGGCGTGCCCGCCTTCGAGGCGGCCACGTGCACGACACGGTGCCGCTGGTGACGGGTCAGCGCGTCCGCGGCCGAGCCCGCCGCCACGCAGGAGGCCAGCACGATGCCGAGCAGCAGCACGGCGTGCAGGAGCAGACGACGGGCAAGGGATCCGCGGGTGCGGGGCATGGGTCGGTCCTTCGGCGGCGCCTGCGGACGATGACCTGTCGGGTTCGGGTCCGAAGTACCCGGCCACCTCGTGGTGGCCTCACCCCCAGGCGCGGCGTGGATCGCCGGGCCGTGCTGCGCGGGTCGTCCGTGCCCACCTGTGCGTCGGTCTCGTGCGGGTCGTCCGGCGACCATGGCGGGCTTCGGCGTGGACCGGACGGCCCCGCCGTGCGCGACGGGGACTGCGTTCGACGGTATCCGGTGCGACGGGCCCTTCGCAGCGGAACGACCGGACCGCTCGCAGGTCGAGGGGGTCGCCGGGGTCACACGAGATGCGGCAACGGGTGGAGCCGGCCGGTGCCGGTCTCGACCACGGCGGCCCGCTCGAGGCTCGCGAGCAGCGGCAGCACCTCGAAGGCGTGCCGGGCCAGGGTGGCGACCTGCTCGACGCGCATCCTCGGGGCCAGGGTCAGGTGCGGCAGCCAGGCCCCCGGGAGGTAGTGGCCGTGCACCTGCGCGCCGGCGGCGCGCACGGCCTCGACGGCCCGGGCGTGGCGCGCCAGGAGACCGGCGTCGGCGGGCACCGCCAGCCACGAGCGGCTGCGGGGGAACATGCCCAGCGCGTCCAGGCTCACCTCGACCCGTGGGGCCACCGGCAGCGCCGCGAGCGCCGAGAGCACGGCCTCCGCGCCGTCGTGGTGCACGCTGGCCAGCGTCAGGTGCGGCACGTGCCGGCCGTGGGTGTGCGTGAGCAGGGTCGGGACGCCGGCCGCCTCGAGGCGTCGCCACAGTCCACGCACGGCCGCCTCCGCCGCGGGGTCCAGCAGCAGGCACACCGACAGCGACACCGTGGGGCGACCCGGGCCGGGCATCTCCATCGGCCCATGGTGCCCCCGCCGTGCCCGTCGTACGAGGTGAGCGACGGGGGCGCCGGGCTCCCGTACGGTTTACCCGTGCCCGCCCTCGTCGACCGCGTCGACCACTTCCAACGGCGCCACCGAGTCATCGGGGCGCCGCTCGCGGTGGTCTACAAGTTCTTCGACGACCAGGGCAGCTACCTCGCGGCGGTCATCACCTACTACGCGTTCGTCTCGATCTTCCCGCTGCTGCTCATCGCCTCCTCCATCCTCGGGTTCGTGCTGCAGGGCAACAAGGAGCTGCAGGAGCAGGTGCTCAACGGCGCGCTGAGCCAGTTCCCGATCGTCGGCACCCAGCTGGGTCAGCCGGGTGGTCTGCAGGGGAGTGCCTCGGCGGTGGCCATCGGCAGCGTAGCCGCTCTGTACGGCGTGATCGGGCTCGGCCAGGCCGCGCAGAACGCTGTCAACGTCACCTGGTCGGTCCCGCGCAACAGCCGGCTGAACCCGTTCCTGAGCAGGTTGACCAGCCTGGGCCTCCTGGTGCTCGCCGGCCTTACGGTGCTCGCGGTCACCGTGCTGACGAGCATCGCCAGCCACGTCGACGTGATCAGCTCGGGCGTCGACCGCTGGATCCGGCTGCTGTTCGCCCTCGGCTCCCTGTGCCTGAACGCGCTCGTGCTGTCGCTGATGATGCGCCTGGTCGCCCTGCGACGACAGTCGTTCACCTCGTCCCTGCCCGGTGGAGTCGCGGTCGCGGTGATGTGGCAGCTGCTGCAGGTGGCCGGCGGCACCTACGTGAGCCACGTCGTGAGGCGAGCCGGCGACATGAACGGCCTGTTCGCGGTCGTGCTCGGGCTGGTCGCGCTGCTCTACATCGCCTCGATCATGTGGGTGCTGGGCCTGGAGATCAACGCGGTGCTGCACCAGCACCTGTACCCGCGCGCGCTGCTGACGCCGTTCACGGACCGGGTCGAGCTCACCGAGGCGGACCGTCGAGCGTACGCGGGCTACGCCAAGGCCCAGCGGTACAAGGGATTCCAGCGCGTTCGGGTCACCTTCGCCGGCCGTGGCAGGGAGGGCAGGGAGGAGGTGGAGGTCCGTACGCACAGCGACGAGGCCGAGGCCGTGAGCGCGCCCGCACCGCCCGGCCCGCTACTCGGCGCCGATGGCGCCGAGGATGTCGAGGCGGGCGGCGCGGCGGGCCGGGAGCACCGCGGCCAGCACGCCGGCGACGGCTGAGAGCGCGACGAAGCCCGCCAGCTGTCCCCACGGGACGGCGAGCACGTCGACGCCCTCGTCGGCGACCGAGCGCTGCAGGACGACGCCGAACACCACTCCCATCACCACGCCGAGCACCGCGCCGAGGACCGCGACCACGACGGACTCCAGCCGCACCATGCGGCGCAGCTGTCGACGCGACAGCCCGACCGCACGCAGGAGGCCGACCTCGCGGGTGCGCTCGATCACCGACAGCGCGAGCGTGTTGACGATGCCCAGAACGGCGATCACGACCGCCAGGGCGAGCAGCGCGTAGACGAAGTCGAGGAACAGCGAGATCTGCTCCTTCTGCTGCTGGGCGAAGCCGCCCGGGTCCTTCACCGTCACCGTGGGGAGCGGCCTCAGGATCCGCTCGACCTGGTGGCGGACCCGGCCGGTGAGCGCCTTGCCGGTGGTGGTGACGAACAGCAGCGAGTCGAGCGGGCGCAGGCCGCCCCGCACCAGCGTGTCGGGGGTCACCAGGTAGCTGGCAGGCAGCACCGTGGCGCTGCCGAAGACCGCCACCACCCGCAGCTCGACGTTGCCTCCCTGCAGCCGTAGGGCGATGACGTCGCCGAGGGCGTAGCCGCGCCGGGTGGCCGTGCGCGCGCTCACCGCCACCGTCCCGGGCCGCAGCGCCACCAGCGCTCCTGCCTGCATGGGCAGGGCCACGGCGAGGCCGAGCTGGTGCGGGTCCACGGCAGCGACGAAGGCCGGGTGCCCCTCGACGCTCCCGGTCGCCGTGCGGACGGCCGCGACGCTGCGAACGCCCTCGAGCCTGCGGATCCGAGCCGCCACGCTCGTCGAGAACGGCGCGTTCACCACGTTGGAGACCACCAGCTGGGAGGTGAGCGTGCGGGCGACCGCGGCGTCCGTGCTGGCGGCCGCGGACCGGCCCAGCACCGAGATCAAGGTGACGAGCGTCAGGCCGATCATCAGCGCGCTGGCCGTCGCCGCCGTCCGCCGCGGGTTGCGCAGCGAGTTCTGCGCGGCCAGCACGCCGACGGTGCCGAACAGCCTGCGGTAGGCCAGCTCGAACGCACGGGTCACCGGGCGACCGAGCCAGGGGCTGAGCAGGGACACGCCGACGAGGACCGCGAGCATGCCCGCGCCGAGCAGGGCCAGGCCCCGGTCGCCGTTGGCCGACAGGCCGGCGACCATGCCGGCGGCGCCGAGCAGCACGAGGGCGACGCCGACCACGGCCCGGCGCCGCAGGGACGTCTCGGGCAGCGCCACGTCGTCGCGCAGCGCCGCCACCGGCGCCACCGACGACGCGCGGCGTGCCGGCAGGTAGGCCGCGAGCATGGTGACGACGAGCCCCACGGCGTACGACGCGATGACGGACTGCACGGTGAGGACGAACCTGGCCCGGCTCAGGTCGAGGCCGAGCACCTCGAAGAGCCGCTGGAGGGCACGGGCGAGCAGGTAGCCCGCCCCGAGGCCGGCCGTGGCGCCGACGAGGCCGACGACGAGCGCCTCCAGCAGCACCGAGACGGTGACCTGGCGGCGGGAGGCCCCGAGCGCGCGGAGCAGGGCCAGCTCCCTGCTGCGCTGGGCGACCAGGATCGAGAAGGTGTTGACGATGAGGAAGGTGCCGACGACGAGCGCGACCGCCGCGAAGACCAGCAGGAACGTGTTGAGGAAGCCGAGGACCTCGTCGAGGCTGGCCTTGTTCGCCTTGACGATCGCGTCGCCGGTGCGCGCGACCGCACCGGCCGGAAGGACGCGCTGCGCGGCCTCGCGGAGCCTCGCCCGGCTCACGCCGTCCGCGGCGGTGAGCGAGACCGACGTGTAGACGTCACGGTCGGAGAAGAACTGCCGTTGCAGGGCGTGGACGTCGAAGACCGTCAGCGTCGCGCCGGCGAGGCCGCCGTGGCCGAAGTCGACGAGGCCGACGACCCTCGCGCGCAGGGTCGGCGGGTCGCCCGGGGTGACGAGTCGGACGGTGTCGCCCACGCCGTACCCGGCCCTGCGCGCGGTGTCGACGTCGAGCGCGACCCTTCCCGGCCCGTGCGGCATGGAGCCGCTGACGAGAGTGAGGACGGGCCTGCCCTGGACCGACAGCGCGCCGCTGTCGTTGACGGCCAGCCCGGGCGGCCCGTTCCCGCCGACCACCTTGCCGTGACGGCCGATGACGTAGACCGACTGCAGCTGCACCGTCGGGTGCACGGAGGCCGCCTCCGGCAGTCGCTGGAGGCGGCGCACCACCGAGGCGGGAAGCATCCGGACGTCCTGCGCCGCCCCGAGGTCGGCGGCACCCTGGTAGGCCACCTCGACGTCGGCGGTCGACCCCTCGATGATGGCGTCGAACGTGTCGCCCATCGCGGCGGTGAAGACGAACGAGCCCGCGACGAACGCGACGCCGAGCACCACCGCCGCCGCGCTCAGCGCCAGCCGCACCTTGCGGGCGAGCAGGTTGCGCAGCGTCACCCGCAGCATGCCGCGCCCCCTCAGAGGCCGGCGGCCCGCTCGAGCGCGAGCAGCTCGCTGTCGAGGTGTCCGAGCAGCCGTTGCAGGTGCGGCACGGTGCGCCGGCACCCGGTGAGCCCGAAGCCCATCTGCCCGTCGTACGACGTGCAGGTGATGTTGAGCGCCATGCCGTGGATCGGGATCGAGAGGGGGTAGAGGCCCTCGAGCCGCATGCCGTTGAAGTAGTGCGGTCTGCGGGGCCCGGGGACGTTGGAGATGACCAGGTTGAAGGGTGGGCGTCCCAGCCCCTGCACCTTGAACATCGGCGGCAGGACCGCCGGGGCCAGGCCGAGCGCGCTCATCGCCACGATCTGCGCCGGCGTCATCTCCCCGAGCGCCCTCTTGCCGGAGACCATGGACTCGTGCACCGAGCGAAGCCGGTCGGCGGGATCGGCCAGGTCGGTGCCGAGGGCGACCATGACCGCGCCGACGGCGTTGCCGCCCCTGGCCGAGGCGCTCTGCGAGCTCTTGGCCTGCAGCCCCACCGGGACCATGGCGACCAGGGAGGCCTCGGGGAGCCCGCCGAGCTCGCTGAGGTAGGTGCGCATCGCGCCGCTGCACATGGCCAGCACGACGTCGTTGAGGGTGGTGCCGGTCGCCCGTCCCACGCCACGGATCCGCTCGATCGGCCAGTCCTCGGCGGCGAAGCGCCGTGACCCGGTGATCGTGGTGTTGACCAGGGTGCGCGGCGCGTACAGCGACACCTGGGAGGTCTCGTTGCGCACCCCGCGCGAGAGCGTCCTCACCAGTGCCCCGGGCAGGCCGGCCGCGTCCGCGCCGATCGAGAGGGCGCTGCCGAGCAGACCCGAGGGAAGGCCGAACGCGCCGTGCTCGGGCAGCTGCTCGGCTGCCTCCCGCAGCGCCGGCGAGGTGCGGACGTGCGCGGCGGACCACATCGGCGGCTGGTCCCGCTCGTCCGGGTCGGTCGAGAGCACCCGCTGCAGCAGCCGCATCGACGACACGCCGTCGACGAGCGCGTGGTGCATCTTGGTGTAGACCGCGAGCCGGCCGTCGCGCAGCCCCTCGATGAGGTGGAACTCCCACAGCGGCCGGTCCAGCGCCAGCCGGGTGCCGTGCAGCCTGCTGCACAGCTCGAGCAGCTCCCGGACGCGGCCCGGCTTGGGCAGCGCGTTGTGCCGGACGTGGTACTCGAGGTCGAACTGCTCGTCCTCCACCCAGCACCACTGGCCCGCGGTCCCCAGGGACCGGTGCGGCCGCTTGAGGAACAGCGGCGCCGGGTCGTCGTGGGTGAGCATCTCGTCGTACAGGTCCTTCGCGAAGTTGCGTCCGGCACCCACCGGCTTGGCGAACAGCTGCAGCCCGCCGACGTGCATCGGCTGCGTGCGGCTCTCGGCGAACAGGAAGCCGCTCGACGTCGGGTCCATCGGTGTGGGCATCCCGGACCTTTCACTGGACCTTTCACTGGACCGTCTACTGGGCCGGCGCTGGGCGGGCTCTGGGCAGCTGCTGCCCCAGCATCCCACGGCTCACGGCTGCTGCCTGGTGCGGTGCAGCAGCCAGTCCCGTCCGGTGCTGATCAGCGCGTACCGCACCGGCCCGGCCCGGCCGTGCAGCACCAGCACGATCCGCCGCTCGTCACGGTCGACCTGCTCCCACCAGCCGAGGTCGGCGATCGACTTGTACGCGTCCTCGTAGCGCAGGTGGTCCAGGTCGTGGTCCGGTACGGCGAGCGCGAGCCGGTCCTGCGAGGACGTGGAGGGCAGCCCCTTGGGCAGCGCCCAGGACCGCAGCACGCCGTCCTCCTCGAGGCGGAGGTCGAAGTGGTGGCGCGG
Source organism: Nocardioidaceae bacterium (assembly GCA_025927955.1). Taxonomy (GTDB): domain Bacteria; phylum Actinomycetota; class Actinomycetes; order Propionibacteriales; family Nocardioidaceae; genus Nocardioides_B. Next base: position 24,644 of record JAICKK010000023.1, read on the forward strand.
TGTGCGGTGCTCGTGCAGCACGAACGCCGGTCGAGTCTCCTCCACAGCGCCATCGTGCCAGCACCGAGAGAGGGGGGTGGTCCTCTCTAGGGTGGCTCCATGTTCGACCTGCCCGCGTGGCTCTCCGACGAGGAGCTGCGGCGCCGCTTCGGGACGCCCACCCTGGACCGGGCCTGGGACTACGTCCGCCGGAGCCACGTGCTGACCTGCGAGGCGTCGGTGGACCGCGACGGCGATCTGTTGGTGAGCGGCGCCGTGGCCGGGTCGACGGGAGCGCCGTACTCCACGGTCGTCAGCGCCGGTGTGGAGGGTGAGGGGCTGTGGGTGGCCAGCCGGTGCAGCTGCCCGGTCAGGGACGGCTGCAAGCACGTGGTCGCGCTGCTCATCAGCGTGCGCGAGGAGCATCTGCGGTCGGCCCCCGAGGACGGCCGTCGCTGGGAGCGGCAGCTCTCGACCCTGCTCGACGAGCTCGAGGAGCGGGCCGAGCGGCTCGCGACGCCGGGGAGGCCGCTCGCCCTGCAGGTGGACCTCAAGCCGCTGAGCCGCGGCTACGGGCGCTGGTCGGAGCGGGCCACGCCCCCGCGCGGCACGCTGCGGCTGCGGCCGTTGCAGCGGGGCGCCCGCGACAACTGGGTGCGCACCGGCGCCGCCTGGACCGACGTGCCCCACCTCGAGGGGCGCGGTCACCCGGCCGAGCAGGTGGCCGCCCTGGGCGACCTGCTCTCCGCCCACCGGGCCGCGACCCGGCAGACCTACCTCGGCGCCGAGCCGTTCCTGCGCCTCGGCTCCTTCGGCGCCGACGAGGCGCGGCTGCTCCAGCGGGCCGTCGGCAGCGGGATGCCGCTGGTCGCCGGCACCGGCCTGAGCGCGGTCACCGTGCACGACCCGGTGAGCCTCCGGCTCGACGTCAACGAGAGCGACGACGGCGACGCCCGGCTCCGGATGGGGGTCCAGCTGGGCGACGAGTGGTACTCCGCAGCCGACCTCGACGTGCTCGGCGAGCACGGTCGCCTGGTGGCGCTCTGGCTGGCCGGCCGCGACCGGTGGTCCGTCACGCTGGCGGGGCTCGACCCGGCCGCGGGTCCCGGCGTGCGCCGGATGCTGGCCCGGGGCGAGGAGCTGGTGGTGCCGGCGGGCGACCGTGCCGACCTGGTGGCGGAGTACCTCCCCCGCCTGGGCCGCCACGTCCCGGTCGTCTCCTCCGACGGCTCCGTGACCGTTCCCGAGGCGGTCGAGCCGCGGCTGGTCCTGCAGGTCACCTGGGTGGCGGCCGACGAGGCGCGCGTCGCGTGGACCTGGCGCTACCGGGTCGGCGGCACCGACCGTGTCTACCGGCCCTCGGAGACCCGCGGCTTCCGGGGGGTGCGCCGCGCCGAGCGGGAGCAGGCGCTCCTCGAGGCGCTGGAGCTCGACGACGAGCAGGTCTACCACCTGTGCCGCGCCCGCGACCGCGGGCGGGGGCTGCACGACGACCGCGTCTTCCGGGACGCCCACGCGCTGCTGCTCGCCGAGCGGCTCCTGCCGACGCTGCGCGACCAGGTCGAGGTGGAGGAGATCGGCGCGCAGCCGGACTACCGCGAGGTCGAGGGGGTGCCGGTCGTCCGCTTCGCGGTGCGCGACGCCGGCGAGCAGGACCCCGACCGGACCGACTGGCTCGACCTCGAGGTGGAGATCACCGTCGGCGGTGTCCATCTCGGGCTCGGGCAGGTGCTGGAGGCCCTCACCCGCGGGATGGACCGGGTCATCCTGCCCAGCGGGCAGCACCTTCGCATCGACCGCCCCGAGCTCGCGCACCTCGCGGACCTGGTGGCGGCGGCCGCCGACCTGCGCGACCAGCCGGCGGACGGGGTGCGGGTGGGACACCGCGACCTGCACCTGTGGGACGAGCTGGCCGAGGTGGGCATCGTCGACGCGCAGGCCGCCCAGTGGGTGCGCGCGGCGCAGGCGCTCCGGTCGCTGGAGGCGCTGCCCGACGTGGTGCCGGTGGGGCTCACGGCGCAGCTGCGGTCCTACCAGCGGAACGGCTTCCGCTGGCTGGCCTTCCTGTGGGAGTCCGGGCTCGGCGGCATCCTCGCCGACGACATGGGCCTGGGCAAGACGGTGCAGACCCTGGCCCTGGTCGCGCACGCCCGCGACCGGGGCGCCGGGCCCTTCCTCGTGGTCGCGCCGACCAGCGTCGTGTCCACCTGGGCCGCCGAGGCCGCGGCGTTCACCCCGGGCCTCGACGTCCGGGTGGTGACCGAGTCGCAGGCGCGGCGCGGCACTCCCGTCGCCGTCCTGGCCGAGGGCGCGGACCTGGTCGTCACCTCCTACACGCTGTTCCGCCTCGAGCAGAGCGACTACGTCTCCCGGCACTGGGGAGGCCTGGTCCTCGACGAGGCGCAGACCGTGAAGAACCACCACGGGAAGACCTACCAGGCCGTGCGCCGGGTCGACGTGCCCTTCCGGCTGGCGCTGACCGGCACCCCGCTGGAGAACCACCTCATGGAGCTGTGGTCGCTGCTGTCGATCGTCGCGCCCGGCCTCTACCCGTGGCCGCAGCGGTTCCTCGAGGTCGTCGCGAACCCGGTCGAGCGGCTCGGCGACACCGACGTCCTGGACCGGTTCCGCCGGCGCATCAAGCCGTTCCTGCTGCGCCGCACCAAGGAGACCGTCGCCGCGGACCTGCCCCCCAAGCAGGAGCAGGTGCTCGACGTGGCCCTGACGCCGCGGCACCGCACGATCTACGACACCCACCTGCAGCGGGAGCGACAGACGGTGCTCGGCCTCGTCGACGACTTCGACAAGCACCGGATCGCGATCTTCCGGTCGCTGACCCGGCTGCGGCAGCTCAGCCTGGACCCCGCCCTGCTCGACGAGTCGTACGCCGCCGTCGGGTCCGCCAAGGTCGACGTGCTGGTGGACCACCTGCTCGAGCTGGCCGAGGAGGGACACCGGGCCCTCGTGTTCAGCCAGTTCACGTCGTTCCTGGCCCGGGTGCGCGAGCGGCTGGACCGGGAGGGCATCGCCAGCTCCTACCTCGACGGCCGCACCCGCAAGCGCGCCGAGGTGGTCCAGGGGTTCCGCAGCGGGGACGACCCGGTCTTCCTGATCAGCCTCAAGGCCGGCGGGGTGGGCCTGACCCTGACCGAGGCCGACTACGTCTTCGTGCTCGACCCCTGGTGGAACCCCGCCGTCGAGGCGCAGGCGGTCGACCGCACCCACCGCATCGGGCAGCGGCGTCCCGTGAACGTCTACCGCCTGGTGGCCACCGACACCATCGAGGAGAAGGTGATGGCGCTCAAGGCCCGCAAGGCCGCCCTGTTCTCCAAGGTGGTCGACGGGGACGCGCTGCTGGCCGCGCCGCTCGGGGCCGACGACGTGCGGGGGCTGTTCGACTGACCCGACGCTGCTGGCGGGCTACTCGTCGTTCCAGCGGGGGTCCTCGTCCCAGTCCCGGTTGCGCTGCTCGACCCTCTCCAGCGCGTGGGCCGCCTCCTCCGAGGTGGCGTACGGGCCGAGCCGGTCCTGGTAGGCGCATCCTCGGGGACCCTCGACCCGGTGGTGGTTCAGGCAGAACCAGTACTGCTCGCTCCCGCTCACGTCCCGCTCCCGTCCTCGCATGCTCTCCCCCTCAGTCTCCCGCGACCTCTCGACAGGCACCGCCACTCGCCCCGGACACGCCCGGGTCAGAGGCGGACGACCGTCATGCCGACGGTCTGCGCCGGGCCGCTCATGGCCTCCAGCGCGGCGCCGGCGTCCTCGAGACCCACGACCCGCCCGACGAGCCGGCGCGGGTCGAGGCGACCGGACGCGACCAGGTCGAGCAGCTCGCCGTACTGGTGGGCCGGCATGCCGTGGGACCCGTGGATCTCCAGCTCCTGGGCGACCACCCGGTCCATCGGCAGCGCAGCAGCGGAGTGCTCGCCGAGCAGCAGGCCGACCTGGACGTGGCGCCCCCTCCGGCGCAGCGAGCGCACGGAGGCGGCCGCGGTCGCCGGCGTGCCGACCGCGTCGAGGCTGACGTGCGCGCCACCGCCGGTGAGGTCGCGCACCGCCTCGGCGGCGTCCCCCGACCCCGTCACGGCGGCCTCCGCGCCGAGGGCGCGGGCCCGCTCGGCGGCCGCGGGGGAGACGTCGACCGCGACCACGCGGGCGCCGAGGGCCACGCCGACCGCGACCGCGGACAGTCCGACGCCGCCGCAGCCGTGCACCGCCAGCCGGTCGCCGGGGCGCAGGCGGCCGTGGGTCACCACCGCCCGGTACGACGTGGCCAGGCGGCAGCCCAGGGCGGCGGCCGTGACGTCGTCGAGGCTGCCGGGCAGCCGCACC
>JAICKK010000152.1 GCA_025927955.1 Nocardioidaceae bacterium
ACATGGGCGTGGTGCCACCGGCACCCGGCTTCAACCGGCTGCTCTCGCAGCTGTGCACCGAGGCCGGAGCCCTGTTCGTCAGCGACGAGGTGATGACCGGCTTCCGGGTGACCCGCTCGGGCCAGTACGGCGTCGACGGGGCCGTCGAGGGCTGGCGCCCGGACCTGCTGACGTTCGGCAAGGTGATGGGCGGCGGCTTCCCGGCGGCGGCGTTCGGCGGCCGCGCCGACGTGATGGCGATGCTCTCCCCGCAGGGGCCCGTCTACCAGGCCGGCACGCTGTCGGGGAACCCGGTGGCGACGACCGCGGGGCTGGCGACGCTGCGCCTGGCGACCCAGGAGGTCTACGAGCACCTGGACAAGACCTCCCAGGTGGTGCGCGAGGCCGCCTCCGCCGCGCTGGCCGAGGCCGGTGTGCCGCACGTCGTACAGAACGCCGGCAGCATGTTCAGCGTCTTCCTCACCGACGACGGCGTCACCGAGGTGCCCGACTTCGCGGCGGCGAGCGCGCAGAACGTCGCGCGCTACAAGGCGTTCTTCCACGCCATGCTCGACCAGGGCGTCTACCTGCCGCCGAGCGCGTTCGAGGTGTGGTTCCTCTCCGCGGCGCACGACGACCGGGCGGTGGACCGGATCCTCGCGGCCCTGCCGGTCGCCGCGCGGGCCGCCGCGGCCGTCCCCGCACGGGCCCGCGAGCCGCTCGACGCGTCCGCCGGTCGCGGGGAGTGACCCGGTGAGCGAGCGGACCACCGTCCACCTGTTGCGGCACGGCGAGGTGCACAACCCCGGAGGCGTCCTGTACGGCCGGCTGCCCGGCTACCGGCTCTCCGAGCTCGGCCGGCAGATGGCGCAGCGGGTCGCGGACACGGTCGGGGACCGCGACATCACCCACCTCGTGTCCTCACCGCTCGAGCGGGCCCAGGAGACCGCGCGCCCGCTCGCGGACGCGCTGGGCCTGGAGGTGGTCAGCGACCCGCGGGCCATCGAGTCGACCAACGTCTTCGAGGGCCGCCGGTTCACGTTCCGGGGGTCCGTCCTCGGGCGGCCGAGCGCGTGGCCGGCGCTGTGGAACCCGTTCCGTCCCTCGTGGGGCGAGCCCTACAAGGTCGTGGCCGCACGGATGATGGCGGCCGTGCACGACGCGCGGGACGCGGCCCGCGGCCACGAGGCGGTCGTGGTCTCCCACCAGCTCCCGATCTGGGTGACCCGGCTGCACGTCGAGGACCGCTCGTTCCTGCACAACCCGCGGCACCGCCAGTGCACGCTGTGCAGCCTCACCTCGCTGGTGTTCGACGACGACCGGCTGGTCACGCTGCGCTACTCCGAGCCGGCCGCGGACCTGATCCCGGTCAAGGACCGCGACCAGACCTTCTCCTCCGGCGGCCGCACGCCCGGGCCCGCCCCGGACACGGCCGAGCCGACGCCGCCGGCATGAGCGGGCGCAGCGGGAAGCGCGTGGTCGCCGCGGTGGCGTCGGCCCTCCTCGCCCTGTCCCTCGCCGGCTGCTCCCACGGCAGCACCGGCGCCTCGGGGGACCAGGGGTACGTCGCCGGCAAGGGCGTCATCACCACGCTGGCCGTGGCCGACCGCAAGCAGCCGGGCACCGTCTCGGGCACCACGCTGCGCGGACGCAAGGTGTCCCTGGCCGACTACCGGGGCAAGGTCGTCGTCGTCAACGTCTGGGGGTCCTGGTGCCCGCCGTGCCGGGCCGAGGCCCCGATGCTCGCCGAGGCTGCCCGGGCCATGAGGCACCGGGGTGTGGTGTTCCTGGGCATCGACTCGCGCAACCCCGAGGAGGCCGGGCCCCGGGCGTTCGTGCGCCACTACCGGATCCCGTACGACTCGATCTACGACCCCGACGGGCGGACGCTGCTGGCCTTCCACGGCACCCTGCCGCCGAACTCGATACCGAGCACGGTGGTCATCGACCGGCAGGGCCGGGTCGCGGCCAGCGTGATCGGCACGGTCACCCGCACCACCCTCGAGGACCTGGTCGGCGTCGCCGCCAAGGGGGCGGGCGCATGACCGTCCCCCTCGACCTCGGCGGCTGGTTCCAGGGGACCGTGGTGTCCGGCTCGCTGCTGCTGGCCCTGCCGGTCGCGATCGTGGCGGGCCTGGTGTCGTTCTTCTCCCCGTGCGTGCTGCCGCTGCTGCCCGGCTACCTCTCCTACACCACCGGGCTGTCGGGCATGGACCTCCAGGACGCCCGCCGGGGGCGGATGGCCCTGGGCAGCCTGCTGTTCGTGCTGGGCTTCTCCTTCGTGTTCGTCGCGCTCGGCACCCTGTCGGGGGCGCTCGGCAGCTGGCTGTGGAGCTACCAGCGGCAGATCACCCTCGTGCTCGGCCTGTTCACGATCGTGGTCGGCCTGGCGTTCGCCGGGGTGCTGCCCTGGTTCCAGCGCGACCTTCGGGTGCACCGGGTCCCCGCGGTCGGCCTGGCGGCCGCGCCGCTTCTCGGCGTGCTGTTCGGCCTCGGGTGGACCCCGTGCCTGGGGCCGACGATCTCGGCGGTCAGCACGCTGGCGATGCACGAGGGCACCGCGTCCCGCGGCGCCGTGCTGAGCCTGGCGTACTGCCTGGGCCTGGGGATCCCCTTCCTGGCGGCGGGCGTCGCGTTCCGCTGGATGCTCGGGGTGTTCGCCTGGGTGCGCCGTCACCAGCTCTGGGTCACCCGGCTGGGCGGGCTCATGCTCGTCACCGTCGGCGTCCTGCTCGTCACCGGCCTGTGGGACCGCTGGGTGGTCGACCTGCAGTCCCTCATCGGCGGGTTCCAGGTGGCGGTGTGAGCCGGCCGCCGATGTCGGACGTGGGCACGCCGCCCCGCGTCGAGACCGAGGCCGGCGGCGCCTCATCCCAGCCGCCCGCGCCGCCGCCCGCCCCGTCGGCGCTGAGCCCCGTCGAGCTCGGACGCTGGGCCTGGCGGCAGCTCACGTCGATGCGCACCGCGCTGGTCCTGCTCTTCCTGCTGGCGCTCGCGGCGGTCCCCGGGTCCGTCATACCGCAGCGCAACATCGACGCGGCCAAGGTCATCGACTGGCAGCAGGCACACCCCGCGCTCACGCCGGTCTACGACAAGCTGGGCCTCTTCGACGTCTACGGCTCCGTGTGGTTCGCCGCCGTCTACATCCTGCTGATGGTCTCGCTCGTCGGGTGCGTGGTGCCCCGGCTGCGGCTCTACTGGCGGGCGCTGAGGTCGCGGCCGCCGCGGGTGCCGCGCCACCTCGGCCGGCTGCCGCAGTCGCGCCGCTTCGAGCTCGACGAGGACCCGGAGGCCGTCCTGGCCCGGGCGACCGCGGTGCTGCGGCGGCGCCGGTACCGGGTGTCGCGGCCGCCCGAGGACGGCCCGGCCGTGTCCGCCGAGAAGGGCTACCTCCGCGAGGCCGGGAACCTGCTGTTCCACACCTCGGTGCTCGTGGTGCTCGTCGGCTTCGCCGCCGGCCAGCTGTTCGGCTACAAGGGCGGGGTCATCACGATCGTCGGCCAGGGCTTCTCCAACTCCCTGAGCCAGTACGACGACTTCGACCCCGGGACCCTGTTCAACCCCGACGACCTGAGCCCCGTGAGCTTCACCGTCGACAGGTTCCACGTCACGTTCCTGACCAGCGGCCCGGAGATGGGGCAGCCCGAGTCGTTCGACGCCGACATCACCTACCGTCCGAACCCCGGCGCGCCGCCGCATCGCCACGACCTGCGGGTGAACCACCCGCTTCAGGTCAACGGCACCAGCGTGTTCCTGATCGGCCACGGCTACGCACCGGTCGTGACGGTCAGGGACGGCCACGGCCGGGTCGCCTACCGCGGGCCCGCGGTCTTCCTGCCCCAGGACAGCAGCTTCAAGTCCTTCGGGGTGATCAAGGCTCCGGACGCGAGCCCGCAGCAGCTCGGCTTCGAGGGCCTGTTCCTCCCGACGTACGGCTTCACGATGGCGCGCGGGCCGTTCTCCCAGTTCCCCGACGAGCTCGACCCCGTGCTGTCGCTGGTGCCCTACCACGGCAACCTCGGCCTGGACGACGGTCGGCCGCAGTCGGTCTACTCCCTCGACAAGGCGCACCTGAGGACCTACAAGAGCTCCGACCCGGCCGAGCTCGGGCCCGTCAAGCGGATCAAGCTGTCCGTCGGGCAGACCGTGCGGCTTCCGCAGGGCGACGGCTCGATCCGCTTCGACGGCGTCAAGCGCTGGGTCAAGATCCAGGTCAGCCACAGCCCCGGCAAGGACATCGCCCTGGGCGGCGTGCTGGCCGGGATCCTCGGGCTCATGCTCTCGCTGTTCGTCCGCCCCCGCCGCGCCTGGGTGCGGGTCACCCGAGAGGACGGGTCGGGGCGTACCTTGGTCGAGCTGGCGGGCCTGGACCGCAGCTCGGGTGGCGACCTCGCCGGTGAGGTCGACGAGCTCGAGCGGCTCGTCCGAGGCGGCTCGGGTCAGGCAGGCCGGCAGCAGACATCCGAGGCACCGAAGGAGTCAACGTGAGCCCTGCGCAGTTCGCCGCCTTCAGCGACAACGCGGTCATGTTCGCGTCGGTCGTCTACGTGCTGGCGTTCCTCGCCCACCTGGCCGAGTGGGTCTTCGTGCGCACCCTCCCGCTGCCGGCCCAGGCCACGGTCGCCTCACCGGCCCTGGTGGGCGCGGGCGGCGGCACCCGGGCCGGTGCCGTGGACCCGGCGAGCCCGGTGGACGCGGGCGACACGGGCGATCCGGGGGAGGGCGATCGGCTGGAGGCGCGCGAGCTGCGGGTCGAGCGGTTCGGCCGGATCGGGCTGTCCCTGACCATCCTGGGCTGCCTGCTGCACGCGCTCGGCCTGGTCACCCGCGGGCTGGGCTCGGACCCTGCCCGGGTGCCCTGGGGCAACATGTACGAGTTCACGCTGGCCGGCACCTTCGGGGTCAGCCTCATGTACCTCGTGCTCCTCAAGCGCTACCAGCTGCGCTGGATGGGGGTGCTGGTCACCGGCTTCCTCGTCGTGGTGCTGATGGTCGACCAGCTGCTGCTCTACCAGGACGCGGGACCGCTGGTGCCGGCGCTGCACTCCTACTGGCTCGCGATCCACGTGCTCGCCGCGGTCATCGCCTCCGGCGCCTTCGCGGTGGGCGCGCTGACGCTGGTGCTCTTCTTGGTGAAGAACCGCGCCGAGCAGCGCGGCACGCTGCGCCCCCGGGGCTATCTCGCGCGGCTCCCCGAGGCCGTCGCCCTCGAGCGGGTCGCCTACCGGCTGCATGCGTTCGGCTTCCCGATCTGGACGTTCGCGGCGTTGGTCGCGGGCCCGATCTGGGCGGAGTACGCCTGGGGCAGCTACTGGAACTGGGACCCCAAGGAGGTGTGGGCGTTCATCACCTGGGTGATCTACGCGGCCTACCTGCACGCCCGGGCGACCGCCGGCTGGCGGGGCAAGGCGGCCTCCGTGATCGCGCTGGTCGGGTTCGCGACCCTGCTGTTCAACTTCGTGGGGATCAACTACTTCTTCGGCGCCGGCAGCATGCACTCCTACGCCCACTGACGCCTGCGGCGCCCGGGCCGAACTCCCAGGGCGGTGCCCGGGCGACCGGACGGGGCCGGTCAGTCTCCGGGCAGGTCGCGCCCCTGGTCGCGGCGGCGGTTGCGCTGGTTCAGCTTGCGTAGGAACTCCTCGTCGTCGTCGGGTGCGAGGACGCGAGGAGCGGGCCTGGCGGACGTGCGCCGAGGCGAGGCGGCACCGGCCCGCCGGCGCTCGATGAGCCAGAAGGCGGTGTAGACGAGGGCCGCGAACACGACCACGACCAGCAGGAACTTACCCACGTACCCAAGAGTAGCCCCGCAGGGAAGGGCCCGCCGCTCGCCGCCGACGGGTGGTCGCTCGGGGCGGCACCACGTCGCGCGCCAGGCCCTCGTAGGCTGGGAGCTGTGAAGGACTTCGCCGTCTACACCCTCGCCCGCATCGGGCTCTTCGTCGCGTCCTTCGCGGTCATCGCCGGTGTCTGGGCGCTCGTCACGCGCAGCACCAGCGTGCCGTGGCTGTGGCCGTTGCTGCTGGCCGCCGTCGTGTCGGCTCTCGCGTCGTACCACTGGCTGAGGGGTCCGCGCGAGCGCTTCGCGGCTCGCGTCGACGAACGGGCGACCAACATGGCACGCCGCTTCGACGAGGTCCGGGCCAGGGAAGACCAGGGCGAGCGGTGAGCCCGGGGCGGGAGCCGCCACGCGGGTGCCGCGAGGTGCGGCGCAGCCACGACCGGTCCTGGGTCGACGAGGCGGTCCGTAAGGTGGAGGCCGACAGCAACCGCTCCGCCGACACCCACCTCCACGTCTTCCCGCTGCCGGAGAGCTGGGACGTCGACCTGTACCTCAAGGACGAGTCGGTGCACCCGACCGGCTCCCTGAAGCACCGGCTCGCCCGTTCGCTGTTCCTCTACGCGCTCTGCAACGGCTGGGTGGACGAGGGCAGCACGGTCATCGAGGCGTCGTCCGGCTCGACGGCGGTCTCCGAGGCCTACTTCGCCCGCCTGCTGGGCCTGCCCTTCGTCGCGGTGATGCCGAGGTCGACCTCACGCAACAAGATCGACCTCATCGAGCTCCACGGCGGCCGGTGCCACTTCGTCGACGACCCTCGCCGGATGTACGACGAGGCGCGCCGCCTCGCCGCGGAGACCGGTGGCCACTACATGGACCAGTTCACCTACGCCGAGCGCGCGACGGACTGGCGAGGGAACAACAACATCGCCGAGTCGATCTTCGCCCAGCTCTCGCTGGAGCGGCATCCCGTCCCGGAGTGGGTGGTCGTCGGAGCCGGCACCGGAGGCACCTCGGCCACCATCGGACGGTTCGTGCGCTACCGGCGCCACCACACCCGGGTCTGCGTCGTGGACCCGGAGAACAGCGCGTTCTTCGAGGGCTGGTCCACCTCGGACCCCGACGTCACCGTGCCGCCCGAGAGCCGGGGCTCCCGCATCGAGGGCATCGGCCGGCCCCGGGTGGAGCCGTCGTTCCTGCCCTCGGTCGTCGACGCGATGGTGGCCGTCCCGGACGCCGCCTCGGTCGCGGCGATGCGCTGGTGCAGCGCGCTGACCGGCCGGCTCGTCGGCGGCTCGACCGGCACCGCCCTGTGGGGCGCCCTGCGGCTGATCGCCGGGATGCGCGAGGCGGGCGACGCCGGCAGCGTCGTGACCCTGGTCAGCGACGGCGGCGAGCGGTACGCGGACACCTACTACGACGACGGCTGGCTGGCCACGCAGGGCATCGACGTCACGCCGTACGCCGCGACACTCGAGGCCTTCCACGAGACCGGCGCCTGGACCGAGCCCGGCGGCTCCTGACGACGACCACGCCGAGGCGTCCCGTTCCGTGGTGCGAACGACGCTGAGGCGTCCCGTTCCGTGGTGCGAACGACGCTGAGGCGTCCCGTTCCGTGGTGCGAACGACGCTGAGGCGTCCCGTTCCGTGACGTGCCTGTGGACGGCTTCGCAGAACGAGGCGCCTCGGCGCCCACGGCTTCGCAGAACGGGACGCCTCGGCGCCCCTCGGCGCGCAGGACAAGGCGCCTCGGCGGTCAGGCGGCAGCGAGGAGGAGGCCGAGGAGCAGGCCGGCGGCGTACAGCAGCTCGGCCAGTCCGGTGCGCTGGAGCACCGGGACGAGGTCGCGACCGACCGCGCCGCCGAGGACCACCCGGGCGGCCGGCAGCCCGGGCCCGACGAAGACCAGGCCGAGCAGCGCCAGCCGGCTCGTGGTCAGCGCGACCCCGACGAGCGCGACCAGCGCCAGCCCGAGGAGCAGGGCGAACAGGCCCCGGGTGCGCACGTCGCCGAGCACGACCGCGAGCGTGCGCTTGCCGGCGGCCCGGTCCGTGGGCACGTCCCGCAGGTTGTTCGCGACCAGGATCGCGCACGCGAGGGCACCGACCCCGACCGCGGCGTACCACGCGGGCAGCGGCAGCCGCTCCACCTGCACGTACGTCGTGCCCACGACCGCCACCAGCCCGAAGAACACGAAGACCATCACCTCGCCCAGCGCGCGGTAGCCGTACGGCGAGGAGCCCCCGGTGTAGAACCAGGCCGCCAGCACCGCCAGCGCCCCCACCAGGACCAGCCACCACGTCGTGGTCGCGGCCAGCACCAGCCCCGCGAGGACGGCGACCCCGAACGCCGCGAACGCCGCTGCCTTGACCGCTCCCGGCCGCGCCACCCCGGAGCCCACGAGGCGCAGCGGCCCGACCCGCTCGGCGTCCGTGCCGCGGATGCCGTCGGAGTAGTCGTTGGCGTAGTTGACCCCGACCTGCAGCGCGAGGGCGACCACCAGGGCGAGCAGCGCCTTCCACCACACGGCGTGCGAGAGGTGGACCGCGACACCGGTGCCGGCGAGCACGGGGGACACCGCCGCCGGCAGCGTGCGCGGCCGGGCGCCCTCGAGCCACTGCGCAGGGGTTGCCATGGTCGGCGATTCTCGCAGGCATACCCTGCCGTCCCGTGGGCAGCCTCCGACCGGTGCAGGGCAGCGCAGAGGAGATCCTCGCGCTGCTGCGGGAGTGGGACGCTGCCGAGGAGCCGACGCCGCTGGTCGTGGAGACCTCCGGGTCCACCGGCGTCCCCAAGCGGGTCGTCCTCTCCCGTGCCGCGATGCGCGCCTCGGCGGACGCCACGCACGCCCGGCTCGGCGGCCCCGGGCAGTGGCTGCTGGCGCTGCCGGCGTCGTACGTCGCGGGGCTGCAGGTGCTGTTCCGGTCGGTGCGCGCCGGGACCGAGCCGGTGGCCTTGAGCGGCACCCTTCGCGACGGGCTCGGGGAGATGCCGGGTCCACGCCGCTACGTCTCGGTGGTCCCGACGCAGCTGCACCGGATCCTGGCCGAGGCGGGGGAGAGGCGGGCGCTCGCGACGTTCGACGCCGTGCTCGTCGGCGGCGCCTCGCTGGACGAGCGCCTCCGCAAGGACGCCGAGTCGGCGGACGTGCGGGTCGTGGCCACCTACGGGATGAGCGAGACCTGCGGCGGCTGCGTGTACGACGGCGTCCCGCTCGCCGGCGTGGTGGTGGCGACCGGCGCGCACGGCCGGGTCAGGATCCGCGGCCCGGTGCTCTTCGACGGGTACGACGGGCAGCCCGACCTCACCGCGGAGGTGCTGCAGGACGGCTGGTTCGTGACCCAGGACCTCGGCCGCGCCGACGAGGGCGGGCACGTCGAGGTGCTCGGGCGCGCCGACGACGTCGTCATCACCGGCGGGGTCAACGTGCCGGCGGCCACCGTCGCCGCTGAGCTGCGCCGGCACCCGCGGGTGCGCGCGGCCGAGGTGGTCGGCGTCCCGGACGACGAGTGGGGCGAGGTCCTGGTGACGGTCGCGGTCACCGACGCGGACCTGGACGAGCTGCGGGACCACGTCGCGGCGACCTATCCCCGCAGCTTCGCGCCGAGGCG
>JAICKK010000253.1 GCA_025927955.1 Nocardioidaceae bacterium
GCGGCCGAGAGCACCACCGACGCCGTCAGCGACGCGACGCCGGCCAGCACCCCGTGGTTGCGGTAGCGGCTGATCGAGATGGCGGCGCCGGCCCCCACGAAGAGGGTGAGCATGGCGCCGTTCGAGCCCGTGAACCCCATCGCGGTGATGACGAGCGCGTAGCCGATCATCCGGGTCGAGGTCGCCCGGGGCCGCTTGCAGGCGATCATCATGAACAGCGACATCACCAGGTAGTTGCCGGCCAGGTTCGGGTCGTCGAACGTGTACGACGCGCGCACGCCGTCCGCGGCGGTGACCCCGCTCAGCGGCGCGAAGCCGATGATGTAGGCGAGGATGCCGACCGCGGAGTAGACCACGGCCACGCGGCACCAGGTCACCGTCGCCGCCGCGATGATCGCCGGGTCGAAGCGTCCCAGCGCCAGGGTGGCCGCCCACAGCAGCAGGAAGCAGTCCTGGGCCAGCACCAGCGCGGTGGTGATCGGTGCCGAGGAGACCACCGAGGCGAGGGCGCCGCCGAGCACCAGCAGGGAGACGCCCACGACGTAGGGGAAGGAGATGGGCAGGTTCTCCCGCGTCACCCACAGCAGGGCGAGCATCAGGCTGAGCGCCATGGCCACGTCGGCGACGGCGGTGTTGCCGGGGCCGGCCGGGACGAGGATCGGCAGCAGCGCGACCGACGTCCCGACCATCGCCGGGAGCACCTCGTTGCCGCGGTCGCTCGATCGCCTGGCGGGTGCGGGGGCCGTCATCGCGCCGGCGGCCGTCCCCGGGGGCATTCCCGAGGTCCCCGAGGTCCCTGAGGTCATCGTTGCGTGCTCCCCGGTCGGCGGTGCCGGCGCGCGTGCACCGGCAGCGCGGCCAGCAGCTCGAGGTGGCCGGCCCCGAACTCGTCGGCGTTGGCGGAGGCCACGACCTCGCCGATCCCGGCCAGCGCCACGTCGTACCAGCAGCGCGGGCTGACGCCGAGGCGTGCCAGCCGCTGCTCGAGCGTGCTGCGGACCAGGGCCGGGAACCAGCCGGTGCCGCACAGGGCGTACTCGATGCCGGGGGCGAAGCCGGTGCGGCGCAGACCGCGGTGGCCGAGCACCCGGTGCCCCGGCCGCGTGTGGCGGTCGAGGTAGAGCGCGTAGCTGAGCACGAAACGGGCGGTGTCGCGCAGCGGGCTGCCGTGCTCGGCGGCGTTCTCCCAGTCGACCACGCCGCTGACGGCGCCGGTCTCGTCGAGGAGCAGGTTCCCGAACCAGAAGTCGCCGTGCACCGCGGTCGTGGCGCAGCCGGCGTCCCGCAGGTGGTCGCGGGCGGCCTCCAGCCGCAGGGCCGCGGCCGGCAGGGCGGCGTGCCCGTCCCAGCGTCCGCGGACCGCGTCGAGCACCTGCCCGGGCCAGTCCGCTCCCGCACCCGCACGGTCGGTGGAGGCCTGGAACGCCTCCAGCCAGGCGAACGCGGCGTCGAAGTCCCGGCGCACCGTCGCGGGGTGCGCGGTGTGCGACCAGCTGTGGTAGCCGACGCTCATCGGGGTGCCCGGGACGGCCGTCGAGACCAGCACCGGGCGTCCCTCGACGTCGAGCGACTCCACGTAGCGCGGAACCGTGGCCGCGAGCGGCCCGAGGCCGAGGCGGCGGACCTGCACGAGCATCCGACCCTCGCGGTCGACGGCCTCGCCGGCGGCGGCGGTCGCGGGGATCTTCACCGCGAGGCGCTCGCCGTGGCGGGTGTCCTCGCTGGTGACGACGAAGGTCAGCTTGGCGTCCGGGTCGCGGGAGGCGCTGATCAGCACCCCGCTGACCTGGGCCTGCTCGAGCAGCTCCTCGCCCGTGGGGCGGCACCATCCGCCACGCGAGGCGCTCATCGCCGCACCCCGATGACCACGCGGCCGGGCGCCAGCAACCCGGTGCAGCGCCACGGCAGCATCCGGGCGATCCGCAGGGCCAGCGTCGCGGGCGCGCTGGCCCGGGTCAGCCCGGGTGGGACGGCCGCGACCGAGGTCCAGAAGTGGCGGACCGCGGCCTGCGTCTCGTCGAGCACCACGATGGGCGAGGACGTGCTGGGCACGACGACCAGCTCGCGGACCACGCGGATCCCGGCGCGCCGGGCCCGTCGGCGCACCCGGAGCCGGGCGAGGTGGCTGTCGCAGACCAGGGCCACCGGCGTCCCGGACGCGAGCCGCTGCAGGGTGGACGCGGCCGGGTTCCGCAGCTCCACGACGCCACGCGGGCACAGCGCCCGCCAGGGCGCCTCGTTGAGCCCGCCTCCGGCCCCGGGACCCTCCTGCCGGCAGCCCGCGCCGCCGCTCGGGGAGCGCTGGAGCGGGACGGACGTCGGCCCGGGGTCCAGGACCGGCCCGTACGGCGCCCGGACCGAGCGGATCAGTCGTGCGTACATGGCCCTCACCTCGCTGCCAGGACCGGGTGCGGGAACAGGCACCCGGAGTAGACCTCGTCCAGCACGGTCGACAGCGCGACGGCGTCGAAGGAGGCGCCGGCCCGCTGCCGGCCCCCATCCGCGAGCCGGGCGGCGGTGTGCGGGTCGTCGAGGAGCTCGTCGAGGGCGCGGGCCATGTCGGCGGGCCGGGCCGGCGGCACGAGCACGCCGCTGACGCCGGGGATGACCAGGTCCGGCACCGAGTTGACCGCGGTCGCCACGACCGGCAGGCCGCAGCGCATCGCCTCCACGACGGCGCACGGCAGGCCCTCGTAGCGGCTGGTCATCGTGAAGACGTCGAACGCCGGCAGGAGGTCGGGCACGTCACGCCGCTCGCCGACGAACCGGACCCGGTCGGACAGGCCGCGGCGGGCGGTCGCCTCGCGCAGCGTCTCGAGGAGCGGTCCGCCGCCCAGCCACACGCCGACCGCGTTCCGGTGCCGCAGCGCCTCGACGGCCGCCACGAAGTGCTCGGGTGCCTTCTGGAAGTCCATCCGCCCGGCCGTGCCGACCACCGGGACGTCGTCGGGCAGGCCGAGCTGCGAGCGGGCCGCGGCCCGGGTGAGCGGGTCCCTGACCACGACCCGGCCGTCGACGACCGGCGTCACGGTGCGCAGCGAGCCGGGCCGGGCCAGGCCCCGCCGCAGCGCCTCGGTGGCCACGCCCGTGCCGATGGCCAGGACCACGTCGGTGATCGGCATCAGCCGGCGCTCGATCGCGATGTACGCCGCCCGCCGGGCCGGGCTCTGGTAGGGGTGGAACGGGAAGCCGTGGTAGGTGTGCGCGATCAGCGGCGTGCCGGCCCGGTTCGCCGCCCACCGGCCCACCGCGCCGGCCTTGGCGCTGTGGGTGTGCACGACGTCGAACTGCCGCTGCGCGAACAGCCGGGTGAGCCGGGCGACGGCGACCCGGTCCTGGTGGGGGGAGAGCGTCGGCACCATGCTGGGCTCGACCACCACCTCCATCCCGGCCCGGAGCGCCTGCTC
This sequence comes from Nocardioidaceae bacterium, assembly GCA_025927955.1. Taxonomy (GTDB): domain Bacteria; phylum Actinomycetota; class Actinomycetes; order Propionibacteriales; family Nocardioidaceae; genus Nocardioides_B. Next base: position 3,408 of record JAICKK010000253.1, read on the forward strand.
CTCCAGGGGGCCGGTCTCGCCGGTGACGAACGTGACCCGGTAGCGGTCGGGGTCCAGCGGGAGCACGCCTCTGAGCGCGACGCCGCCGGCCCCGGCGATGAACCGGGTGACCACCTGGGCCACCTCGATACGCGGTGTGCTCATCGTGCGACTCCCTGTCCGTGCGCGCGCTGTCGGCGGGCACTGTCCAGATGCGGCCCCAGGAGGCTGTGCAGCCCGGCACCCGGCGTCATGCCGAGCTCGAGCTCGAGGCACGGCACCCGCTCGGTGAGCCGGCGCGCGACCGCCTCGACGTCGGGATGCACCGGGCCGCGCCCGGTGGCCAGCCCGAGCACGGCCGTGAGCGTCCAGAACCTGCGCAGCTCGCCGGCCGCGTAGGTGCCGGCGACCAGGGCCCGCCGGGCGGTCGCCGGGTCGACCTCCCGCACCCGTGGGCCGACGCCGCGGCGGACCACGACCACGACGTCGGGTCGCATCGAGGGCACCTGCCCGGTCCAGGCCATCTCGCGCCGGCCGTGCGTGGTCCGGGCGCCGGTGGCCGGACCGCCGTCGGCCTCGGTGACCCGCAGCGGCTCACGCAGGCCGTGGGCGGTCTCGCCGTCGCTGACCGCGAGGTTGTCGCAGGTGGCGCGCGCTCCTCGGGAGAGCGCCTGGGCGACCAGCGTCGACTTGCCGACCCCTCCCGGGCC
>JAICKK010000131.1 GCA_025927955.1 Nocardioidaceae bacterium
GCGCCGGCAGCTCGGCTGAGCCGCCGGCGCCCGCCCTCAGCGGGCGGGCCCGCCGCCGTTGCCGTTGCCGCCACCGCCGCCGTTGCCGCCACCGCCGCCGTTGCCGCCACCGCCGTTGCCGCCACCGCCGCCGTTGCCGCCACCGCCGTTGCCGCCACCGCCGTTGCCGCCGCCACCGTTGCCGCCGCCACCGTTGCCGCCGCCGGACTTCTTCTTCGGCGGCGTCGGGGCGACGTACGGCGTGCCGTCGGAGACGTAGATCTTCACGCTGCTGCCGGTGCCGGCCGTGGTGCCGGAGCCCGGGCTGAGGTAGGCCACGGTGCCGGCGGGGTTGCCGCTGTCGACCGTCGGGCCGACCACTGGGATGAACCCGGCCTTGCGCAGCGTGGCCGACGCGGAGGAGACGCTCTGCCCGTACACCGACGGGACGGTGACCTGCTGGCCCTCGATCGTCTGGCGGTTCGGCTGGTGGAACGTCGCGTTCGGCAGCCAGCGCTGGACCGCCTTCATCGCGTCACCCCACATCGGGCCCGCGGTCGTGGAGCCGTGCGCGCCGGAGATGTAGACGCCGCCGACTGTCTGGCCGTTGAGGGTGACGTGGTGACCCTGCGAGTTCGCGCCGGCGATCATCGACGAGGTCGCCATGTTCGGCGTGTAGCCGTCGAACCAGACGGCCATGTTGTAGTCGGTGGTGCCGGTCTTGCCGGCGGACTGCTGGTTGAGCGCCAGTCCGGCCGCGGCCCCGAAGCCGTTGCCCTCCTGCACGCCCCGCAGGATGTCGTTGACCGCGTCCGCCACGTCCTTGCGCAGCACCCGCGTGCACTTGGGCGGGTAGTCCTGGACCTGCTTGCCGGTGCTGTCCAGGATCTCGGTGACCGGACGGGGCTCGCAGTACATGCCGCGCGCCGCGAACGTCGCGTAGACGCCGGCCATCGTCAAGGGGTTGGTGTCGGTGACGCCGAGCGTGAAGGGGCCCACCACGTCCCGGTCGGGCACGGTGACGCCCATCTCCCGGGCCAGGCGCACCGGCTGGCACAGCCCCGTGCGCTCCTCGAGCTGGGCGAAGAAGGTGTTCACCGACAGCTGGGTCCCGGTGTAGAGGTTGAACGTGCCCGTGCCGGTCGAGTTCTGCGGGTTCCAGGTGTCCGCGCTGTGCAGCGGGCCGTCACAGGTGCGGTAGTGGCTCTCCGGGATCGACACCGTCTGCGGCGAGTTGATGGTGGTGTTCAGCGGGATCCCCTGGCTGATCGCCGCCGACAGCACGAACGCCTTGAACGTCGAGCCCGCCTGGAAGCCGTTGGAGTCGCCGTACTCCTTGGGGACGACGTAGTTGAGGTAGGTCTGCCCCTTGGCCGCGTCGGCGCCCATGGGCCGGGACTGGGCCAGCGCGCGGACCTCGCCGGTGCCTGGCTGGACCATCGCCAGGCCGCCGATGGCGTTGTCCTTGGGGTGCACGTGCTTGCTCACCGAGCGGTCCGCCGCCCGCTGGAACCGCAGGTCGACGGTGGTCTTGATGGTCAGGCCGCCGGTCAGCAGCAGCCGGCGCCGGTCCTCGACGGTCTTGCCGAGGCTCTTGTCGGCGAGGAGGTACTGGATGGCGTAGTCGCAGAAGAACGGGGCCGCCGAGGAGACGCAGCCGTTCCGCAGCGCCTCGACGTGCAGCCCGAGACCGGTCCTCTCGGCCCGGTGGGCCTCCGAGGCGGAGATGACGTTGAGCTGGGCCATCCGGGCGATGACGGTGTTGCGACGCTGCCTGGCCTGGCCCGGGTAGTTGGTGGGGTCGTAGCCGGTCGGGTTCTTGACCAGGCCGGCGAGCATGGCCGCCTCGCGCAGGTCGAGCTTGGCGGCCGGCTTGGAGAAGTAGTGGCGGGCGGCGGCCTCGACGCCGTACGCCCCGTCCCCGAAGTAGGCGATGTTGAGGTAGCGCTGCAGGATCCAGTCCTTGGAGTACTTCTGCTCGAACGCGATCGCGTACCGCAGCTCCTTGATCTTGCGCTGGTAGGTGTCCGCGGTCGCCGCCAGTCGCTGGGCCTTCGTCTTGGCCTGGTTGACCAGCGTCATCTTGACCATCTGCTGGGTGATCGAGGAGCCGCCCTGGGTCGTGCCGCCGCTGGCCTGGTTGGTCACGAAGGCGCGCAGCGTGCCGCGCAGGTCGAGGGCGCCGTGCTGGTAGAACCGGTAGTCCTCGATCGACACCAGCGCCTTGCGCATCACCGGGGCCACCTTCGACAGCGGCACGGTGACCCGGTTCTGGTCGTAGAGGGTGGCCAGCACCTTGCCGTTGTTGCCGAGGATCGTGGTCCGCTGGGCCAGCGGCTCGGCCGTCAGGTTGGTCGGCAGCTTGTTCATGCCGTCGGCGACCGTGCGCGCCGACAGCCCGGTGACCGCAGCGAAGGGCAGCGCCAGGCCGGCGGTCAGGACCCCCATGACGGCGGCGACGGCCAGCATCACGCCCAGATGGGGCATGATGCTGCCGGGCTTGAGACGGTCGGTTCTGCGCGCAGACATGACCACCAGGGTACGTGACGGCCTTTACCGTCCCGGCTAGCGCAACGTGAGGCGCGTGTCACGCACCGGCCCGTCGTACGGCGTGTCGGGCTGGTGAGCGTCGCCGGTCGCTCCCGGGCGACCGATCGCGGCGCTTGAGCGCCGAACGGGTCGAGCGGCTTAGTCCCATGTGACTACCACAAGTTGCTCCCTCTGTGTCTGTTTCGCGAGGTTGGCGTTCTTTACCTTTCTACGTGGGGATTGACTCGGACGGCCCGCTGGGAGGCGGGCCCTTCTCTGGAGGGGACGAAGGACCATGTGGGATGAGGACTGGGCCACCAAGGCTCTGTGCAACCAGGCGCAGCCCGACGAGCTGTTCGTGCGGGGCGCCGCGCAGAACCGGGCCAAGCAGCTCTGCGCGAGCTGCCCGGTGCGCACCGAGTGTCTCGCCGAGGCGCTCGACAACCAGATCGAGTGGGGCGTCTGGGGGGGCATGACCGAGCGGGAGCGCCGGGCGCTGCTGCGTCGCCGGCCCAACGTCACCTCGTGGCGCCGGCTGCTCGAGACCGCCATGCTCGACCACGAGGCGGCCGTGACCGCCGCCTCCACGCAGGCCGTTCCCGCCTGACGCGCCCCCTCAGGGGGTGTGCGCGAGCAGGTCGCCGACCCGCCGCAGGCCGGCGAGGTCGTGCACGTCCACCGACAGCGCCGGCACGACGGCCGTCGGCACGTCCGGGTGCACCGTCGAGAACCGCCGGCGCAGCCGCGTCTCCCGGGCCACGATCCGCGCCCGGTCGGCGTGCAGCCGCAGCAGCGCGGCGGTGACACCGTCCCCGGCGGCCGACCCGCCCGCCTCCTCGCCGGTCTCGCCGGTCTCGCCGGTCTGGTCGGTCTGGTCGGTCTGGGCGGCCTCGTCCAGGCGCTGGGCCGCCGCCAGCGCCTGCTCGGCGGACAGGCCCCCCCGCGCCGCCGGGCTGGCCCGGTTGACCACCAGGCCGGCCAGCGGCATCCGCTCCTCGTTGAGCCGCTCGACGAAGTACGCCGCCTCGCGCAGCGCGTCCGGCTCCGGGGCCGCGACCACCAGGAACGCGGTGCCGTCGGCCTGCAGCAGCCGGTAGGTGCGCTGGGCCCGCTCCCGGAACCCGCCGAAGAGCGTGTCGAGGGCCGCGACGAACGTCTGCACGTCGCGCAGCATCTGCCCGCCGAGCACCTTCGCCAGCGCCCCCGTGACCAGGTTGACCCCCGCCGTCATCAGCTTCGCCGGCCCCCGGGCGGGCATGAGCAGCAGCCGGATCAGCCGTCCGTCGAGGAAGCTCGAGAGCCGCTCCGGCGCGTCGAGGAAGTCCAGCGCCGACCGGGACGGTGGCGTGTCCACCACGATCAGGTCCCAGGCGCCCGTACGGCGCGCCTCCGCATGGAGCTGGCCGAGCTTCTCCATCGCCATGTACTCCTGCGTCCCGGCGAACGAGCTCGACACCGCGTCGTAGAACGGGTTGGCCAGGATCTGGGCCGCCATCTGTGGGCTCGCCCCGCTCTCCACCACCTCGTCGAACGTGCGCTTCATGTCGAGCATCATCGCCTCCAGCGAGCCCCCCGAGGAGCCGTCGACGGCGGGCACCGGGCGGGGCACGTTGTCGAGGGTCTCGATCCCCATGGACTGCGCCAGGCGGCGGGCCGGGTCGATGGTGAGCACCACGACCCGGCGGCCCTGCTCGGCCGCTCGCAGCGCGAGGGCCGCAGACGTGGTGGTCTTGCCGACGCCCCCCGAGCCGCAGCACACGATGATGCGCGTGCCGCGGTCGGCCAGCAGGGCGTCGACGTCGAGGGTGGGCACCCCCTCCGTCCGGGCGACGAGCGGGCCCACCCGGCTCGACGTCCGGCTCCTGCGGGGCGCGGTCACGCCATCCCCTGACGGCACAGCTCGGCGGCGAGCTCGTACAGGCCGCCCAGGTCCACGCCGTCGGGCAGCCGAGGCAGCTCGTAGGTGGGCACGCCCAGGGCGGTGATGCGGGCCCGCTGCTCCTCCTCGAGCTCGCGCCGCTCCGCGTGCTCGCGGGCCTCGTCGGCCAGCGCCTCGACCAGCGTCGAACTGGCGCGGACCCCGACCCGCTCCAGGTCCGCGCGCAGCAGCCCCGGGTCGAGCCGGCCGGACAGCGCCCGGTCACGCTCCTCCTCGCCCAGCTCGGCGCGGCGGGCGAGGTTCACCACGACGCCGCCCACGGGCAGCCCGGCCCGCCGCAGCTCCTCGATGCCGTCGGCGGTCTCCTGCACGGGCATGTCCTCCAGGATCGTCACCAGGTGCACCCGGGTACGGTCGGAGTGCAGCAGGCCCATCACGTTGTCGGCCTGGCTGCGGATCGGCCCCATCTTCGCCAGGCCGGCGAGCTCGCTGTTCACGTTGAGGAACTGCCCGATCCGGCCCGTCGGCGGCGCGTCGAGCACCACCGCGTCGTACCTGCGGGCGTTCTTGGTGCGCTTGTTGCGCTGCACCGCCTCGTAGATCTTCCCGGTGAGCAGGACGTCGCGCACCCCGGGGGCGACCGTGGTGGCGAAGTCGATGACGCCGAACCGGTCGAGGGCGCGCCCGGCGCGGCCGAGGCGGTAGTACATGGAGAGGTACTCCAGCAGCGCCGACTCCGGCTCGATCGCCAGCGCGTAGAGGGCGCCCCCGTCGTCGGGGCCCTGGACGATGCGGCGCTCCTCGTACGGCAGGGGAGGGACGTCGAACAGCTGGGCGATGCCCTGGCGGTCCTCGACCTCGCACAGCAGGGCCGTCCCGCCCCGGGAGGCCAGGGCCAGCGCCAGGGCGGCGGCCACCGTCGACTTGCCGGTCCCGCCCTTGCCGGTGACGATGTGCAGGCGGACGCCGTCCCAGTCGGTGCCCGGTCCGGAGTCCGGTGCGGGCGTTCGGGGGCTCACCCCTGGGACCCTAGCCGCCCGGTTCTCGTTAGGGTGGGCCCGCCGGGTCACGCGGCCCGGAAGAAGACGGAGGTCCTCGCTCGTGGACAAGCTTGTCTCATCCGCCGCGGAGGCGGTCGCCGACCTGCCCAGCGGCTCGAGGATCGCGGTCGGCGGCTTCGGGCTGTGCGGCATCCCGACCGTCCTCATCGACGCGCTGCTCGAGCAGGGGGCCGACGAGCTCGAGGCGGTCTCGAACAACTGCGGCGTCGACGAGGCGGGGCTCGGCGTGCTGCTCTACCGGCGCCGCATCCGGCGGATGATCTCCTCCTACGTGGGGGAGAACAAGGAGTTCGCGCGGCAGTACCTCCACGGCGAGCTCGAGGTCGAGCTGACCCCGCAGGGCACGCTGGCGGAGCGGATGCGCGCCGGCGGCTCCGGGATCCCCGCGTTCTTCACCGCGACCGGCGTCGGCACCCAGGTGGCCGAGGGCGGCCTGCCCTGGCGCTACGACAGCGAGGGCAACGTCGTGCGGTCCTCGCCCGCCAAGGAGGTGCGCGTCTTCAGCACCCCCGAGGGCGACAAGGAGTTCGTCCTCGAGGAGGCCATCGTCGCCGACTACTCGCTGGTGCGGGCGTGGAAGGGCGACCGGCACGGGAACCTCGTGTACCGGCAGTCCGCCCGCAACTTCAACCCCGTCGTGGCGATGTGCGGGCGGGTCACGATCGCCGAGGTCGAGCACGTGGTCGAGCCCGGCGAGATCGGGCCGGACGACGTCCACACGCCGGGGGTGTTCGTGCAACGCGTGGTGGCGCTCACCGAGGAGCAGGTCGCCGACAAGCGCATCGAGAAGCGCACCACGAGCGGGCCGCGTCCCGCCGGTGCCGGTGCCGGCACGGGAAGGGACCGCTGACATGGCCTGGTCGCGTGAGCAGATGGCGGCCCGGGCCGCCTCGGAGCTGGAGGACGGCTCCTACGTCAACCTCGGCATCGGGCTGCCGACGCTGGTGCCCAACTACGTCGACGAGGACGTGGAGCTGGTGCTGCAGTCCGAGAACGGCATCCTGGGCGTCGGCGCCTACCCGTACGACGGGGAGGAGGACCCCGACCTGATCAACGCCGGCAAGGAGACCGTGACGCTGCGTCCCGGGGCGTCGTTCTTCGACTCCGCGACGTCGTTCGGGATGATCCGTGGCGGCAAGATCGACGCCGCCATCCTCGGCGCCATGCAGGTCTCGGCCGCCGGTGACATCGCGAACTGGATGATCCCCGGCAAGATGGTCAAGGGCATGGGCGGCGCGATGGACCTGGTCCACGGCGCGAAGCGGGTGATCGTGCTGATGGAGCACGTCGCCAAGGACGGCTCCTACAAGATCGTCGACGAGTGCTCGCTGCCCTACACCGGCAAGGGCGTCGTCCAGCGCATCATCACCGACCTCGGCGTGATCGACGTCGACCCCGCCGACCCCCTCACCGGCGAAGGCGGCGGGCTGACCCTCGTCGAGCTGGCCCCCGGTGTCAGCGAGGAGGAGATCCGCGAGAAGACCGAGCCCCCGCTGCGCTGACGGCACCCGTCGTTGGTTGAGGTGGCGAGGCGCTAGCCGAGGCCTCGAAACCATGGTGACGTGCGCGCGAGGGGTGCGGGTGGTTTCGAGGCCCTCGCCCTGGGGGCTCGGGCACCTCAACCAACGCTGGTTGAGGTGGCGAGGCGCTAGCCGAGCCCTCGAAACCACGGTCACGTGCGCGCGCACGTGCGGGTGGTTTCGAGGCCCTCGCCCTGGGGGCTCGGGCACCTCAACCAGCGCCGGGGCTCGGGCACCTCAACCAGCGTCGGGCCAGGTCGACGCTCAGCAGGCGCTGGACAGGTCGGCGGACTCGTTGGCGGCGTAGCCGTCGTGGAGGTTGCCGATGGAACCGCCGACGGTCTGCTGATGACTGCGCGTGAAGCCCTTCTTGGGCTGGGGCCGCGCGGGCGCGTTGCCGTGCTTCGTCGTGCCCTCCGACCGGTGGAGGGCCTTGGCGACCATCGCGTGGATCTTGGCGATGTCGGGGTCGGAGGTGCTGATCTGCGGCGGCACGAACGAGACGGTCCGGATGGGCTGCGTGCGCGCCTTCATCGCGAGCTCCGCGAAGCGGCCGAGCTCGGACGCGGGAAGGTCCGTGGTGACGAGCTTCTCGCTGGCCTTGGCGATGGCCTCGAACTTCGTCACGACCGTCCGGGGCGAGAGCTGCTGCAGCATGGCGTTCATCACGCACTTCTGCCGGGCCATCCGCGAGTAGTCGTCGGCGCTCTCCCGGGAGCGTGCGAACCACAGGGTCTGGAAGCCGTTCAGCTTCTGCACGCCGGGCTCGATGTGGCCGGTGACCGGACCGCCGACACCACCGATCGGGATGCGGTCGCGGACGTTGAGGGTCAGGCCGCCCAGCGCCTGCACCATGCTGCGGAAGCCCTGGAGGTTGACCATCGCGTAGTAGTTGATCTTCAGGCCCGTGATGCCCTCGACGCCCTCGGCCGTGGCCTCGACCCCTGGGTTCGCGTAGCCCTTGAACAGGCTCTTGTGGTCGGCGGACCACGTGGCCAGGCTGTTGAGCTCGCAGGTCGGGCAGCTGTAGGTCTTCGGGTACTGCGCCGCCATCACCGACCCCTTGGCGAAGGGGAAGTTCATCATGTTCCGCGGCAGCCCGAACAGCACCGTTCGGCCGGTGTCGGCGTCCACGCTGGCGACCGTGATGCTGTCCGGCCGCAGGCCCCACCGGTCGGACCCGGAGTCGCCGCCCAGCAGCAGGACGTTGTAGCGCCCGTCGTGGGCGGCGGTGGCCGTGCCGTCGCCGAACATCGCGGTGACGAAGCCCCGCTGGACCGCGACGAGGTGGGAGGCGAACAGCAGGGAGCCGGCGACCGCGAAGCAGAGCATCCCGTTGAGGGCCACCATCGCCAGGCGCTGCTTCTGCAGCAGCTCCAGGGGCTGCCCCAGGCGCCAGGCGTCGATGAACAGCAGGGCCCAGCCCACCGCGAGCGCGCACAGGACGAGCCGGATGAGGCCGAGCATCGCCGTGTTGCTCGCGATCCAGTAGATGAGGCCGTGCCAGGCCAGCCCGAGCAGGACGACCACGAGCAGGAGCCCGACCACGCCCATCGCGACCCGCAGCGCGATGCGCCCCACGTCCCGACGGCCGGCGACCAGCTGGGCGGAGCCGGGCACGAGCAGGGTCATCACGAGCAGCGTGATCGCCCGGCGGAACCGGACGCGGGCCAGGGCGGTGCGCTGGTCACCGCGGGTCACGGAGACGGACGGCATGGTGGGGCCTTTCCGGGGCGGCAGCGAGGGCCCTTCAGTATCACCAGCCACACCGGCCCCACCTGGGGCGGCGCGCCGAGGCCCCGCAACTCCCTGCGGTCACGCCCGCGCGTGGTGCGCGCAGGTAGCGTCTGCGGCATGCCCGACCGCTCGCGCCCCGACCCGGACGGCCGTGACGAGCCGGACTTCGCCTGGCTGTACGGCGGTCGGCAGGACGAGCCGTCCTCCCGCGACCCCGAGCCCACCAGGCTGCTCCCGACCACGAACCGGCCGCAGGAGCCCCGGGACCACTCGCCGCGGCAGGGCCGCCCCTACCAGTCCCCACCTCCCTCCCGCCCGCCCGCCGGACCGCCGCGAGGACCACGCCGGACCAGGCGGTTGCGACCCCGCATCGGCTGGGTGAAGTACCTCATCGCCCTGTGGGTGGTGTTCCTCGTCGTCGTGCCGATCGTGGCCTGGTCGAAGATCGACCGCGTCGCCGCGACGCCCCCCGGCGCCCGGCCGGCGGAGCAGCCCGGCACGACGTACCTCCTGGTCGGCAGCGACAGCCGCGCGGGGCTCACCCGCAAGCAGCAGATCGCCTACGGCGTCGGCAAGGCGGAGGGGCGTCGTACCGACACGATCATGCTGCTGCACACCGGCTCCGGGCCCAACCTGCTCATGTCCATCCCCCGCGACTCCCTGGTCGACATCCCGGGGCACGGCACCAGCAAGATCAACGCCGCCTTCGCATGGGGCGGCCCCAGGCTGCTGGAGAGGACCATCGAGAAGGACACCGGCATCCGCATCGACGACTACGTCGAGATCGGGTTCGCGGGGTTCATCGACGTCGTGGACGCGGTCGGCGGCGTGCGGATCTGCCCGAAGCAGAAGATGGTGGACAAGCTCGCGAACCTCGACATCAAGAAGGGCTGCCAGGAGGTGGACGGCACGCAGGCGCTCGGCTACGCGCGGTCGCGGCACACGTCCGGCCTCGGTGACATCGCGCGCGCCCAGCACCAGCGGGAGGTGGTCAGCGCCGTCGGCGACAAGGCGATCTCGCCGTGGACCATCATCAACCCGGTCAGGTACTACCGGCTGGCGATGGCGGGCTCGGACTCGCTGCGGGTCGGAAAGGACACCGGCCTGCTCGCGACCATGCGCTTCGCCTGGGCGATGACCCGGGTGAACGGCAAGAACGGTCTGACCTGCGGAGTGCCGATCTCCGACCTCGCGGTGCACTGGGACCCCCAGCGGTCGCGGCGGCTCTTCACGCTGGTCCGGGAGGACCGCACTGCCGACATCCCCAAGAGCCTGTGCCGCGCCAGCGGCCTCCCCGGCCAGTGACCCGGCAGGGATGATGGAGTACCACGTGGTCTTCGACCTCTCCCCCGGCGCGGCGGGCGCGTACTACGTCTCCGGCGAGGTCGTGTGGCACCGCAACAAGGTGTGCGTGGTGACCGGCACGGTGCGCCTGGACGGCCGCCGGTTCCGCGCCTCCATCCGCCCGGTGCCCCAGCCCACTCCCGAGCAGCGTCGCCAGGCCGAGGACTGGCGACGCCGCTTCCCGTGGGCGGGCTGAGCGGCGGCCGTCGTCGACGACCAGGACGCCTCCGTACGGCGGGCAGCCGGTCGTCGCACGCCCTGCGGAGAAACCGCTCGCGAGCCCGGCCGCCGTGTCATGCTGGCCGGGTCCACGAACCACATCGGGCGCACATCGGGGGGCGAGAGATGACCGACCAGCCATCGCACGAGCAGGGGCCGTCGTACCCGTCGCAGCCACCCCAGCAGCCGCCGTACGGGTACGGCTACGGGCAGCCGGCTCCCTATCCGGCCCAGCCCCCTCTCCAGGTCGCACCGAAGAGCCCCGCCCTCGCGCTGCTCGCGTCCTTCTTCATCCCGGGGCTGGGCACCATGATGAACGGCGAGGCCGGCAAGGGCATCGCCATCCTCGTGGGCTACGCGATCAGCTGGGTGCTGCTCATCGTGCTGGTGGGGATCATCGGCGTCCTGGGGTTCTGGGTCTGGGGCATGGTCGACGCCTACCAGGGCGCGCAGCGCTGGAACCTGAGGCACGGCATCCTGAGCTGAGGTCCCGGCGGGCCGGCTGCGTGCGTGGACTACCGTGGGCGCTGAGGTCCGGCCGAAGGGGATCACCGTCCGATGCATCACATGCATGACATGCATGACATGGCGTCGATGCTGCCTCCGCTGAGCTGGCA